>CAYOIU010000142.1:0-9747 GCA_964404085.1 uncultured Desulfobacteraceae bacterium | reverse complement strand
AAGGCGGCAGGACCGTGGGTGCCGGCGTCATCAGCGATATTATTGAATAAGGGGAAAAGG
This sequence comes from uncultured Desulfobacteraceae bacterium, assembly GCA_964404085.1. Taxonomy (GTDB): domain Bacteria; phylum Desulfobacterota; class DSM-4660; order Desulfatiglandales; family Desulfatiglandaceae; genus CAYUCJ01. The sequence continues at coordinate 9,687 of CAYOIU010000142.1, read as the reverse complement.
GGATGATTGCCAATCAAAAGATCCGGATTCGCTTGAAGGCATATGATCATAAGCTTTTGGATCAATCAGCTGTAGAAATAGTGGAAACAGCCAGGGCGACCGGGGCCAGAGTTGCTGGACCTATCCCCCTTCCGACCGTAATCAACAAGTACTGTGTACTGCGATCTCCTCATGTGGACAAGAAATCGAGAGAGCAGTTTGAGATTCGGACCCACAAGAGACTGCTTGATATCCTTGAGCCGACCCAACAGACGGTGGACGCCCTTATGAAGCTGGATCTTGCCGCAGGCGTGGACGTTGAAATCAAACTCTAACTGTGTTCCCGTAATTTTTTGTGGAGCGTTTTTATAGTGGAACATACTGGAGAGTTTTCTCATGGTGAATAAGCTTTTTGGCAAAAAACTGGGTATGACGCGATATTTTCTCGGAGAGGGAAGCAGCTGTCCGGTCACTGTATTGAAGGTCGGGCCCTGTGTTGTAACCCAGAAAAAGACCTTGGAAAAAGAAGGGTACAATGCCATTCAGGTGGGCTATGAGGCCCAGAAGGAAAAGAGAGTCAACAAGCCTCTGAAGGGGCACTTTGGTGCGGCAGGAGCTGGATATTTCTCCTTTGCCAGGGAAATTCGCGTGGATGATCCGGATGCCTTTGATCTTGGTCAGGAACTAAGATCCGATATTTTTGAAATCGGCGATCGCGTAGATGTCATCGGTATCAGCAAAGGAAGAGGATTCAGCGGTGTCATGAAAAGGTGGGGTTTTTCAGGAGGGCGAAAGACCCACGGTTCTCGGTCACATCGAGTGCCGGGATCCATCGGCTGTAGTGCAACACCTGGAAGGGTTATGAAAGGGAAGAAAATGCCGGGGAGATATGGCCAGACACGTGTCACGGTCAAGAATCTCAAGATTGTCGATATAAGGCCGGAAATGGATCTCGTTATGGTCAGGGGCGCAGTGCCCGGCAGTGGCAGCAGCCCGGTGGAAATACGGAAAATCTGACGCAAAGGCGTATCCGGCAAAAGAAAAATTACAGATGAGGCCTGTGGATAGTCTGGTAGGGTAAGGGGAACAGAATGAGTGTCGTGGATGTCTATAATCTTCAGAAAGAAAAGATTTCTGAGCTGGAATTGAATGAAGGTGTATTTAACGTTCCCGTGAAAAAGCATGTGTTGCACCAGGTGGTCTTGGGACAACTTGCTGGTCGCAGGTCCGGAAGTGCAGCCACCAAGAGCCGCTCTGAAATCCAATCATCAGGAACAAAACTGTGGCGGCAGAAAGGGACTGGAAGGGCCAGAGCCGGTGTTGCATCCTCTCCAACGAGACGGGGCGGAGGCGTTGCATTTGGGCCCTCACCGAGAGATTATTTCCACAAGACGCCGAAGAAGGTGAGAAAGGCCGCTCTCCGTATGGCGCTGACCGACAAGGTCCAGAACCGGAAGATTTACGTGCTTGAGAATTTTGACCTTCCCGAAATCAAGACGAAGAACTTCGTGGAGGTCCTTAGAACCTTCGATGTGAGAAAGGCCCTTGTGGTCACCGAAGAAAAAAATGAGAACCTGGAAAAGTCTTCGCAGAATGTTCCGTGGGTCAAGGTCATGCGTTATGAGGGGCTCAATGTTTACGACATTCTGAAGTTTGATTACCTTTTCGTGGTGAGAACTGCCGTTGAAAAAATAGAGGAGGCATTAGTCGCATAGTGGATATCTATCAGGTAATCAAGGAGCCACATATCACTGAAAAGGGAAATCTGCAGAAGGAACTGCTGAACCAGATCAGCCTGAAAGTGCACAAGAAGGCCAACAAGATTGAGATCAGGCAGGCTGCTGAAGCGTTGTTCAAGAAAAAGGTCCTTGATGTGAGGACGATGAATGTCCGTGGCAAAAAGCGGCGAACGGGCCGTTTTGCGGGGAAAAGATCTGATTGGAAAAAGGCCGTTGTTACCCTGGCACCCGGCGAGAGCATCGAATTTTTTGAAGGTGTGTAAAACCTGCTCACGGTTCCATCAAATTTGGAGCAGCGATAGATTTCGGAGAAGATTATGGGCATCAAGACCAATAAGCCGACCTCACCGGGAAGAAGGTTTCAGACCGGTTCCAGTTTTGAGGAGATTACCAGTGGAAAACCGGAAAGAAGCTTGCTTCGCTCTCTGAGAAAGAAGGGCGGAAGAAATTCACTGGGCCGGGTGACTTCCAGACATCGGGGTGGCGGTCACAAACGAAAATACAGGATAATTGACTTCAAACGCGAGAAGGAAGGCGTGCCGGCCATAGTGGCCTCCATCGAATATGATCCGAACAGATCGGCCAATATTGCCCTTCTCCATTATCTGGACGGTGAGAAGCGTTATATCATAGCCCCCCATCAACTCCACGTTGGGGACCGGATCTTGTCGGGCTCGGGCTCGGAAATCCGCTTAGGAAATACGGTTCCGTTGCGGGACATCCCTTTGGGAAGTCACATTCACAATATTGAATTGAGTATCGGCCATGGCGCGCAACTGGCCCGTAGCGCCGGGAGTTACGCCCAGCTTATGGCTAAGGAAGGGAAATACGCTCAGGTCAAACTGCCTTCTGGTGAAGTCAGAATGATTCTTCTGGACTGCAAGGCCACCCTGGGACAGGTCGGGAATCTGGACCACGAAAACATTTCACTGGGGAAGGCCGGCCGGAATCGATGGCAAGGTCGGAGACCGCATGTCAGGGGCGTGGCTATGAATCCCGTGGACCATCCACACGGTGGAGGTGAAGGTAAATCATCAGGCGGCCGACATCCCGTCACACCATGGGGTGTTCCCACCAAGGGGTACAAAACCCGGGTCAGGAAGCCCAGCGATAGATTGATTGTAAAGAAACGTAAGTAGACTTTCAGGATTTTTGCACCCCGGCAATGAAGGAGGAACAATTTTGCCACGTTCGTTACGAAAAGGACCTTTTGTAGATGATCACCTCTTGAGCAAAGTTCAAAATGCCAATGAGACACAAAGTCGTAAGATAATCAAGACCTGGTCGCGGAGGTCCACCGTCCTTCCGGAATTTGTGGGATTGACCTTTGCGGTTCACAACGGGAAGAAATTCTTTCCAGTATTTGTCACCGAAGATATGGTCGGGCATAAGCTGGGAGAATTTTCACCGACACGGACCTTTTATGGACATGCCGGGGATAAGAAGAGCAAGCTTAGAGGCAAGAAATAGAAATCCGGGTTTTTAATGATTTGAAGAGATGAGTGTTCAAATATGGAAACAAGAGCTGTCGCAAAATTCGTAAGAATTTCCCCGCGCAAGATGCGGTTGGTCATGGACCAGGTCAGGGGAAAAGGAGTTGAGGAGGCACTCAATTCGCTTACCTTCGCTCCCCAGAAGGGAGCCGGTTTATTGAAAAAGCTGATTGATTCAGCCGTTGCCAATGCTGAACAAAACAGCAGTGCAGATATAGACACCCTTTATGTAAAACGACTGTATGCTGATGAGGGCCCTACCGCCAAACGATTTAGGCCACGGGCTTTGGGGCGTGCAACCAGGATAAGGAAAAGAACGAGTCATCTGACGGTCGTCCTAGAGGACAGGTAGGCTGTTCGGGCAGTGTGCCGGGTGAAGTCGGTCCGGCAGGTCAGGTGGTGATTACGTAGTGGAGGTGGCAGTTGGGGCAAAAAGTTAATCCAATCGGTTTCAGGTTAGGTGTGAACAGGGACTGGGATTCCAGGTGGTTTGCACTGAAGGAATACAGTGGTTTTGTCCTGGAAGATTATCAAATCAGGAAATTCCTGGCGAAAAGGCTGAATCAGGCCGGTGTTGCGAAGATTGAAATTGAGAGGGCTGCCGGAAAAGTGAGGATACGTATCCACACGGCTCGACCCGGCATAGTCATCGGCAAGAAAGGCTCGGAGATAGAAGGCCTGAAAAGGGAACTGGAAAAAGTCATCAAACGGGAAATCATTGTTGATATCCAGGAGGTCAGAAAACCGGAAATCAACGCCCAGCTTGTGGCTGAAAATGTGGCCTTGCAACTGGTGCGGAGGGTCGCTTTCCGGAGGGCCATGAAAAAGGCCGTCGGTTCGGCCATGCGCTTTGGAGCCCTTGGGATCAAGATCGCCTGCGCAGGCAGGCTGGGGGGAGCGGAAATGGCCAGGAGAGAATGGTATCGTGAGGGGAGAGTCCCTCTGCACACGCTCAGGGCCGACATTGATTACGGGTTCGCAGAGGCATTCACGACCTACGGTGTAATTGGCGTGAAGGTAACCATCTTCAATGGTGAAATTCTACCTGATAAGAATGAATAGGAAAGATCGATGCTGAGTCCAAAAAAAGTCAAATATCGCAAAAAACAGAAGGGCCGCTCGAGAGGAAAAGCCTACAGGGGGAGCTCGCTCTCTTTTGGAGATTACGGTCTCCAGGCCTTGGAATGCGGCTTTATGAGTTCACAGCAGATAGAGTCCGCGAGAATCGCAGTGACCCGATATGTTAAGCGTGGCGGGAAGGTGTGGATCAGGGTCTTTCCCGATAAACCCTTCACCAAGAAACCCGCTGAAACGCGGATGGGAAAAGGTAAAGGTGCTACCGAAGGGTGGGTAGCCGTCGTGAAGCCCGGCAGAATACTTTACGAACTGGAAGGGGTCGCGGAAGATGTTGCCGCCGAAGCCTTCCGCCTGGCTGGCCACAAGTTGCCTTTTGCGACGAGATTTGTAAGTAGGAGAGCTTAGATTCATGAAGGCTAGCGAACTTAGAGAATTGAGTGTAGAGGAACTGAAGGAAAAGGAAAGAGACCTGAGTCAGGAGTTATTCAATTTGAGGTTTCAGAAGGCGACCGGGCAACTTGGCAACACGGCCATGGTTCCCAAAACGAAAAAAGACCTGGCCAGGGTCAAGACCCTACTCAGGGAAATGGAAATTTCCGGATCCTGAGCTTTCAAGAGGTGGCAATGACTGAGCGTGGTGTTCGAAAAAGACTGGTTGGAACCGTTGTAAGTGATGGGATGGATAAGACCGCCCTGGTGCTCGTGAATCGATTGGCGCCACATCCTGTTTACAAGAAGTATATTCGTAAAAGAAGAAAATACATGGCCCATGATCCACAGAACCTCTGCAAGCTTGGGGATAAGGTGCAGATTATTGAAAGCCGTCCCATCAGCAAGAGGAAGCGGTGGCAGGTTGTGGGAATTCTGGAAAAGGGAAATATTGAGGCATAATCTTAAGGGATAATGCGTTGGAGCCTTTGAAATGATACAAGCCCAGACAAAACTCAAGGTAGCGGATAACTCAGGCGCGAAATTGCTCTCCTGCATCAAGGTGCTGGGGGGGTCAAAAAGGAGATACGCCGGTATTGGAGATATCATTGTCGTATCTATCAAGGAGGCAATGCCCAATTCCAAGGTCAAGAAAGGCGATGTGGCCAGGGCGGTGATCGTCAGAACAGCGAAAGAAATCGGGAGACCTGATGGATCTTATATCAAGTTCGATGAAAACTCTGCCGTACTGATCAATCAACAAAGAGAGCCCATCGGAACCAGAATTTTCGGCCCTGTGGCCCGGGAATTGAGGGGCAAGAACTTCATGAAAATCGTTTCACTAGCCCCGGAGGTTCTCTAGAGTCAGTTTCGTCTGGAGAGACCCCGTGAGTTCAGGATGGGATTTCAAGAAATCCCTGAAAACCGGAATCAGGAGCAATGGAAGTGCATAAGAAAAGCCCTAAGATAAAAAAGGAAGATAAGGTCATCGTTATTGCCGGGAAAGAAAAAGGCAAGATCGGGGCCGTATTGAAGATGGATAGTGAAAAGAACAGGGTCATCGTTGAAAAGATCAACATGGTCAAAAAACACGCCAAACCCGGTCCTACGACGGCTCAAGGCGGCATCATTGAGAAAGAGGCACCACTGCATCTGTCCAACGTGATGATGGTGTGTAACAAATGTGCCGAACCCACACGCATTGGATATCGTATACTCGAAGATCATTCGAAGGTTCGGATTTGCAGGAAATGCAATGAACCGATGGATGATTAGGCGTCCGGTCGTGTTAGGTTGAGAGAGGAATTGAGGAGGTATCTTTGTCTCGGTTGAAGAAAAAATACCAAGAAGAAGTCATTCAGGCCATGATGAAGGAATTTGAGTACAAGAGCATCATGGCTGTGCCTCGACTGAAGAAAGTCGTCCTGAATCTGGGCTTGGGCGAGGCTATTCAGAACATTAAGGTCCTTGATTCAGGAACCGAAGAACTGACATTGATAGCCGGGCAGCGCGCGGTTGTGACCAAGGCCAAGAAGTCTATAGCCAGTTTCAAGCTGCGCGAGGGAATGCCCATAGGCTGCATGGTCACGCTGCGACATGCCAAAATGTACGATTTTCTGGATAAGCTCTTCAATGTTGCCCTCCCGAGGGTAAGGGACTTCAGAGGGCTCTCGGACAAGTCCTTTGACGGACGTGGAAACTGTTCCATAGGGATCAAGGAGCACATCATATTTCCCGAAATCGACTACGACAAGATTGACAAGGTAAAAGGATTGAATATCTCGATCGTAACAAGCGCTGAGACTGACTCGGAAGGACGTTACCTGTTGAGGCAGTTGGGGATGCCCTTCAAAGGGTAATAAGGGGGTTACTTTGGCTAGAAAGTCTCTGATCAATAAAGCACAGAGGAAACAAAAATTTTCAACGCGGCATTACAACCGATGCCCGATTTGCGGCAGGAGCAGGGCCTTCCTAAGGAAGTTTGGAATATGCCGGATCTGCTTCAGGAGTTTGGCATCGAAAGGCGAAATTCCCGGGGTGGCAAAATCCAGCTGGTAGAACAGGTGGCAAGAACGGTGAGTCTTAAGGAGCATAACAAATGACTATGACAGATCCCATCGCGGATATGTTGACAAGAATCAGGAATGGACTGAAAGCTGCCAGGGAGACGATTGATATCCCTTGTTCAAAGGTTAAGGTGAATATCGCGAAGGTCCTGAAAGCAGAAGGGTATATAAGAAATTACAAAGTTCTTAAGGACAACAAGCAAGGGAAAATCAAGGTGATTTTGAAGTATGATGACGATGGTCTTCCCGTTTTGCAGGGACTGAAAAGGATCAGCAAGCCGAGCCGAAGGGTATACACCGGTTCTGACGGTATCCCGGAGGTTTTGAATGGGTTCGGGGTCAACGTTGTATCGACTTCAAAGGGCCTCATGAGTGACAGGCAGGCAAGGAAGATGGGGTTGGGAGGAGAAATCATCTGCTCCGTTTGGTAAGTTCTTGCTCGGAATTGTCTCGGTTCGCCGCATTTTCCGAAAGACACTGTTAAGTTTTCGTATCACAATTGCACTTTTTTTATTTTGTATCTGAAAGAGGTCGCAGGAGGTTTTGAATGTCTCGAATAGGCAAAAAGCCTATCGCCATACCATCTGGCGTTGATATCAAGCTCGGGGAAGGGCGTTTGAAGGTAAAAGGCCCTAAGGGAGAACTCGAGAGGAAAATTCATCCCAAGGTATCCATCACAGTGGAAGACGGGAAAGCCCAAGTTGCCGTGAATGACGAATCAAGAGAATCAAGGGCGTTGCAGGGGCTTTTCCGAATGCTTGTAGCCAACATGGTGACCGGGGTCAGTCAGGGATTTGAGAAGGGCCTGGAGGTCGTCGGCGTTGGATACCGCGCTGAATTGAAAGGTAGAACTGCTGTGCTTAACGTTGGGTATTCCCAGCCCGTGAATTTCGAATTGCCCGAGGGAGTTGATGCGAAAATAGAAAAGACCAAGATTGTCTTGAGCAGCATCGACAAAGAACTTTTGGGATTGACGGCGGCCAAGATCAGGTCCATCAGAAAGCCGGAGCCCTATAAGGGGAAGGGAATCAAGTACGCCGATGAAATGATCAGAAGGAAGGCCGGGAAAACAGGGATCAAGTAGGCTCAATTTGATTGAGCCTTGCATTTGCCTATTTGAATATGAGGTTGAACATGGGATCCATCAGTAGATCTGAAGCACGCCTGAGAAGAAAAAAGAGAGTTAGAAAAAAGATACGGGGCACGACTGAGAAACCTAGACTCTGTGTTTTTAGAAGCGCCCGGCATATCTATGCTGAAATTATTGATGACACATCGGCTCAAACCCTCGTTCAAGCGTCATCTCTCTCAGGAGGTGCGCGTGAAGAGATAGGAAAGAAGGGCGGCAACAAGGACGGTGCGGCCTTGGTGGGAGCATCCATCGCCGAACTTGCCTTGAAAAAAGGTATCAAGAAAGTGGTTTTTGATCGCAACGATTTTTTGTACCATGGTCGCGTAAAAGCCCTTTCGGAAGCCGCACGTGAAAAGGGCTTGGAATTCTAGATTCGCGCCATCAGTTGTCAGGCTCGGGTAGATCAGTAATTGTTTCATGCACCGCTTCTTGCGTTTCATAAAGTTTCTGCAAAATCGGAAATCAGGGGAGAATGCCATTGTTCAAGGAAGAAGATGAAGCTCAGGTAATAGAAAAGGTTGTTCATATCAACCGCGTTGCTAAAGTTGTCAAAGGTGGTCGAAGGTTCAGCTTCAGTGCCTTGGTGGTTGTGGGTGACGGGAACGGAACCGTTGGCAGTGGCCTTGGCAAGGCCAATGAAGTTCCCGAAGCCATACGAAAGGGTGTGGAGAAGGCCAAAAGGGACATGGCAAGCATCCCCCTGTACAATACCACCATCCCCCACGAAGTAATTGGTGAGTTGGGAGCGGGACGGGTTCTCCTTAAGCCGGCCAGGCCCGGTACAGGATTGATCGCGGGGGGTGCTGTTCGAGCCGTGCTCGAAGCAGCGGGGCTTCAAAATATCCTGACCAAGTGCCTCGGTTCTCACAATCCACACAATCTGGTGAAAGCAACCATGAAGGGGCTTCGGTCCTTGAGGAACCCCGAAGAAATAGCGCGTCGCAGGGGGAAGACGGTTGAAGATTTCGTGAAGTAGGCATTGACGACCTCGCAATAAGGGATCACGGCGCCCGGGGATGGGCGTAAGGCAACTTCATCAACCAGCAGGAAGCAAGAAGGTTTCAGCCATGACGGACAGAATAAAAGTGACTCTGGTAAAGAGCGGTATTGGAAAGAATAAAAAGATTCGTGAAACCCTGAAAGGACTCGGTTTGACGAAAATGAATAAGTCGGTGGACCTGCAAAACACTCCTGCCGTTCGAGGAATGATCAGAAAAGTCTCATTTCTTGTGAAAGTAGGCTAAGGGAGATCGAGGAAAGACATTATGCAACTTCATGAACTTTCACCTGCCAAAGGATCAAGGCAGAAAAGAAAACGCGTGGGGAGAGGCCCCGGATCCGGCCACGGAAAGACATCCTGCCGAGGTCACAAGGGCCAAAAAGCCCGCTCAGGAGGTGGGCCCGCCAGGGGTTTTGAGGGGGGGCAGATGCCTCTTCAGAGGCGTCTCCCGAAGCGGGGTTTTACCAATATTTTCAAGATTGTTTACAACATCATAAATGTGGCGGACTTAAATCGGTTTGAGCCGAACGCAAAGATTGACGCAGATGCCTTGAGAGAAAAGGGCCTGCTCAGTAAAAAGAGATTCGGCGTGAAGCTTCTTGGCAATGGTCAGTTGGATCACCCAATCGTGATTGAAGTGGAACGTGCAAGCAGGTCTGCACTGCTGACCTGGCACCTTGGCCGGACCCGTTGGGGCGGCACGGAGGGTACGGGGAGTTCCGTCTGACGACATCGGCCCGATGCCCACTATCACAACAAGAACAACGAGTGC
>CAYOIU010000141.1:3934-9765 GCA_964404085.1 uncultured Desulfobacteraceae bacterium | reverse complement strand
TGTAGAAGTGAGTTGCCAAGTGCACTATGAGAAAGCACATGAAAAAGATTGTCAGGTTCGCTTCTTTATGCGCGTTTAATAAGACGACTTCGCTGGAAGTCATCAACGTGCCCAAGGACGGACTTTTTACGATTCCATCAGATTTGACAAGGAGATAAAAATGAAATTTGTAGAGAATCAGCATGCAGACGATACACTGGATCTTGTCTGCCGCATGTGCCCCCTGCACCTCCTGGAGCCGGGCGAGAAGCTCGCCTGCCTCAAAAAGGGGCAGGTGCTCGAGGTCCTGACGGACTATGACGGGGCGCTTCAAGATATCCCTGCCTGGTGTGAGAAATGCGGACAGGAGTTTCTCGGGATAGAGGAAGACGAGGATTGCTACAAGCTATATATTAAAAAGCAGAATTGAGGTGTGCCATGGAACAAGTCTATCTGGATCACGCATCGGCGACGCCCGTAAAAAAGGCCGTTCTGGGAGCGATGCTTCCGTATTTCAGCGAACAGTTCGCCAATCCTTCCACCGTTTATGATATGGGGTCAAAAATCAAGCAGGCCATGGAAGAGCAAAGGGAGAAAGTGGCTCGGCTCATAGGCGCCGAAGCAAAGGAAATCGTTTTCACTTCCTCAGGCGCTGAGGCGAATAACCTGGCCGTCAAGGGCGTGGCCTTTGCCAACAAAAAAAAAGGGAATCATATCATCATATCGTCCATTGAGCACCATTCCGTCCTGAATGCGGCAAGATTTTTTGAGCGAATGGACTATGAAGTGACTTTCCTGCCGGTGGACGCTTTTGGAATGGTGGACCCCGAAAAGCTGCGTGAGGCCATCCGAAAAGAGACGGTGCTTGTTTCCGTCATGCACGCAAACAATGAGATCGGAACCATAGAACCCATTGCTGAGATTTCCGGTGTTTGCAAAGAGAAAGGTGTCCTTCTTCACACGGACGCGGTGGCGACCGTCGGGAATATCGCGGTGGATGTGAACGATCTGGGTGTGGATCTGCTGACCCTTTCCGGGGTTTCCCTGGGGGCACCGAAAGGAACCGGCGCCCTCTATTTCAGGGGAGGCCTGAGGCTCATGCCCCTCATCCAGGGAGGCATCCAGGAAAGCGGCAGGAGAGGGGGAACGGAAAACATCCCCGGCATCATCGGACTCGGTAAGGCGGCGGAACTGGCCCTGGAAGAACTACAGGCAAACATGCAACATCAAGAGAAACTGAGAGACCGGCTCATTTCCGGCATCATGAATAGGGTTGAACAGGTGAAGCTTACAGGACACCCTGCAAAAAGACTGCCGGGCCACGCCAGCTTCTGCGTTGCGGCCATCGAGGGAGAGGCTCTTATTTTCATGCTGAGCCGGGAGGGTATTTATGCGAATACAGGATCCGCCTGCGCCTCCAAGGCCCTCAAAACGTCACCCGTCCTCGTGGCTATCGGGACCCCGGCGGATCTGGCACAGGGCTCCATCGTGTTTACCCTGGCGCCTTTCAACAACGCCGATGAAATAGAATACGTGCTGGAGAAATTTCCCCCGGTCGTGGAACGGCTGCGTGCCATGTCTCCCGTCTGGGGGGAGCAGACGGCTGCATGACGAGGAGACCAATTCATGAAACTGTCCACAAGGAGCCGGTACGGAACCAGGTTGATGCTTGATCTGGCCTCTCATTATGAAGAGGGTCCTGTGCAGATCGGAGAGATTGCGAAACGCGAGGATATCTCTGTAAAGTACCTGGAACAGCTTATTATTCCTCTGAAGAAAAGCGGATTTGTCAAGAGCGTACGCGGCCCAAAGGGCGGGCACATGCTGACAAGACACCCGCGGGATATCACGATGGGGGAGGTCGTGCGGGCCCTGGAAGGCGGCATCGACCTGACGGTTTGCATCGAAAACCCGGATGAATGCACCCGGTCCAGCAGGTGTGCGGCACGGGGACTCTGGGAGGAGACAACAAAAGTAATGTATGACAAACTGGACTCTGTTACCCTCCTCCAGTTGATAGAGGGAAAGTAGTTGAAATAGCGCTTCGAAGGGAGGCTTAAAATGTACACTGAAAAAGTCATGGAGAATTTCTCAAATCCGAAAAACGTGGGAGTCATAGAGAACGCCGACGGAATCGGAGAGGTAGGCAATCCTGTCTGTGGAGACATGATGACCTTCTACATAAAAGTGAACGACGACAAACTGGAAGATGTAAAATACAAGACCTTTGGGTGTGTCGCCGCCATAGCCGTGTCCAGCCAGGTGAGCGAAATGGTCAAAGGCAAGAGCATCGAGGAGGCCAAGAAGTTGACCAAACAGGCCGTGGCCGAGGCCCTGGACGGGCTTCCCAAGGAGAAGATGCACTGTTCCAATCTGGGAGCCGAGGCGTTGGGGGAGGCTATCAAGGACTACGAGGCAAAGAAGGCTGGAATAACGCTCTCGAAAGCCGTGGAAGCGGAAAAACACGAAAGCCATGAAGGATGCTGTGGATGCGGCGCGGAAAATCCTCCCGCGGCCAAGTTTTGTATGAACTGCGGAGAGAGGCTGGGAGCATAAATGAAGATAGAATCCATTGCCGTCAGCAGAAAAAAGGGAACACCCAAAACAGGTGTGGAAGCAGCGGAACTCATTGTTGATCATGGCCTTAAGGGTGACGCCCACGCAGGACCCTGGCACCGGCAGGTGAGCTTTCTTGCCGCGGAAAGCATCGAAAAGGCCCGTGATAGGGGCCTTGATGTGGGCTTCGGGGACTTTGCCGAAAACATTGCTACACGGGGCATCGACTGGCTTCGAGTCCCAATCGGGACCCTTGTGAACCTGGGAGATACGGCCGTTGTGGAGATCACCCAGATTGGAAAAGAATGCCACACCCGATGCGCCATTTATTACAAGGCCGGGGATTGTATTATGCCGAAGGAAGGCATCTTCGGGAAGGTGCTCCAAGGGGGGAACATACTAAAAGGGGACCGTGTACGAATTGTAAATAGCGGCAACCCTGAGTGCGGAAAGGGATAGCATATGCCCCCTGAGATCGAGATTGAATTGAATGGATTTCCCGAAAAGATACCTTTTGAATCCAACCTGTCTCATTTGATTGCCCGCCACGGGGATGGTGATGTCCACCTCATTGTGGAAGTCAACGGCCGGTTCATCTATCCCCAAAAATATGGTGAAACGTTGATCCGAAAGGGTGACAGGGTCGAGTTGATCAATCCCAATTGGGGGGGGTGACGTGGAATCGCCGGAATCAAGGCTTATTAGACCATCCGGTGAGTCTTAACCTCATTCTTCAACGATGATGGCACCGGGTGCGCATTCGCTTGCGGCCTGTCTCACCAGGTCCTCGTACTTATCGGGAATTTCATCCAGGAGGACCTTTGATACAAGCTGGTCCTCATCGTACTGAAAAATCTCGGGACAGAGCTTGTTGCAGTTTCTGTCGCCCATACAGAGTTCATAGTCAATCTTGGCTTTCATCGATATCTCCTGGCCTGAAGTTTAACCAGGATTTCTCACGAAGATCGGTGAGAAACCCGGGCTAGTTGGTTCATGGGGTATTTTCCTTTGACTCGTATTTTTAATTTTCCTATAATTTATGAAAAAAGGCAATTCTTTATCGTTCCATTCTGAGATGATTGTCTCACCCTGCCTCCCAGACGAAATTGCTTTTTCCCGGATGATCGATTGATCCACACCCAGAACAACTGGAGTCAAAAGGCACTTTAAGTACATGAAAGGAGGCTGAGATGAAGAAGGGTTACGTGTTTGTCATTTTGTTGAGTTTCTTGGCTATGACGATCGGTTCTGCAGAGCCTGTCAAGGCCGCCGATGTCCAGCGGATGGAAAAAGATGCATTGCTGGGGATATTGAACGAACCGGATGTGATCGTCCTGGACGTTCGAACCGGGGGTGACTGGAACGCGAGCGACCTGAAGATCCGGGGGGCCGTTCGACAGGACCCCTATAAGGTGAAAAAATGGATGAAGAAGTATCCAAAGGATAAGACCCTGGTTTTTTACTGTGCCTGACCGGACGAATATACGAGTGCCCGTGTGGCAGAAAAATTCCTGAAGGCGGGGTACAAGAAGATATTTGCGCTCAAAGGGGGCTGGAGGGGTTGGCGCAAGGCAGGTTATCCCACGGAAAAAAAGTGATTTTGTGAGGACAGAAATCGAATGAAACGCCTTTTGAGACAGAACAGGAATAAAAGCCCCATCAACTGAGCCCTCGAACTTTAACAAACAGCCATTCCTTTAAGGAATCGTTTTCAATGATATTTGACCTTTTTAAACGGATTTTCGCAAGAATCGCCTTCGTTGTTCATAGACGGTCGATAGCGGCATAAATCAGCCTTCTAAAAATCTATCAAATCTGAAGAAATGTAGGGTGTTCCAAGGAGTCTCATAATGAAAGAAGAACTGCTCTTCTCGGATTTTCGGTTGAAGCGTTATGCGTTCAAGAATCGAATGGGCGTTGCGCCCATGACGCGCATGTCGTCGCAGCATGACAGCATCCCTCGCCAGGATGTCCTGGATTTTCTCGTAAGAAGGGCCAAAAATGAGGCGGCCATTGTCTACACCGAAGCCATCGTGACCGACTATGAAAGTGCCCAAGGGGTATCTCGGGCAGGCGAGGATGCTGACACAGCGGCAGATCGATGCCTGGAGACCGGTTGTCCGCGCCATTCAAAAGGAGGGGGCCGTGGCGATTATGCAAATGTTTCACTGCGGACGCGTCAGTTGGCCGGAGATTGATCCCGCCAACCGCATCATCTCTGCGAGCCCTATCACCCCCAAGCAGAAGAACCCGTTGACCGGTTCTGCCTACCCGATACCGGATGAAATGAGCCGCTTCGATGTGGAGCACGTGATCCAAGGCTTCGTGCAAACAGCAAAGGGCGCCATTGATGCGGGTTTCGACGGCGTGGAGATCCATGGGGCCCACGGCTACCTCATCAGCCAGTTCCTGTCTCCCTATTCCAATCAGCGGACAGACGGTTATGGCGGGTCAACAGAGAACAGGTACCGTTTTGCCCACGAACTCATTCAGGCCGTCTCAGAAGTCATTCCCAAGGAGCGGTTGTTGACCTTCAGGATCTCAGATTGGGGTGTTGTTGATATGAAGGTTTCGCTTTTCGGCAACATAGCAGAGTACCGTGAAATCATCCGGCTGCTCTCCAAAGAGCCCATCGATGCCATTTCTGTTTCAACCTATGATTACAGCAAAAAAGCCTTTGAAACGGAACAAAGGATGGCCCGGATCACGCGGGAAGTGACAGACCTTCCCATGATGATCTGCGGGAAGATCTACGATCGTGCCAGCGCCGAGGATGCCCTGAAGGATGCCGACATCGTGCTCAGCGGTAAGTCCCTGCTGCTCAACCCCAACTGGGTTGAGGATGTGCAGAAAGGAAAGGTCCTGCCGATCCACAAATCCGACGAAGCGAATGTGGCCTACACGGAAACTCCTCTTCCCTAAAGCTAACGAAGTCCAGAGAATTTTTCAAGCGGTGCAAGGATCTACCAGGATAGCCGACCAATTTATAAATGCCATTTGTTATGTGAATGGTTAATGCTTGGAAAACAGATTGGAAAATCGAAAAAAGGTGGTATGTTCTGGGTCTGAAACGAACCCTAAACCCAAGAGATGAGGTGATGAAAAATGCGCGAGGTTGTTTTGGGAAAGCGTGCAGGCGCCCTACGGTTGGTCCTTGGAAGTTACATTGATGCCCATAACGCCCGCTTGAACGCATGGACCGGTGAAACCGTCTCCGGGCGTATCTGGAAAAAGGATGGAACCGTGTGGGTCCCCGACCCTGAGGAAGCGGCCCGAACCGTTGACCTGACGGATCG
>CAYOIU010000141.1:0-3924 GCA_964404085.1 uncultured Desulfobacteraceae bacterium | reverse complement strand
CATGTCCAACGAATTGGAAAATCTGCAGGCCTTTTCCGGTGAGGTAAGGGATGCTGGATTCTCCCGTGTGGTGCTCTTGGGAATGGGAGGGAGCAGCCTTGCCCCGGAGGTCTTCATGAAGACCTTCGGCAACAGACCCGGCTACCCACCGGTCGTTGTCCTTGACAGCACCCACCCCGCTTCCGTCAAAGAGATCATAAGAAACGGCGATGTGGCGGAAACCCTTTTTCTCGTATCCAGCAAGTCTGGGGGAACCATCGAAACCCTGTCATTTTACAAGTTTTTCTTCGAGGCAGTCAAAGCGAAAAAGGACGAACCAGGCCGGAACTTTGTGGCTATCACGGATCCGGGTTCAGCCCTGGAAAAACTGGCCTGTGAAAAAGAGTTCCGGCGCATTTTCTCCTCGCCGCCCGGGGTGGGAGGACGTTACGCGGCCCTGACCTATTTCGGACTGGTCCCGGCGGCACTCATCGGCGTCGACCTGAGGCGTATTCTGGACAGTGGAGCGACCATGGCCCACGCGTGTTATTCGTGTGTCCCTGTCGATAAGAATCCCGGCTTGTCTCTGGGAGCGGCCATGGGTGAACTGGCCCTGGCCGGGCGAGACAAACTTACCTTTTTTGCTTCGCCGGGCTTATCTCCGTTCGGCGTCTGGGTGGAACAGCTTATCGCAGAGAGCACGGGAAAGCACGGCACGGGGATCGTTCCCGTTGCGGATGAGACTCCAGGGTCCCCGGACGTGTATGGCGGTGATCGGTTGTTTGTCTATCTGAGGCTCAACGGAGATGACAATGAAAAACTGGATCAAAGCGTGAGAAGACTGGAGGAGGCAGGACATCCCCTCATCAGAATTCAGTTAGATGAAAAAACGGATATCGGGGGAGAGTTTTTCAGGTGGGAGATGGCCACCGCTGCCGCGGGGGCTGTGCTGGGCATCAATCCCTTTAATCAGCCCGATGTGGAGGCGGCCAAGATCAAGGCCAAGGAGCTGATGGCCGCCTATCGCGAAACCGGCCGCCTCCCTTCGGATGAACCTACATTGCGTGATGGTGACCTGCAAATCTTCGGAGGTCCCGATAGTGTCTCCCCTAATGGTGATGACCTGATTGCCCGTTTTTTCCAACAGAAAAGGGAAGGGGACTATGTGGCCCTGATGGCCTATATTCCCCGTTCCAGCACTACGGATGAGATCCTGGACCGCGTTCGGATCCGCCTGCGGGATGGGTTGAAGGTTGCCACCACCTTGGGTTACGGTCCCCGCTTTCTGCATTCCACCGGTCAGTTGCACAAGGGTGGCAAGAATAACGGCCTCTTCATACAGATCACCCATAGCCCCGAATCCGATTCCACAATTCCCGGTGAGTCCTATTCCTTTGGCACCCTGATTGCCGCCCAGGCCATGGGGGACTACCAGGCGCTGCAAGAAAGGAACCGGAGGCTGATTCGCTTCCACCTGGGCCGGGACATCATTCCCGGGCTGGAAAGCTTGGAAGAAAAAATCGCAGCGATCGTGTGATAGGGGCAGTGCGACCGGTTTTCTGTTGCGATCCGACCGTTCTGTTGAGATGGTCTGTTACAGCTCCGGGACCATTGGTCGCTTTGTGGCGAAAGATGTCCTATGTCTCGTGAAATTCTATAAAAGCAGGAAATAAGGACTGCCGCAAGGGTCTGTGGCCCATAGGCTTCAGAAATGCCTTATGGAGGGTAATATGTTGATGAAGATTTTTCCCTGTCTGTTTTCATTTTTCTCCCTTTTGCTGTTGTTCTCCTGGCCCCAACCGAGTGCCCATGGGGCAGACGATGGGGTGGACAACAGCCTCTACGCGGAACTCCTGGAGAGGTATGTAAAAAGTGGCGTTGTAGACTACCAGGGTCTCAAAAAGGAGGAAGACAAATTAGACCGTTATCTCCGGATCCTGGAGAAGACGGACAGCGGGAAACTGTCCCGGGATGAGCGGTTCGCCTTTTACACCAATGCCTACAATGCCTGGACCCTCAAGCTCATCCTGACCGGGTATCCCGGGCTGAAATCCATCAAGGACCTGGGGAGCATCTTCCGAAGTCCCTGGAAAAAAAAGATCGCACGGATCGATGGAAAGGTCCTGTCACTTGACCACATCGAACATACCATCCTGCGTCCTTGGATGAAAGACCCGCGTATCCATGCAGTCGTCAACTGCGCATCGAGGAGTTGTCCGCCTTTGCGTGAGGAACCTTACCGGGGTGCGGACCTGGATCGGCAACTGGATGAGCAGTTCATGGGATTTATCAACGATCCTTTGCGGAATCGCTTGGAAGGAAATACCTTCTTTGTGAGCAGGATATTCGACTGGTACGCGGAGGATTTCGGAGGAGATGTTTTGGGATTTTTCCTGAAGTACGCGAAAGGGGATTTCAAAAAGCGGCTTGAGGCAAACCGATCGAACATAAAGATCAAATATCTTGATTATGACTGGTCGCTGAATGGAAAATAGGAATTAGCAATGAAGGAGATGGCCTATTTCACATCGCAATTCCCATATCACCTATCGCATGTCCGTGGGAGGAGAAAACAGTGCCAACTTATGACTACGACATAGGGATCATCGGCGGGGGCGCGGCGGGCCTGACGGTGTCCGCTGGGGCAGCACAGCTGGGGGCAAAGACCCTGCTGGTTGAAAAGGAAAAAGAACTAGGGGGCGACTGCCTCCACTACGGATGCGTTCCCAGTAAAACCCTGATAAGGACGGCCCAGGTCTATCACCTGATGAAGACATCGCAGGAATTCGGGTTGCCCGGGGTGAAAGTCCCACCTGTGGAGTATGCCGATATAGCCAAAAGGATCCAGTCGGTTATACAGACCATTCAGGAACACGATTCCGAGGAGCGGTTCTGTTCCCTGGGCGCCAAGGTGGTCTTCGGTACTCCCGAGTTTTCCGATGACCACGCCGTTAGAATGGATGGGGAGACCTATGCCGCGAAGCGATGGGTTATCGCCAGCGGATCTTCGCCGGCAGCCCCCCCTTTTGAAGGGCTTGCGAATACACCGTACCTAACAAACAAGGAGATTTTTTCCCTCAAAAGGCTACCGAAATCCATGATCATCCTGGGCGCCGGCCCCATTGCGACTGAAATGGCGCAGGCCTTTTGCCGGCTTGGTACGAAAGTTCACGTGGTTCAGCGGAGCGGGCAGATCCTGAGCAAGGAAGACAAGGACATGGCAGACCTGGTCCTGGAAGCGCTCCGATCCGAGGGAGTCGGATTTTATCTCAATAGCACGGTCCAACATATATCCAGCCATGATGAGGATTCGCAGGAAGTGGCGATAAAGCAGGGAGAGGATGAGCCCGTTTCATTAAGGGCCGAGAAAATTCTGGTGGCCATGGGAAGGTCTCCGAACATTACGGAGCTTGGCCTTGACCGGATCGGTGTCACATTTAATCGAAAAGGCCTCACGGTGGATGACCGGATGCGGACGACACAGAAGCACATCTATGGGGCCGGTGACGTGACCGGCGCCTACCAGTTCACCCACGCTGCAGGGTACGAAGGAGGGATCGTAGTTAGCAACGCCATCTTTCACCTGCCCAGGAAGGCGGAATACAAATGGATCCCCTGGTGCACCTATTCGGACCCGGAACTGGCCAGCATCGGCATGAACGAAAAGAGGGCGAAAGGGGCGGGGATCAATTACTCAGTCTATACAGAGGCCTTCGCTGGAAATGACCGGAGCCTGGCTGAGGGGGAACGTGTCGGCAAGATCAAGATGCTCCTGGATGAGAAAGAGAATCCCATAGGCATCCAGATCCTGGGACCCCACGCAGGAGAGCTGTTGAACGAATGGGTCGCCGCCCTGAATGGTAAAGTAAAGCTGTCCACCCTGGCGTCGTCAGTTCACCCTTATCCAACGTTAGGGGAGATCAACAAGAAAGTGGTGGGGACCTA
>CAYOIU010000140.1:0-9826 GCA_964404085.1 uncultured Desulfobacteraceae bacterium | reverse complement strand
GGGTCTGGAAGGATCAGGCCGACGTCCCCGTTGAAAAGTCCCAGGTTGTAATCATTCCGGGTGATCATGATGGGTCGGCCAGCGTACCATGAACCTTCCGGCCGGATCAGATGTTCCTCTGTCAGGATCTGCTCAACGAGGCGATTTACGGCCATCACCCCGAAAGGGCCTTTTCTCAAGGCGCAGAGGACCTGGAAAGCCTCGAACCGGGAAAAGGCCTCTTGAAGATTCTTCGCTTCCAGGTAGGACCCATAACCGGACAAGATCCTTTTTTTCAGGGTTCTGGCAAGTTCCGGGAGTTCGGGAAGCCTTACCCAACGGACGCCGGATCGACGATCTCCCTTTAAGATGCTCAAGGCCTGCTCTCCGTCTCCCAGGTTGATGGCACTGCTCAGCTTGCCGATGCCGCTTTTGCTCCCGAAACGATAATTCTTTTCGAGCCGGACCAGAGAGTCCTGAATATCGGGGCCGGCTTCCTGGGGAATAACTTGACCGGCCAACGTCTCGCAGCGGGTACAGAATGGTGCGGAATGTCCGTGAGGTCTGCCGCGGTCGCACAGGTCACCCAGGACGGCTCCTGACTCAACCGAGGCGAGCTGGTCCTGGTCCCCGAGGAGGATCAGCCTGGCATGAGCGGGGAGGGCCTGAACCAGCTTTGACATGAGGGGGAGGTCCACCATGGAGGCCTCGTCTACGATCACGACGTCTACCCCCAGGGGATTCCCGGCATGGTGCCGAAAATAGGGGGAGCCGGAAATAGTTCCCAGAAGCCTGTGCAGGGTGGACGCCTCCATGGGGAGTCTTTGACGAACGGCTTCATGAAGCGGGAGGTTCTCAGATCCCAGTCGGATCGCCTCCCCGAGTCTCTGGGCTGCTTTGCCGGTAGGCGCGGCAAGGGCGATTTTAGGCGGTTTTTCGACATCTTTCTGAAAAAGGAGGGCCAGTATCTTTCCCACCACGGTGCTTTTGCCCGTGCCCGGGCCGCCCGAAATAATAGAGAAGGGTCTGGTCAAAGCGGCAAATGCCGCTACCTGTTGCCAGTCGGGCCCGCTTGTTTCTTCCGTCTTGAAGAGGCCCGAGAAGTTCTTCCTTACCTGTTCATCATCAATGTGCAGGATGCCAAGGGTGGCCCAATCCTCTATTTTCCGGGCCAGCAGGTGCTCGTATTCCCAGTAGCGGAAGAGATAGAGACGGTCGCTCTGGTCCAGAATGAGGGGGGTTTCATCGCCCGGGTTTCCCACCACCTCCCAGTTCCTCAGCCCGGCCACCCATTCGGTTCTATCGGGGCACGTGATGAGGGTGGGATGGCCGTTTTCTTCCACCAGGGTTTGACCCGCCAGGGTCCCAAGATCGAGACAGACATTTCCATCGCCGGTGGCCCGGCTCACCAGGGCCGCCGCGAGGACGAGCGCCGGGTCGGAACTGTTCGAAATCCTAGCCAAAAACCCGGCAAACTGGAGGTCGATCTCCGAAAAAATCCCTGTATCGCGTAGGTCAAATGTCATCTAATGCCACTTTCGGAAAACCATATTATCTACTAAGCAATCAATGCCTTTCCCAAGGCATCGATGAGACCAGGGGATGGTCGGTCCCGGAAGATGCCGAAATCCGGGCCCCTGTCAGGTTCCACCCCCCGCAGAAATATATAGTAAGCCCCGCCAAAGTGGTCCTCATACCGATATTCAGGGAGACGGAGCATCAGATATTGGTCCAGGGCCAGGGTATAGAGATGGTACTGGAGAAAATAGCGTCCCTCCATCATGGCCCTTTCCATCCCGTCCCGCCCGTAATCCTCCACCCGATCCCCCAGGAAATTGGATTTCCAGTCCACCAGGTAGAAACGCCCGTTCCAATAGAAGACCAGGTCCATAAAGCCCTTCATGAAACCTCTGCGTGGAGAAAATTGGAGTCGGCCGAGGGCTTCCGGGAGGTCGTGGGGGAGATCAGGGCCACCGTTAGCCGAAAAGAGTCTCTTCAGTTCCCCCGGCGAGATCCATCTGAGGGCAAATAGAAATTCCAGTTCGGTCAAACGGTCTTTTGGGCCTATTTGCTGGAGCTTAAGACCCGGATCAACGGGATCCAGAGAGGCAGAAAGGACCTTTCGGAGCATCTCTTCAATGGTTTCGGACCAATGGGATTCAAAGCCATAAGCCAGGAGTCTCGCCGTGACCAGTTCGCGAATCAATTCGGACTGTTTTTCCCTGAAGTCCAACCTCTCCAGGATATCGTGGAGGCAGGTGCCGGCCCTGGCCCCTTTTGGAAAGGCGAATATGGGCGGGATCGGTTCTCCGCCCGTTTCTTGCACCTCCCCTTCCAAAAGGTCTTCATCCGGGGGGAGTTCATCATGATCCGGAAGGTCCACGCCGATATCCCTCGTAGAGGTCAGGGATGAAAAACTCGTGATCTTCCAGTCCCTGGAGATTGCTCCTGAAAAGGTTCGGCTCTGAAGCCTTTCCCCCTTTTCCACGTTTTTTTCTTGAACCGTTTTGTATCCTGCCGGGAGGGACGACATCTCAATGGACCCTTTAGATTCCAGTTCCAGCCTCTTCAGATCGGCAGCAATCTCCACATGGGGAAGGGAGAGAAAGGCCTTGGCCGCTATCTCACCGGCATGATCGCAGTCACCAGGATCACGGGGATGAAGGACATAGGCAAGACCCGAGGTTTCGGCATCCTTGATTCGGCCCCAGGCCACGTAGCAGCGATGTTTGGCCCTGGTGAGGGCCACGTAGAGCAACCGGAGGTTTTCTGCAAGCACTTCTTCCCGGGCCAAACGCTCATGGCTCTTCACGTCTTCAGAACCCAGATCCAGGGTCAGTTCCAATTCCCGGTCCGGATCGTGATAGATGACTTCCTTTGCACCGGCCCATCTTCCATCCCACAGAAATGGGCAGAAGACCACCGGGTACTCCAACCCCTTGCACTTGTGAATGGTGACGATCTTTACCGCCGCTTCGTCGCTCTCAAGCCTCAGGAGGTGTTCCTCGCCTTCTCGAGCGGGGTCTTCCAATCGACGTGAAAGCCATTTAACCAGTCCGTTGATGCCCAGGTCACCGTCCAGGGCAGCCCTCTGAATCACTTCTCCCAGGTGTACCAGGTTGGTCAGCCTTCGCTCACCGTCTGGAAATGCCAGCAATCGTGTGCGGATCTTTTCCCGGGCCATCAGCCTCCTGAACATGGTCGTGAATCCCCTGCCCTCCCAGATGCTGTGGTATTCCCGGAAGACATAAATCCACTCATACCAGGAAGTCTCATCCTCCGACAGTCCATAAATGGTCTCGCCGTCTAGTCCCATTATGTCTGTTGCAAGGGCCGCACGGATGGGACCCGGCCGATTCGGTTCGGCCACGGCCCGAAGGATGCGTTCAATCTCCAGGGCTTCCCGTGTCTCAAAAAGATCGCCGGCGTTGAAGAGGACGCTCTGGATCTTGATTCTTGCCAGGGCGTCCTGGACCCAGCGTGCCTCCTTATTCTTCCGCACCAGTACGGCCATGTGTTTCTCAAACAGGGGTTCATCCCCCACAAAGGCCTTGCCTTCCCTCCCTAGGGAGATGAGCCGTGCCATCTCAGACGCCAGCCCCCCCAGTATGACGGGCCGTGCCCTTTTTTTGGGAAGGGGTGTCGAATCATCTTCTCCATCAGGGGGGCGGACAAGCCACAGCCGCAATGGAGCGGACGTGTCCCCTTCCACACGAAGCGATGGGGCCTCGGCTTTTTCCCGGGCCTTCGAAGGCGCATAACCAATCCCACGGTGCAGGAAAGGCCTTTCGACTCGTGAAAAAATGGTATTCACGGCCTCCACGAGCCTGGGTTCCGAGCGCCAGTTTCTGAGCAATGTAAACCTTTTTGAAACCGAGTCGGAAGCCTTCAGATAGGTGAAAACGTCCGCGCCACGGAACCCGTAGATGGCCTGCTTCGGGTCCCCGATAAAGAATAGGGACGTTTTGCCGGTCCCGAAAAGAGTGGAAAAAATCCGGTACTGAACCGGATCCGTGTCCTGAAACTCATCTATGAGAGCGGCCCGGTATCTGGTTCGGGCGGCCTTCATAAAGGATTTCCTGCCTTGACCTCTCAATGAAGACAGGGTGTCCGTCAGGAGATCGTCATAGGCCCTGACATTCAGCCGGGCTTTCCGCTCGGAACGCTCAGAGAGGGCATATTGAAAAAGGCGGTTCTTTAGAGAAATGAGGTCTTGCTCCATTTCTCTTAGGAGAGCCCCTTTTTGCACCAGCAACCTGTGGGCCAAGTCAAAAAATGGGTGCTCAGGAGGAGCAAATCCCGTTTTCATGGAGCCCGCCAGTTTCCCTGAGCTGAATTTGCCAATGTCGCTGAGGGGGGGGAATAGGGGTCGTTCCGGCTCAAGAAATTGCTCCATGTTGGCAATCAAGGCATTGATCCTCAGCTCCCTTGCGGGAACCATTCCGTTGCGGGATACGGCGACCCCATAGGAATGACCCTTGATCCCCGGGTCCATGAGCAGCATCCTGACCTCTTCTTTTGTTCCCGGCCACATCACTTTGAGGGCCTCGAGCGTCTTGCGATAGCCGGGAAGCGTCTTGAGCCGGGGCTTGGACACCTTTGGGAGAACGCTTATTCGGGGGTGTTTCAGGACCGGTCCCAGGGTCGCCAGGAGCTTTTCGGGAAGGACCTTTTTTTCAAGAAGGTAGTGAACGAATTCGGGTTCTGCCGAGTACTCGTGTTTTCGAATGAAATCTTCTACGATTTCCCGGTGAAGGGGCAGCTCTTCGGTGATCAACTCTACGTCGAAGAGGGAGCCGGTTTCAAAGGCGTTTTCGTGGAGCAACCGCTGACAGAATCCGTGGATAGTGAAAATCGCAGCCTCGTCAAGCTCTCTGAGGGCCTCCGACAGGGCGTTGAGGGAAGACCCCTTGTCCTGCTGACTTTCCATGAGTCTTCTAAGGCCGGGATCCACCGGAAGATCCCTGGATATTGAAGCCAAAGCGTCACGGATCATTTTGCGGATGCGTTCACGAAGTTCCTGGGTGGCCGCGCGGGTGTAAGTCACCACGAGGATTTCTGCCGGGGAAAGGCCCGCCTCGAGAATCAGCCGCAAAAAAAGGAGCGAAAGGGCATAGGTCTTGCCGGTGCCCGCATTGGCCTCTACCAGGTGTGTCCCTTTAAGGGGGATGTTGGAAATCTCAAAGGCCTTGAAGGTTCGGGGCCCCTTGACTTGGAAATGGCTGGAATCCCGTTTCATGCTGATGTCTTCTGGGCGATGATGCCGGCCAGGGCTTTGCGGTTCTCGAAAATTCCCTCGTGATACCGAAGGCATCTAAACTCCCGGAAGAGATCCAGAAGTTCGTTATGCCTCAGGAGGTGGGCCGGATTCTTCGGCTTGCCGAACCGGGGCTGGTCCACGATATAGGTTTCATAGATGATCATGCCGTCCCTGCGAAGGCCTTTTTTCAGGACGGGAATGAGGGGGCGGTGCAGGTAGTTGAAGCAGATGATAAGGTCGTACTCTCCTTCAATCCTAAAATCGTCTTCGAGATCCACTATCCCGGCAGAGATCTCGACACCTCTCTCTTCGGCACGCTCGAGGGCCATCCCAACCGCTTCCCTTGAGAGATCAATCCCCTCCACCTGGAAGCCGTTCTGGGCCAGAAAGATCGCATTCCGACCGTTTCCCATGGCCACGTCGAGGACCCGGCCCTTCGGGAGGAGATTCAGATTCTCCACGAGGAACGGGGCTGGATCAAAGGGGAGCTTATGGATGTCCGTCATGGCATTCAACCTGAGAATAGAAGGGCAATCCCGCCACAATAAACGGCGGGTAAACCCGCCACAAAGCCCGGCGGGTCCATTTTCAGTGGATACAGTCAAGATTACTTCGCAAAAAGTCATCGTCGTGCCCAAGGACGGGTACGCAAATCAATGGAGTGCATTGCAACCCATTGATTTGTAAGGAAAGCGAAAATCACACTTTTCGATTTCCGTTAGTAAAAAGTCCACGGACGGACTTTTTGCGATTCCATCAATAAAAAGAAACCAAAAAGTAGGAAAAAGTCAAGGTTTTCCAGCCTTGCCTTTGGGAATTTGTCCCTTATTTTATTAAGAGAGGATTTCAAATCAGAACGGCCTCATAAAATATCTCCTGTTGTTTTTTAGGAAGGGAGTGCGGAAAGATGGAAAATATCTGTGCGGTTGGCAAGGACTCATTTTTAGTGGATGAAGAGCCCTTTTATCTATCCGTTTCAAATGAGATTGAGCTTTTTCTGGCGGCCCATGAAAAAAGACTGCCGGTTCTTTTGAAAGGCCCGACTGGATGCGGCAAGACCCGATTCATCGAACACATGGCCTGGCGTTTGAGTCGCCCCCTGATCACAGTGGCCTGCCATGACGATCTCACATCGGGGGACTTGGTGGGTCGATATCTGATCAAAGGGCACGACACGGTGTGGGCTGACGGGCCCCTCACCCATGCGGTCAGGATCGGCGGTATCTGCTATCTTGACGAGATCGTGGAGGCCCGTAAGGACACCACCGTTGTCATCCATCCGCTGGCGGACGAAAGGAGAGCCCTCCCCATTGAAAAACTGGGAGAAATGCTTCCGGCCCCCCCTGAGTTCATGCTGGTCATCTCATTCAACCCTGGCTACCAGAATGTCATGAAAGACCTCAAACCCAGCACGAGACAACGCTTCGTTTCCATCGCCTTCGATTATCCCGATGCCGAAAAAGAGGCGCGGATCGTGGAAGAGGAGTCGTCAGCGCCGCTCACCCTGGCTCAGAGGCTCGTCCAGCTGGGTCGGATGACGCGCAATCTCAAAGAAAGGGGACTGGAGGAAGGGGCGAGCACCAGGCTCCTGATCCATGCGGGCAAATTGATTCATTCAGGGATTGAACCTTCCGAGGCCTGTAGGGCGACCGTTATTCAGACCCTGAGCGATGATGAGGAGATGCAGTCATCACTCAGCGAGATGGTGACTTCGCTCTTTTGATTTTTTGGAAAGCCTTAGATGAGCCATATGAAAAAAAGCGAACAGCAGGAAAAGGGAATCCTCGAACTCTTTCCCTCTCCCCTTTACGCGAGCACAGGACTCTATTTCAAGGAAGACCTGAGAGAGATGGGCCTGGATCGCGTGCTCTCGGAATTTCCCGATTCACTGGAATCGGAAGTCCGTCGCCACACGGAGGCCCTTGCCGGGACACAGCCGGAGCTGGGATTGCGATTCCTGATGAACTCCCAAAAGATCACCCATCTTCTCGACAAAGAGGAGATGGAGAGGTGGGTCCTTTCGCTTCTAGACATCTACGATGCCGAAGGGTTGAACCCGGCCCTGACCTTCATTTCAGGTTGGGAGGACAACCCCGATTTCTCAATCTACCTAAGAGAAACGCCCACGTTCAAGGAAGTGAGCGGGGTGCTGCAACATTATGTCCACGGACTCGGAAAGAAGCAACTCATGCTCGAGGCGGGGGAGCATGTCTATACGGACACGGCCACCATCTATCTCCCTGCCCGCATCAATCGCCTTCAGGATCGAAAGAAAAATTTTCTACTCTACAAACTCATGGTCACGCACCTCTTCTACCAGGTTCACCTGGAGTCCTATCGGATCCCATGGGGCCTGATGGAGACCCTTGTCCGGACAATCGGGGAACGCTATCGCATCGAACCGGATCCCACCTTTCTTTCTGATCTTTCGCGCTTTTTTCACCTCTTTCCGGAGCCTCTTCTGGCCCGGGATGTCTACACTCTCCTGGACACGGCCAGGGTGGAATCCAGGATAAACAGGGACCTGCCCGGTCTCCACAGGGAAATGGTGGGGTTGAAGAAGGGGCTTCTCAACGAGAGCTCCCCCATAGCCGGAAAAGGGGCAAAGACCCTTGCCATGGAAGAAGCGTACAGGTGGTGGCTGAAATATTCCGTAGACGCCCCCAGCCCGGAGCACTCGCAAAGCCCTTCGGATCTGTTCCGATGCATCCTCAAAGAGCTATTGAAAGAAGATCGGGAGCCTGAGGAACTGGCCCAATTGACGGCGGAGCTTTACAAGGCCTTTGAAAGCCTTCCAGGCAAATATGAAGGCGTCCCGCCACTTTTCTATGCAGGAGAACTCCGGCCCGAAGAGGCGGAGAGGGCCAGAAGACTCAAAAGGGAGTCCACACGAGGGGAATTTCGAGGGGAACTGGCAAAGCTTGTGGCGGAACTGGAAGATTGTGAAACCGTCAGGATCGAAATTCCGGGAAAAGAGAGGGTGGCTCAACGCAGTGACTCACCGGCCTTTCAGGAGGTGCCGGATCACCTGTTGATCGACGACCGGATGGTGCCCATTCCAGTGGCCATGGAAACCATCATCGAGGAGATCTACGAGGATCTGGGGACCATCCCGACTTCGTATCTTGCCGTGGGTGACGAGATGTCCGGGCACCATTTCAGATCGCTGTGCAAGGTGCCTGAAGGCACAGGCTATTTCCTCTCCCCGGAAGCGAAGGACGTCCATGTCCTCCACGAATGGGACCATCGGCGGCAGGGTTATCGAAAGAACTGGGTGCTCCTGAGGGAGATGGAATCCATTGAGGAAAATACGGGATTCGTAGAGGAAACCAGAAACCGGTACCATGGCATGATTCAGCGGATCAGGCACCAGTTTGAGCGCGTCCGTCTTGAGCAACGGGTGCTGAAACGCCAGAAGGAAGGGGATGACATCGATCTGGACGCCGTGGTGTCGTCCTTTTCAGACTGGCGGGCCGGGCAGCACCCCTCCGAGAGGGTTTTTACCCGTTTGAGGCGTGATGATCGCAATATCGCGAGTGTTTTCCTGGTGGATTTGAGCGGTTCCACAAGCGGCTGGATCAACGAGATGGAGAGAACGGCACTCCTGATCCTGTGCGAGGCCATCGGTGTCCTGGGGGACAGAATCGCCATATACGGGTTTTCAGGCCAGACGCGAAAGCGTTGCGAGCTCTACCGGGTAAAGGGTTTTGACGAACCTTATAGTGACAGAATCAGGAGACGGATTGCCGGGGTCAGGGCGAGGGAGTGGACGAGAATGGGCCCGCCCATCCGCCACGTCTCTAAACTCCTTCAGGATATTGAGGCCGGGACAAAGCTCCTTATCACCCTCTCGGACGGGAAACCTGATGATTACGACGCCTACAAAGGCGAATACGCCATCGAGGACACAAGACAGGCCCTCTTTGAGGCGAGGCAAAGAGGAATTCATCCCTTCTGCATCACCATCGACAAGGCGGAACATAGCTATATCAAACACATGTATGGTCCCGGCCAATACATCTTCATCAACGATCTCTCGAAGCTCCCCGTAAGAATCCCCGAGATCTATCGCAAACTGACCACCTAGAACAATCGTTTTTCAAGCAAGAGATGCATCAGGAGGAAACCCTGTTTCTCTATCGTTGCCAGCATCGGTTGAAGCTGTTATGATCCACCGGAAAATCGCTCAGCATGGGTTTCAGATCCAAGCGAGAAAAGGGGCGGAGAAAATATTAGTGACATGGAACCATTGATGGATACGGAAACAAAGGCGGATACCAGGATCATCATCTCCCTCTCCCTGGTCCATTTCATAGGAGACCTTTACCAGTCCTTTGTCACCCCTCTGCTCCCGCTCTTTGTGGAAAAATTTGCGCTCACTTTGACTGAGGTGGGTATTATCACGGGGATCAGCCGGTTTCTGGCCTTCGTGGTCCAGCCTTCCGCGGGCTATATTGCGGATCACTATCAGACGCGCTTTTTTGTCCTGGGCGGTCCGCTTATGTCCATTCTCTTCATCCCCCTGGTGGGCAATGCACCCTCTTTCCTTTTGCTGATCCTTATCACATCGCAGGGTTCCATCGGCTC
>CAYOIU010000139.1:2933-10016 GCA_964404085.1 uncultured Desulfobacteraceae bacterium | reverse complement strand
GATCAAAAGGGAGATACAGGTCCAGCGGGTTCCAGAAATAGGCCTTGCCGAAGGTAATGGCCTGCCGCCCTACGGTGAGGTCCGCCCGGGGGAGTGTCAACTTCAGGTTGAACCGATCCAACCAGAAGCTTCCCGAAGCGTCTTCTTCTTCATCAATAAAGTCCCAGGATGTGTCAAAGGCCCGGTACCGGGTCTTGATCCCCTGGCTTCCCATGACTGAGCCTCCCCCCGAACGGGTTGCAGTGGCGTGGGTGAAGGCGGTCACCAGGTGCGCTTCATAGGTGACCCGTCGGGCCGGGCGTCTGCCCGCGGTGAGCCTCAGGATGGATTGGATATATTCGTTGGTATCTTTTTCAAACAGAGTCGGGTCGTCGTAGTTGTGGCTTAAACCACCAATGATCCGAAAGCTTCCGTCCAGCCCTAAATTGCCTGCGGTGTCTCCCACAAGGGCAAACGCGCTGTTCATCCCTGATAAGACTAACATCCACAGAAAAAGAATCAATGAATTGATGTGTAGACGCATAATTCCATTCAAACCAAAAACCACAGACTCAAAGCCCCCTGGGCCAGGGAGGTTATCAGCGTGCCAATGAGAATTGCGATGGATATGATTGTTCTGAACTCCGGCCGGCCACGTTGGAGGTGGTAGGTGTGGATGCCGAAAGCGAATAAACCGCCTCCCGCCAAGACGAGGGACATGATAAGACCGGCCGTCGATTGGTGGAGCACCCACATGAGCCCCAGCATGATGAATAAAACTATGGGGAGGTGGATGAGGAGAAATCCGGAAATGCCTCCCGGCAGTCGGAAGAGTTCCCATTCCTTCCAAAAGGCCGAATCGATTTCATGGGTAATCAACAAGGTCGCATTAATGATGTACAACCAGGTCAGGAATTCCCACATAATAAAAACTCCCTTTTTTCTTTTCAAGCAGAGCCGTTAGCTTCCCCTCTGTGGTCCTCATGACTAATCCGCCCATCTTGAAGGATGATGAGACGCCTCGCCTGTTTCATAACCGCCTGATCATGGGTCGAAAAAAGGAAGGTGATTCCTTTTTCTTTGTTAAGACGTCGCATGAGTTCCAAAAGGCCTTTGGCTGTCTTGGAATCCACGTTGGCTGTGGGTTCGTCGGCCAGCACCAGAGAGGGTTCCGATGCAATGGCCCTGGCAATGGCGACCCGCTGTTGCTGCCCTCCGGAAAGTTCCCGGGGAAAACGATTTTCCATGCCTTCCAGGCCTACTTCCTCCAGGATAGCGCGAACCCGCTCCTCCCGTTCCCTGAGTGGGACACCCTGGAGCATGAGGACGTATTCGGCATTTTCCAGGGCCGTGAGCACGGGAATGAGGTTGTAGGCCTGAAAGATGAACCCGATACTATCCCTCCGCATACGGCTTAATTGGGTGCGACTCATTTCGGATAGATCCTGCCCCTTCACACGGGCCATACCCGAAGTGGGCCGGTCCAGGCCGCCGATGATATTCAGGAGCGTACTCTTTCCGGAACCGGAAGGTCCGGCCATGGCTGCGAAATCGCCTGCCGTAAGGGTCAGACTGACGCCCCGGAGGGCGCGGGTGACGACCCCGTCCTGGCCGTAGTCCTTTGTGAGATCCCGGGTCTTTATGATTTCACTCATGCTTTTCTCCTAACGAATTCCCCCGCAGGGACAGATCCACCATCTTCTCTCACCTCAGGGTGTTGACAATGTTGATCTTCGTGGCCCGCCGCACAGTGATAAGGCCCAGCAACAGGGTTGCTCCAAGCACGGTAACGGCAGACCCGAAAAAGATGCCCAGCGACAGCTTGGTGTGCATCTTGCTGGAGAGGGCGAACCCGGAGATGTTCACGCTCTCTCCCATGATGGAGCTCAGATCAATGCCGTGGAAGTGCCCGTAGATCACTGCGAGCCCCCCCAGGAAAAGTCCCAAACCACAACCGATCATGCCCAAGAACACCGTCTCGGCGAAGATCTGCAATTCCAGACGGCGAGGTGTGGTACCCACCGCCATCAGCATGGCAAATTCACGCTGTCTTTCCATGACGGACATGGACAGGGTATTGAAGATGGTAAAGAGAATCAGGAAGATCAAAATACCCTGAAAGATCAGATTCGATCCCTTGTCCATTTTGATGTAGGTGGCGACATCAGGCATCACCTCCTGCCAGGAAAGGACCGACATGGTCCGGTCGTCGCCCACCCGATCCTTGAGTCGGGCCATAATGCGCTCCTGGGCGCCCGCGTTCTTGAGGATCACGCCCATCTGGGTGGCCCCCTTTTCAGGGATGTGAAAGAGTCGCCTGGCAAAGTCAATGGGCATCTGGATGAAATAGGCATCTATTTCTTCGGAGCCGGTCCGGAAGACTCCCTTTACCCGGCAGAGCTCCTCCACCAGGGTGCCGTTAACGTCATTGGTGGAGATGACGAGCTTCTTGCCTACCGCAAGCCTCAGACGTTGGGCCATTTCACTGCCCACCACCACCTGTGAATTGTCTTGTGGACTGAGGTATTCTCCCTGGATCAGGTTTCGGGCCACCGGGGAACCGGCCGCCTCAACAGACGGCTCCACCCCCATGATGGCCGCCGCCATATTGCCGGCGCCCGATTTAGCGATGCCCTGGCCCAGGATCACCAATTTTGTCTTCTCCACACCCGGCCACCCTTCCACCTCGGATCTCAGTACAGGAGGCACCGTAATCCACAGGTCAACAGAGGGGGCTTCTCGATAATCGGGATGCTCCAGCGTGATGTACCCCGATTGGATGCGCACCATCTGGTCGATCATTTGTTCGTAACCCCCCTCAGCCAGCGCGATGAAGAAGATGGCAAAGGTCAATCCCATGCCGATGGAGCAGACCGTGATCAGGGTCCGTCTCTTGTTGCGCCACAGGCTGCGCCATGCCAATCGAATGATCATTCCAAAGTCTCCAATGATTTCAACTCACACCCTCGTCATCGCCTTGACCGGGTCCAGCCTGGCGGCTATGGCTGCAGGGTAGAGAGACGCGAGCAAAGAAATGAACCACATCATGAGTACCGGGGAAAGAACGGTCTTCAGCGTTAGGGTTGCCCGCCAGACCGGATCGAAGGCAATGCCGGACACGCTGACGGCAGCATCACCGGTGATGAATATACTGGTGTCCAACCCTTGCTTCATGAAGTAAAAGGAGAGTGCAACGCCGATGACCGTTCCGATGATGGTCGATACCAGGCTGAGGACGAAGGCCTCGGATGCCACGTCGCCCAGAATACGCCAGGGGGATGTGCCGAGAGCCTTCAGGATCCCGAACTCCCTGATCCGCTCAAACGTTGACATGAGCATGGTGTTCATGACGCCGAGGGCCGCTGCCAGGAAAAAGATCATCCCGAAAAGCCACATCCCGGCATCAAAAAAGTTGACCATGTCGGACAGGGCGGGCATGAGTTGGCGCCACGATTTGACATCGTTGTGTGGCGCAGCTTTTGCGGCAATTTCCTTCAGGCGAGCCAGGGGAAGTGCACCCCTGCTGTTGAGAGCGATCTCATGGATCCGGCCTCCAGAGACAAACAATTCCTGAAAGTCTTTCCGGTGTATGATGGCGGCATCTCGATCGATTCCATCTCCCGCAGCCTTCAAGATCCCAGTCACAATGAAAAGATCGTTGCCCAGAGACCCGTCCGCCGCCTGGACCACCACGACGATCTCTGAACCGATTCCGACATTCAGAGACCGGGCCAGTTTCCTGCCGACGACCATCTCCTTTTTCGGTTCGGATCCAAGGTAATGTCCGTAAGCCACGTGATCCGCCAGATCAAAACTCTTCTTTTCCGCGCCGGGATCCACACCCCAGAACAGAGCGCCCGCCGACTTTTTCCCGGAGGCCACGAGACCATAGCCGTAGCTCCTGGCCACCGCCCGGATTCCCCGACTTTTCAATCTTTGAAGGATGGTCTTTGGATCTTCAAGGTTCTTGTACATGGAATGGTCCACCAGGTATTTGGGCGCGTGGATCTGCACCTCCCCTACCACCAGGTTGGTAACATTTGAAACCATGTGTTTCATCATGCCGTCCATCAACCCATAAGAAGCGATGAGAACGGCCACGTTCAGGCTGATGGCCGTCACGGTGATCCATGTGCGCCGCGGGTTCCGCCAGATGTTGCGCCAGGCATAACGTAAGGCTTTCATGATTGCGCTCTGCTAAAGTTTCAGGGATCGAATGGAAAAGATCCGTTCCGGTAAATCAAGATCAAAGGTCATTTCCTCGTAAGTGATTTGGGTCATCTCGTCCGGTTTGTCTTCAGGGACCATGCGCATTACCCTGGGCAGGGTCCGATCCCCGAGCGGTCCAATGTCCGAAAAGTGCATGGTCCTGGCCGGATTCATGTCCTCGTCATAATAAAGGATCTTGAGGGGAAGGTAGTCAACGGGCCTGACCACAACCAGGACCTTGCCCCAAACCACGGCGGCATCCGGTTTCGGGTGGCAGGTGACCTCCAGGATTTCCCGCCCATCCCGTTCGCCGCGGAAGGTCAATTCAAAGGTGTAATCGTCCGCCATCCGACTCTCTTTGACGAGATCATCGTTGGTGAAATGGGACCCCATCCACGAGGCACTCATCATTGAGGACGGGAGTTTGATGATCCGGTTGACCTTGGGCAGATAGTTCCAGATGTCGTTGCCAACGCGCAGCGTGGCGGTTCCCTCCTCTTTTTTGGGCCTCAAAATCCGCATCAAAGACTTATCTTTGCCCTCGCTCCACCATTCCACCCTGAGGGTCCTGGTCCAGTGGGCGGTGACGATCTTCATGGTCATGATGCCTTTGCTCGATTTCCCCCGAAAAAGGTCGTCCACCCTGTCCAGGATTTTCCTGGCGTTGAGTATTTGACCCGCCGAACAGGGTGAGACGGGT
This sequence comes from uncultured Desulfobacteraceae bacterium, assembly GCA_964404085.1. GTDB lineage: Bacteria > Desulfobacterota > DSM-4660 > Desulfatiglandales > Desulfatiglandaceae > CAYUCJ01. The sequence continues at coordinate 5,128 of CAYOIU010000139.1, read as the reverse complement.
AGGATAAAAAGGAAAAGGAGCAGCGAAAAGCTGACTCGTTTGATCGGTGATATAATTTTCGAATTCATGGATACTCCTCTTACGAAATCGCTTCGCGATTTTGTGGAACGTTTGCGGACAATCCGCAAAGGAGAACCGGCAAAAACTCCTTGAAAGTCTGTCCGGGATCAAAATCTTCGTCAAACCAGGCTTGAAGAAGCAGGGCGTCCCAGGCGCCCACCAGTACGGACGCCACGGCCTCCGGGGCCACGCCCTTGTTGAATTCTCCCCGCTCCATGCCTTCACGAATCAACTTCGAAACCAGGCCCCGAAATTCACTGTAGACCGTATGAAAGTAGTCTTTGAACCGCCGACGGAGTTTAGGAGATCCGGAAGCGGATGCGGCCCAGAATTCCATGACAAGTGAAAAGAACGCTTTCATCTCAGGCCAGTCCACAAAGAGCGATTCGCCCACGGCGATCAATCGTTCTTCAGCCGAGCCTGTTAGGGCGGTAAGACTAACTCTGGCACGCTGGGTCATTACTTTCCCAAACCACTCAAATACGCCGAAAAACAGATCCTCTTTGCTGTCGAAGTATTCATACAAGGTCCCCTTCCCGATTTGTGCCTCGGAAGCAATGTCGGCGATGACGGTGCCGTTAAATCCGCGCCGATTGAATACGTTGGCCGCCGCCGCCAGGATCCGCTCTTTTTTCACCTTTTTTTGTTCCTCACGGCTTCCCATTTTCTCACATTCCTTTCCTTTCCGACCGAACAGTCATATTATAAGCTTTAACAATATTTTCTTTTTTTTAGCTTCATAGTATCTGACCGACTGGTCGGTATTTATTTAACTATAAAATCGCCTTTTCAATCTGTCAAGAAAAAACATCCTCAACATCTCGTGAATTTCTCAAAAACGATTCTGATCGCGTGGATTAAAGGGAATCCCTTATTCCTGTCTCGCGCCACAATAAAGAAAAAATCTTGCAGCCTTCTGAAGAAAACGCTATTTTTGAACGATCTGTCACTGCCAGATTGAGGGATGAAACTATTTCACTCTTGAAAAACATATTCGGCAAGTCATGGTTAAAACCGGAAGAAAATCCGGCTGAGAAGCCTTCAGAACTTGTAATTTTCTTTGCAGATGTTGCCGGAAGTACGCATTTGTATGAGAACCTCGGCGACAGGGTTGCCCACGAATGTATTGTTGAAAGCCTCAATTCCGTCTCAAGAAAGATAAAAGAGAATAACGGTGTCGTGGTTGAAGTGATCGGTGACGAAGTCATGGCTTATTTTGAAAACTCCTTGGAAGCGGTCAACTGTGCGTGTGATTTGCAGAAACATTTCAAATCTACACCAACATCACACGGGCGTAAGATCAACGTCCGCATCGGTTTTCACAAAGGCCCCATTGGACTGGACAAAGGACATCCCTATGGAGATACGGTCAACATTGCAGCAAGGATTGCCTCCTTGGCCAAAGGTGGGCAGACCATTACAACGGTTGAAACCACTCACGGACTCCCCGAATACAGAAAAAGCATGTGCCGGCCATTCGGGCGACTTGAAGTAAAAGGAAAATCCAGCCCCCTGAACACCATGGAAGTTGTCTGGGCCATGGATGATGCAACCAGGTTCTTCATCCCTTCGAAGATGACTGCAGCGACTACAATAAATGCGGAACTGGTAGTGGGTTTTGGGGGAAAAGAGATCGTTGTCACAAAAGAGATGACACCCTATGTTTTCGGCCGGGACAGCACCAGCAACCTGGTTGTCAACGCTGAAACGGCTTCCCGTTCCCATGCCAAGATAATCTGCCGTTACGGCGAATTTGTCTTTGTCGACACCAGCACCAACGGTACCTACATCAACACGGCTCCAGGAGGGCACGTTTACAGTGGCATGGAAATGCACCTGCACCACCGGGAGTGGTTCATGATTGGCGACGGGACCATCAGCCTGGGCAAACCGATCTCTGATGGTGACCCTCTCATGATCACCTTCAGCCTGAAAGTGCTTTCCTGACCTGAGGAATGTTTTTTTGACGCCCATGTTGCAGGCCGTGCCCATTTCAGCCTGACATCCAGCTTCTGCAAAGGATATAGACGTGTTATGTTTAAAAATATCCCCGATTAATCCGGCCGCAGCCAAAGCATCTAAAAGATATCCTCTCTCTAAGTTCGAATGATCTCTATCAAATCTCGTACCATTCA
>CAYOIU010000139.1:0-2923 GCA_964404085.1 uncultured Desulfobacteraceae bacterium | reverse complement strand
CTTTACTTGCCGTGATTTATGGGAATTGGGATTTTGTATCGTTTCTCCCCGAAAAACCAATTTTTTCTCATCAAAGCCGGGGGTTGGAGCTATCGCGTTTCTTCGGGGTTCAGGGTCAAGACCCCCGTCTTGTTTTTCTCAGCCTGGGCTCGCTCAAGCCAGGCCGGGTGATATCTGCCGCCGAGGTAGAGGGAAATCTGATCCCGGTAATGGGGGCTCTTGAGGTTGCCCGATTCCCCGGTGGGGAGCACCCGGAGGGAACTTTTCATATCCGAGAGATCAACGATCATCCTCTGGGAGACCCCGTGATCCGCGTTGTACGGACTTTCATAGGGGTACTGCTTCTTGTTGACGGTCAGGTGACTGCCCGGCACCGGAAAAGGACCCAGGTTGAAAATGTAATTGAGGGGCTTTTTCTTCCCCAGCACATGTTCAAAGGTGAGGGTGTGAATCTTTCCCCAGGCCCATTTCTCCATATCATCCCCCATTTTCTCCCGCAATTCCGAGAGCGCCTGGGTCAGGCTCACCCTCATAATATCTTCCATGGTCTCTTTTTCAGAGGTGTTGATGTTGTCAAACCAAGATGACGACCCCTTTCTGAACATGGCCCTGACGGCCCTGGGCGGAAACACGGTGGTCTTCAGATATTTTTCAAAGAGTGCATCACCCAGTTCATCCCTGAAGATAGTGTCCATCATTTTCCGGAAGGTCACTTCGAAGATCGCGGCCGCCCCACTTCCTTCTCCCATCACGAAATCCCACCCGGAAAGGATCTCCCGAGCCTTTTTAAACCCCTCGCTGCCCGAGTGTTTTTTCAAAACATTTAAGAACTTCGGCGTGAGTTCCGAGGCGAGCAGGCAATAGGTGTCGTTCTGGATCTTCTTGAAATCTTCGACAGTCAGCTTCTCCTTTGCCTGGAGAAGCCGGCGCACACGGGTCACCCGGTCCATGGGCTCCCAGTAGTGGCCGATCAGAAAGGGGTAGTCATCGCCTGCGACCTTGTTGTTGGAAGTTGCGATGAACCCCTCTTCCGGATTGAGCATATGGGGCCTCTGGTCAAAAGGAACATATCCCTTCCATTCATATTCCCCGGTCCATCCCGGAACGGGCAGCATGCCGTCCCCTTTCTCACGAATGGGTACTGTAGCGCAGGTCCAGTACCCGATATTGCCGTCCCTGTCGGCAAATATAAAATTCTGGCTGGGGAGTTCCCAGTACCTGAGGGCCGACGTGACCTCCCGAACATTCCCGGCCTTGAGCAACATCGAACCGGCCCGTCCTGGCTGGAGGCTATCCGTGAATGCCCACCTCTGCGACACATAATCCTTGCCTCCACCTTTTCCCGGTTCCACCACGATGGGACCGTGGCGCGTCAGGAGGATTTCTTCCTTGACAGGGGCCTCTCCTTTCACGTGGATGGTTTCCTCCACGACCTTCATGTCCTCCCAGCGGTCTTTGTACCAATACTGATGCGGGTTCTCGGAATTGACCTTTTCGATGTAGAAATCCACATCATCCACCATGACGTTGGTAATTCCCCAGGCGACACTGCGGTTGTGACCGATGGGAATGCCCGGCACCCCGGGAACGGCAAACCCGGTGGCATGGACGGTCGGACAGTGGAGGTCGACCTCCCACCAGAACGAGGGATTGGGCAGGCCCAGATGCGTGTCGTTGGCCAGAATGGGCTTGCCATGAGCCGCTTTTTTCCCTGAGATCACCCAGTTGTTACTGGCCGCCCCTTTGGGCAACTGCATCAGCGTTGCAATTTTCCGTGCGGCTTCCAGGCCCGGGTCCGACAATTCAGCAAGACCCCCATGACCCTCCGAAATAATGAGCGGTGCGTCACCCTGCCACAGGGGGAAGGCCTCCCTGAATCTTTCCTCTCCCACTTTTTTCAACACCTGGGCTGCCGTCAAATCCGTTGTGAAACCGCAACTCAGTCCCCAGTTGACCACCTTCAGGATGGCGAGGTAATCCTCTTCCGTCCATTTCTCGGGTTTATAGCGAAGCAGGGTGAACTCGATGGGCAATCGCTCCGAATGGCTCGTGACATAAACATTTATTCCTTTCACAAAGGCGCTGAAAAGAGGCTCCAATTCCCGCGGGATGGACTTGTCGACGCCCGCCGCGGTGAGCAGCCTGAAGTACCGATCCGTTTTCACATAGTCTTTTCCCAAGACTTCCGAGAGACGCCCCTGGCCCAGATGTCGGAAAAAATCCATCTGCCAGAGCCGATCCTGGGCCACGGCATAGCCGAGTGCGAAGTACATATCCTCTTCATTCGCGGCATAAATATGGGGGACGCCATAGCTATCCCGTATGATCTCCACCTTTTCATTGAGCCCTTTCACGGATAGTTCGCCACTGATCTCCGGCAACCGTTTCTTCAGGGTATGCTGAAACCAGAGATAGCCGGAGCCAAGTCCCACCACAATAATGCCTGCCACAACGCAAAAAACCACCAGGATCCACTTTTTCATTGCTCAACCTCCAGATTGTTCATTTGCCATTTGGAATTTATTTGGAATTTTCTATGCTCTTTATCAAACCATACTTCTGCCTAGGAGTTCTTTAGCTCACCTGAAAGAAATTTCCGCAGCTGCTTCTCGTAGTAGTCCCTGTTCTCCTCTGCTTTTGAAAGAGCTTCATTAATGATTTCCAGGGCCTTCTGTTGATCGCCGTTTTCATAGTAAGCCTCGGCAAGGGTATCCAGATAGACAGGGATCCTTTCTTTGGAAACCGCCCTTTGTGCCAGGGACAGGGCCCGTTTCCTGTCCCGCAGTTTCGGATCATCGGTAGTCGCCAGAAGCCAGGCCAGGTTGTTCAGGGTCAAGGAACGTTCCGGGTCCAATCGGAGGATTTTCTCGTAGACCTCCACTGCCTTTGCGTCATCCTCCATCTTTTGATAAAGCATGGCCAG
>CAYOIU010000138.1:0-10038 GCA_964404085.1 uncultured Desulfobacteraceae bacterium | reverse complement strand
GCACTCAGTGCAGCCCTTTCCCTGGATATCCCTTTCTGGCCACAACTGCCGCGGTACAGCTACTATGAAGACATGTATGTCCAGGCCTCTGAGCACTTCCCCGGTATCCTGCTTGACATGGAAAAAAAGACCCTGCGTTTTTCCCTTGAGAAGTTCATCGCAGAGTTCGAAGAAACCATGGCCCATTTTGAGGAACCCGAATACTTTGACATCAGCAGGACCTATTCCGTGGTTTATCACCGCTTTCTGGAGCAGGACCTGTCCGGACGGCCCGCTATCAGGGGACAACTGGAGGGCCCCATCAGTTTCGGGCTGAACGTTGTGGATCAGGATGATCGCCCCATCCTGTTCGACGACACGGTCAGGCCCTTCATGTTTGAGTTCATGGCGCGACGGATCAATATCCAGCTTCAAAGGCTCAAAAAACGCAACCCGAATGCGTTCATGTTCGTGGACGAGCCCGGACTGCAGTTCCTGTTCAGCGGTATGGCCGGATACAACGATGTGGCCGCGCACGTCGATATGGAGAACTTCTTCGCTATGATCGAACGCCCTCGGGGAATCCATCTGTGCGGAAACCCCGACTGGGATTTCCTCCTTTCCCTGGACCTGGATATCCTCTCCCTGGACGTCTATACGAATGGGGAGATATTCTCCAGGTATGCCGGGAGTATCAAACGCTATCTGGATCGCGGAGGGACTATTGTCTGGGGAATGGTTCCTACCAACTTTGAACCGTTTGAACAAGAAAACGTGGAAACCCTTGCCAAACGATTGGAAGAGATCTGGCTGGTCCTGCAACAAAACGGCATTGAAATAGAATTTCTTCTATCCAGGAGCCTGCTCTCGCCGGCCACCTGTTGTCTCGTGAATCCGGATGGGGAAAAGACCGTCGAAAAGGCCTTTGAAATGATCGGGAGCCTGTCCAGGAAACTGAGGGAAAAATACGGGCTGAGTTCTATTTCTTGACCGGTAAGCGAATAAACTATAAAGTGTATATCAACCTGTGAACATCCAAATGACTGACGGAGAGTTGAAAAATGGCGAAAAAAATCCTCGTTGCACTTGACTATTCGGAGAATGCTTCCAGGGCGATAGAATTCCTGGCGGACACTTTCAGCCCCGACCATGAAATCCTCCTTTTCAGCGTCATACCCAACACGGCTACCGTGTGTGACCTGGAGGCGGATACCCTGGTCCCCCATTTCAGTTCGCAACAGAAGGCCTTTTGCCAGTTGGAGGATGAAAAGCGGGTGGCCCTCGGCGTGGCCCTCAAGAATGCGAAAGAGGCCCTCGTGAAGGCGGGATTTGATGAGAATAAAATCGAAGTAAAGGCGAGCACACAGAAAAAGGGCATCGCCAGGGACATCGTGGCCGAGGCCGAAAACTCAAAGGCGGATATCCTGGTCATGGGGCGAAGGGGCATCTCCTCATTCAAGGAATTTTTCCTGGGGAGTGTCTCCCAGAAGGTCCTGCAACTGTCAAAGGACCTTTCCATCCTGCTGGTTCAGTAGGAAACGACCCTCACCACTATCGAAGCGTATCCCTCAGCCACTCATGAATGGGCAGCATGTCTTTGAAGCTTGAAAAGGCGTGGTCAATAATCGCACCTGAAAAAAATCCCTCGGGAATCTCCAGTTCCTTCATGGCCGTCAATCCCTTGTGCAGGAGAAACTCAGCCCGTTCATGGCCGGCATCCAGGCCGCGGGGCACCCGCTTGTAGTGTTTGACGCCGATGAGGTAGCCCTTTTCTGAAACTTCCGCAACCGCTTCTGCCAGTCTCCTCCCGTGGTCTTTGTCAACCACAGCTTCCCGATAGGCCTTCAGGTGTCCCGGGCTGAACATGTACATTCCTGTTCCCAGTATCAGTTTTCCGTCGCCAAAATGAAAATAGAATCCGGAGCATTCCATTCTCTTGCGCTTCCCCTCCCAGAACCAGATTCCCAGATTGGTCTTGTAGGGGCTCTTGTCCTTGCTGAAGCGGGTGTCCCGGTTGATCCTGAAAAGGCTCCAGTTGACCTTGGGGACGGCCTGGATGCCGGGGGCAATCGCCCGGAGTTTTTCACCCATATCAAGGACAAAGGCCCTGGCCGGCTCCGTCACAAAACGTTCATAATCCTTCCTGTGTGCGTCAAACCATTCCTTCTTGTTGTTTTTCTTGAGTTCTTCGAAAAACGTGATCATCTCTTGACTGAAACCTTCGAACGATGACATGCTATTCTCCTCTTTCCTGGGTATCGTGTAATGACGAAAGGGCCCGTAGAACAGTTCATATTGACAGATTTTTCCGCCGAATTAAAGCTCTTTTCCGCCTCATAGGCCCGGGTTTCTCACCGGTCTTCGTCGCAGTAGATTATTGGTGAGAAATCCGGGCCAACACGGAAAACACGCGGCAAATGCCTTCATGAGACGGGGAGGGCCCTTCAAAATCGTAGCGTCGGGATGCCGAAAAAGGGGTAGTTGCGATCCACGTTGCCGATGCCCAGTCCCAGGATTCCAAGGCTGCAGAACATCTGGACAACATCAAAGAAGTCGTTGAATCCGTAGGGGGCCACATCGTAGTCGGCAAAGGCCATGAAGGGGAATTTCCTTTCGTTCATGAGGTTCTGGAAATGGGTATGGGTAATGGCCAGAAACTGGATGCCCTCGGGTCCACAGCCGGTATCGTCTGACAGGCCCTTCCGGAATTGAGAGACTGTTTGCTTGAGTAAACCTTCACCCGTCTGGATCTTGGCGAAATAGAAACCTCTTGGTCTCAGCGGGGCCTCGGGCCGTAGGTGGATCATTTCCGGTTTGTCAAAATCGATGTATTCGCACTGCCACGTCTGTTTCTTCTTCCGTTTCAGGGCAAATTCCCATGCCAGTTTGCCCGAAAGGACCGCATCGGAATTGCCATGACCGTCATCCCCGAAGCCGTAAAACAGGGCCGGGCCGATAAACCCCTCTTCCTTGTCGCGGGCCTTGAGTGCCGGCGGTGTTCCGATATTCGAGAAAGCCCCGCTTGAAATCCCCCATTTCATTCTGCGGTTGGCCTTTTTCCACCCCTTGATTTGGGTTTCGACGGAAAGGACAACCGGTTCTCCAATGGATTGCCTGCCTTTAAGAAACAGGGTGACCAACTCGGAGAGTTTGTTTTTCGTTTCCGTCATCTTGATAGGTCTCCAGTTCCCGCTTTCCCCCATTGTAAAACAAAAGATGGTTGTGGACCAGAATTGTTTGCACTCCACTCCTGAGCGCCCATCCATGGGCACGATGGCGACTTCTTGCGATGTCATCATCCTGTCGCCATCTAATTTCTTTTCTTTTGACCTTCGCATTGCAAAAGGGAGGGGCAGTGGACCATGGTTGATTGGACTGAGGGAGATAGTAGCTTGGCTGGGAACCCCGCTCAGAATATTTGCGCCGTGATAAAAGCTGAGAAAAAAAATTCCCGCCGGAAAAGACTGCACTGACCCTGCCGCTGTTGATCAAATCAACAGGGGAGCGGATGATATAAGGGACTTGGTCAGGGTCACAGCAATCTTTTGACAAATTTGAACTTGACAAAGATCCAAAATGATCATATATGAACATATGCTCAAATACAAAAAGGTTCGGTGTGACTGATAATAAGATCATAATAGACGAGTTGTGCGGTGTCCGCTGCGTCCATATGGAACGTGTGGGTCGAGCCAGAGAGGAAGCCATCCCCCAACGGGAGGTGGAGAGGCTCGCTCTGACTTACAAGATTCTGGGCGATCCCACGCGACTGAGGATCGTCATGGCCCTCGGGGCCGGGGAGATGTGTGTGTGCGACCTGGCGGCATTTATCGGTGTGACAGAGTCCGCAGTATCCCACCAGTTGAGGCGTTTGCGGGATCTGGCCCTGGTGAGATGCCGCCGCGACGGGCAGGTGCTTTATTATTCCCTGGATGATGATCATGTTGCTGATCTCCTGCGGGTAGGACTTGAACATGTTAGGGAATGATAACCAGAGAGGGAGATAACCGGGAATGAATATTTTACTTTCAATTGTTAATGAGGCCTGGCGCATGTTGCTGGAGTCTTCGGTGTATATTCTTTTCGGTCTGGTCATCAGCGGACTCCTGAGGGTCTTCTTAAGCCCATCCGCGGTGGCGACCCATCTCGGCAAGGGGCGATTCAGGTCGGTCATCAAGGCCGGGTTGCTGGGCATTCCGATTCCCTTGTGTTCCTGCGGCGTTCTGCCCGCGGCCGTATCCTTGAGAAAACAGGGTGCCAATACCGGGGCCACCGCGGCCTTCCTTATTTCCACCCCTGAGTCCGGGGTGGACTCCATCGCCGTCAGTTACGCCCTGCTCGATCCCATACTGACCATAGCCAGACCCCTGGCCGCTCTTATTACTTCATTCGTTGCCGGGGTTGCGGAGAACCTTTTCGGAAAGGGTGTTAAGGAGAAGGCCGATAATCCCGATCTGAGCTGTACCGTAGACGGCTGCTGCGATGGCATCGATTGCCCGCCGGAGACGCATGGCCATCACCACACGTTGGTCGCAAAAGTGAAAGCCGGAATGCGTTATGCCCTGAAAGAGGTATGGGAGGACATGGCATCCTGGTTTTTCCTGGGACTGATTCTCGCCGGCGCGATTACAGCGTTTGTTCCAACCGAAGTCATGAGCAGATACCTTGGGGGCGGAATCTATTCGATGCTTTTCATGCTGGTTATAGGCATCCCCATCTACATCTGCGCCACAGCATCGACACCGGTCGCGGCGGCCCTGATCCTGAAAGGGGTCAGCCCGGGTGCGGCCTTGGTGTTCCTCCTGGCCGGACCCGCAACCAATGTCACTTCCCTCAGTGTCCTCTTCGGGGTCCTTGGAAAGCGGGCCACCGTGATCTATCTCGGCACCATTGCTGTTTTTGCCCTGGCATTCGGGCTGGCCCTGGACAAGATCTATTTCCTTTTCGGCATTTCTCCACAGGCCGTGATCGGGCAGGCAAGAGAACTCATACCCTTGTGGGGCCAATGGGCAGGGGCCCTTTTTCTTATTGTACTCTCAATCAGGCCTCTCAAAAAGACGCTTGTCTCCTGGTTCAGGCGAAAGAGGCCGACTACCTGCCGGGAGGCCCCCTCCTCACACCCAGGGGAATTACATAACAGGATTGTCGATCACGCCGGGGCCACATGAGGGTGTTCCACGGAACCGGTGGGTTTCCCGAACAAATAGTTGATGAGGCAGTTCCCCGGTGTTGTGATCAAGGAGGCACAATTAGGGAAAAACGATTTCTTGAAAAAAAGCTTTGTCATGATTATGTATAGAACTAAACTTGACAAAGCATTTTGTGTGCATGATCAAAGACCTCTCGGCCCAAGGGGAGGTGATAATCGCAGGATGTCTGGGTGATGCGACAGGTCGGAGAAGACCTAAGCTCTCTCACGGAGAATAGACTGCTATGCTGACACTGAATGATGAACAGAAAATGATAATGGACACCGTCCGGGATATGGCCCGTGAGAAGATCAAACCGCGGGCGGCTGAGATCGATGAAAAGCAGGAATTCCCCTGGGATATTGTAAAACTGTACACAGCAAACGGCCTTCTCACCCCGCTTCTTCCTGAAAAATATGGGGGAATAGGCGCCGAATATCTCCTCTTCTGCATGATCATAGAAGAAATCGCCAAGGTCTGTGCCTCTTCGGCCCTGATCCTCATCGCCCAAGCCGACGGCATGCTACCCATTCTCATGGGGGGGAGCGAAGCATTGAAGGACAAATTCCTTCCGGGTCTTGCAGCTGGCAAACTGGCGGCCTTTGCGGCCACCGAGCCCGGTGCAGGTTCGGATGTCCTCAGTATGAGGACACGAGCCGTGAGAAAGGGTGAGGATTATTGGATCAACGGGGAAAAGTGCTTTATTACCAACGGCAGTGTGGCCGATGTCATCAGCCTCTACACCTATACGGACCCTGAGAAAAAGTCAAAAGGCGTCACTCCGTTTGCAGTGGAAAAGGGCACGAAGGGGTTGGCCTACGGCAAGAATGAAAACAAGATGGGAATGAGGGGTTCCGTGAATTCCGAGCTCTTTTTTGACGACATGATCGTCCCGGCCGAAAACAGGATCGGCGAGGAGGGAGAGGGCGGAGCCAACATGATGGCCGCTCTCAATACCAGCCGCGTCTTTGCTGCTTCCCAGGCAGTGGGATTGGCCCAGGGCGCCATTGACGAGGCTGTGGCATATGCGAAAGAGAGGGTCCAATTCGGAAAGCCCATTTCCAGGCTTCAGGCCATTCAATTCATGTTGGCCGATATGGAGGCCAACACGGAAGCAGCTCGCCTGCTCTACTATCAGGCGGCCAGACACCTGGATGAAAGGAAAAAGAGGCTCATACCGAAATCCTGCGCCATGGCCAAGTTTTTTGCATCCGACACAGCCATGAAGGTGACCACAGACGCCGTTCAGGTGATGGGCGGCTACGGATATATGAAAGATTTTCCGGTGGAACGGATGATGCGGGATGCCAAGCTCATCCAGATCTACACCGGCACGAACCAGATCATGAGGCTTGTGACGGCTCGTGAGATCTTCAGGGAATAAAGGGGAGGATCTTGAAAAAGTCATCAAAAAAACCAATGGAATCCATTGCCTTTCCGATGGTTACCCTGCCGCCGGGTGAAGAAGAGGGCATGAGGCCTGCTGATCTCCACCAGCCCTTTATTATCGGGTTGCTGAAAACGGCTATAGGAGAAATCCCCAAGGTTTCTTCAACCCTTAGCGACAGCGACAGGTGGGGGACCATCAAGGCCAGGTGGGATGTAGGCCGGATGCACTACACGGTGGATCCCGGTCTCTATGCACTGGGGAATCCTGATGAAAATTCACCCGTATTGGTCTCGGCCAACTACAAGATGAGTTTCGATCGGCTTCGCAGGGCCCTCCCGGGGAGGGACGCCTGGATTCTTGTTTTGAATACGGGGGGAATCAACGTGTGGTGTGCAGCGGGCAAGGGGACCTTCGGCACGCAGGAACTGGTTCGGCGCATTGAATTCTGCAATCTTTCCAGGGTGGTGAGCAATCGGAGGCTCATCCTGCCGCAACTTTCCGCTCCCGGGGTTGCCTCACACAAGGTCAAGAAGTTTTCCGGTTTCAAGGTTGTGTATGGCCCCATACGGGCAGAAGACCTGCCATGCTTTCTGGACAACGGGATGAAGGCGACGCCCGCCATGCGGATTAAGACATTCCCCTTTTGGGAACGGTTGGTCCTCGTTCCCGTGGAGCTTGTGGAGGCCATTAAAATCTACCTGCTTATCCTGCCGGTTCTGCTTTTCTTGGGAGGACTTGGCGGTCCCGGTGGATTCTGGTATAACGTCATTCATTCCGGGCTCTTTGCGGCCGTGGCCGTATTGAGCGCTATTGTGGCAGGCGCGGTCCTGACCCCCATCCTCCTGCCCTGGCTGCCGGGCCGTCCATTTGCCCTCAAGGGGGCATGGATGGGCGGTTTGACGGCTGCTGCGCTTGTGGCTTTTCTATGGCCGGGATCTCAAACGACTGGAGGGATCATTGAGGTGGTAGGATGGTGCCTGCTGGCCCCGGCCGTGGCCGCCTACCTGGGGATGAATTTCACGGGGGCCTCCACCTACACGTCTCTCTCCGGGGTCAAGAAGGAGATGCGGTGGGCCGTGCCCATGGAGATCGGGGCGGCGGTCATCGGACTGGGACTCTGGATTACGTCCAGATTTGTTACGTGAGGTGTTTGGAATATGGGAAACCTGATGTATTTGAAAAATGTGGTTACATTAGAGCTTGATCAGGAAAAATGTGTAGGATGCGGCATTTGCCTCGTGGTATGCCCCCATGCCGTCCTCGCCATGAACGACGGACACGCACAAATTGAAAAGAGAGACGCCTGTATGGAATGCGGCGCCTGTGCACAGAACTGCCCGACCGAGGCCATTACCGTCCAGGCGGGCGTGGGCTGCGCTGCGGCCGTGATCAATTCGGCCCTGGGCAGAGAGGGAAGCTGCTGTTGCTGAAGGGGACTGGCGGGGTTACGGCATCACGCCATATTTTTTGAGCTTCTTGTGGAGTGTCTTCCGGGTGATTCCCAAACGCCTGGCGGCCTCGCTCTTGTTCCCTCCTGAAGATTCCAGCGTCTCCAGAATGCTGACTTTCTCCACTTCCTCGAGGGGTATGTCGGCAACCAACCTGCGTGTTTGGCCCTCATCCGCTTTGCCCTCTGCCTGTTCCCGGATCCCGGGCGGAAGGTCCGGTTCATCCACATAGTCGGATCGTGAGAGAACGACCACCCTCTCAACAGCATTCATCAATTCGCGCACATTTCCGGGCCAATCGTACCGGCGGAGACGGTCCATGGCCTGGGGGGTGAACCCCTTGATGGACTTGCGGTTCTTCTCTGCGAACCCCTTGAGAAAGTGGTGGGCGAGCAGAGGGATGTCGTCTTTTCTCTCCCGCAAGGGCGGCATGTCCAGGGTCACGACGTTCAGGCGATAGAAAAGATCGTCCCGGAAGCGGCCTTCAGCGATTTCGGTCGTCAGGTCCTTGTTCGTGGCCGCCATGAGTCTCACGTCCACCTTGATCACCTCCTCACCGCCCACCCTCGTGAATTCCCTTTCCTGGATCACGCGGAGGAGCTTGACCTGCATGGAGAGCGGCATCTCGCTGACCTCGTCAAGGAAAAGGCTGCCACCGTCCGCCAGGCTGAATTGCCCGTCTTTGCGGCGATGGGCACCGGTGAAGGCACCCTTTTCGTGTCCGAAAAGCTCCGATTCAAGGAGCGTCTCGGTCAGGGCGGCGCAGTTGACCTTGACGAAGGGGCGTTCCTTCCTGTCGCTGTTGAAGTGTATGGCCCCGGCGATCAATTCCTTTCCCGTCCCCGATTCTCCGGTGATGAGTACCGTGGCCTCGGACGGGGCCACCTGTGATACTGTCTCAAAGAGCCGAACCATCCCGGGGCTGTTCCCTATAATGTTCTGGCGGTCGAATTTTTCACCCAGGCTGGCTTTGAGGAGGCGATTCTCCTCCTTTAGGTGACTGTGTTCCATGGCGCGTCCCATGGCATGGCGCAGTTCGTCGAAATCCAGCGGCTTCGTGAGGTAATCATAGGCGCCCTTTTTGAGGGCCTCGACAGCCGTCTCCACAGAGGAATAGGCCGTCATGATAATGATGGGAATGGCAGGATTATAGGTCTTGATTTCACCCAGAGCCTCCAGCCCGGATACCTTGACCATGCGGATGTCCATGAGGATCAGATCAAAGGGGTTTTCATACACCTTGTTGATGGCGCTGGATCCGTCATCTGCTTCAATGACCTCGTATCCCCAACCGGAAAGGAGTTTCTTCAACATGGTCCGGTGGTTCCGATCGTCATCCACCACCAGGATGCAATTCTTGGTGTTCATCAGGCTTCTCCTTGAACAGGGAGGGAAATGATAACTGTGGTTCCCTTTCCTTCCCTGCTTTCCACGCGGATTTCACCGCCGTGGGATTCGATAATCTTGTGGACGATGGCAAGGCCAAGGCCCGTGCCGGAGGGCTTGGTCGTGAAATAGGGATCGAACACGTGGGCCAGGTCTTCCTTCTTAATGCCTACGCCGGTGTCGCTGATACCGATCTCAACGGTGCCGGACTCTGCCTCCCGGATATCAACGGTGAGGGTGCCGTTTTTCTCCATGGCTTCCAGGGCATTCAGGTAGAGGTTCAGAAGGACCTGCTTTATTTTGTCAGGATCCAGGCGTACGTCTTTACCCGAAGAGGTCCCCTGCATTTCGATGTGGATACCTTTTTGAAGAGTGTCCCCTTCAACGAGTTTCAGGGATTGCCGCACGAGTTCCAGGACGTCGACGGCCTTTTTTTCAATGCTGACAGGGCGTGCGAATTCAAGGAGCTGCCCGATGACCCTGTTGAGGCGCTCCACCTCCTGGATCATGATATCGGCCGTCTCCTGGTCTTCCGGTACCTCCCGGTACCGCTCCTTAAAATAGGTGGCGAAGCCTTTGATGGAACTAAGGGGATTGCGGATCTCATGGGCGATCCCCGCTGCCAGCCTCCCAATGGATGCAAGGC
>CAYOIU010000137.1:0-10092 GCA_964404085.1 uncultured Desulfobacteraceae bacterium | reverse complement strand
TTAGAAAGCGTCTGAAAAAGAGTGTCAGGTTCGGCTCCACTTCGTTGCTCATAGGTTGTCGCTTGCGGCATAAGGTTGCTTTTTACGATTACATCGGTTTCGCATATCACAAAAAATATTGAAGATCAAACTTTTTGTCTGGCGAACCTCGTCCGTGCCCAGAGTGCATAAAAGGTATGTTTTCACTTGACCATCCGGACCCGTTTCGCCTAGAAATGGATGAGCGTAAGAATGGGAGGTGCCAGCCTGTGAATCCCAGTGGTATCATAACGCTTCTCACCGATTTCGGCCTATCGGATCCCTATGTGGGAGTGCTCAAAGGGGTCATCCTGAATATCAACCCCTTTGCCCGCCTGGTGGATATCACTCACGACATCTCCCCCGGGTCCATCCAAGACGCAGCCTACGTCCTCTTGAAAAGCCATGATTACTTTCCGCGCGGAACCGTCCACCTCGCGGTAGTGGATCCCGGTGTGGGGAGCAGCAGGAGGCCCATTGCCGTCCAGACCGGAGGCCACTTTTTCGTTGGCCCGGATAATGGCCTCTTCCAGCCGATCATTAAGCGGTTTCCGTCATCCAAGATGGTCCATCTCCAGGAAGAACGATATTTTCTCCCCAAGATCAGTGGGACCTTTCACGGGCGGGATATTTTTGCACCGGTTGCGGCCCACCTCTCCCTGTCTGTAGACCTTGTCCGTCTCGGTCCCCTGATAGACGATCCGTTTCCCCTGTCCATATCGCAGCCCAAGCGGAACGGGCATGTTCTCATCGGCGAAGTCCTTCGTGTGGATCATTTCGGCAACCTGATAACGAATCTTCTCCGGGAAACCCTGGAACCATTCGTCGGCAAGAGCCGGGTGGCGATCCGGATTGGGAACCTCCATATCGACGGTATTCGAAGAAATTACTCTGAAGCCGAACCCGGAGAAGTCATGGCCCTTATGGGAAGTGATGACTGTCTGGAGATTGCCGTGAACCTAGGTCGTGCCTGTGATCTTGATGAACTCGGCCATAGGTCACCCGAGGGATCGCCCGTGGAATTGAAACGCGAGCCCAAATGATTTTCGAAAACCCAGGCCGTCGCTTGTGGGTAGCGCTCAATCCCCAAATGGGCGTCCATCTCCTCCGGTGTGTTTAGATAGTGTCTGAAAAAGAGTGTCAGGCTCTCCTCCACTTCGTTGCTCACAGGCTGCCGTTTGGGGCATAAGTTAGCTTTCTAGAAACCCACCAAACGGTACTTGCACATACGAACGTTACGGATTCTTGCGATTCTGGAAAAATTGACTTGTCAATCAATTCCAGGGAGGTGTATAAGACGAAGAGAGAAAATTGCCCCGGGTCATGACAAGCCCGTTAATGCAAGACGTTTCGTCTTTGTTTAAACATTCATTTTGATGACTTTGTAAAAAATCATCATCGTGCCCAGGGACGAACTTTTTACGATTACATCAATTTTGATAGGAGGTAACAGGCAATGGCAAGAATAGTGAAGTGCGGTTTGATTCAGACCAAATGCGATCTCACTGGGAATGAATCCGTGGATCAGCTCAAAGAGCACATGGTCGAAAAAAACCTCAAATTGGTGGATGAAGCCGGTCAAAAGGATGTAAAAATCCTTTGCCTGCAGGAAATTTTCTACGGGCCCTACTTCCCGGCAGAGCAGGAAACAAAGTGGTACAGCGCCACGGAAAAGATCCCGGACGGCCCCACCGTAAAACTCATGCAGGAGAAGGCAAAAGAACACGGCATGGTCATGATCGTCCCCATCTACGAAGAGGAAATCACGGGTGTTTACTACAATACCGCTGCCGTGATCGATGCGGACGGGACCTACCTCGGGAAATACCGAAAAAACCATATCCCCCACACCGCCCCCGGCTTTTGGGAAAAGTTCTATTTCAAACCCGGAAATCTCGGCTACCCCGTCTTCAGGACAGCCTATGCCGATGTGGGCGTCTATATCTGTTACGATCGCCATTTCCCCGAAGGGGCACGCATCCTCGGTTTGAACGGGGCCGAAATCATCTTTAATCCTTCGGCCACGGTGGCCGGCCTTTCTGAATATCTCTGGAAACTGGAACAACCTGCCCACGCCGTGGCCAACGGATATTTTGTGGGGGCCATCAACCGCGTGGGCCATGAACAGCCCTGGGATATCGGCGAATTCTACGGGTCAAGTTATTTCTGCGACCCCAGGGGCCAGATCGTCGCCGAGGGTTCGAGGGACAAGGATGAGCTCATCATGGCTGATCTGGATTTCGACATCATCCGGGAAGTCCGGAATGTCTGGCAGTTCTACCGGGACCGCCGGCCGGAAACTTATGATGAAATGGTGGATCTACTCCCCTGAGGGACTAGATAAAGAGTAGATAAAGAAGGAGAAAGTCTTATGAGTGAAACAGAGAAAAAGATCAGGGAATTTACGGACCATACCTTTGGGACATGGAACCGGCAGAAGGCATGGGCCACCCCCTTGCTCATCAAGGATGCCGAAGGGGTGTACATGTACGATGAAGAGGGAAAATCCTACATGGATTTCTCTTCACAGCTCATGTGTTCCAATCTCGGCCACAAAAACAAGGCCATTATTGAAGCCATCAAGAAACAGGCCGAGAAGCTGCCCTATATCGCACCGGGGTTCGCCAATGAGACCTCCCTGGCGGCGGTGGAAGCCCTGCGCTCGATCATGCCCGAGGGCCTCGACAAGTTCTTTTTTTCCACCAGCGGCACCGAGGCAAATGAAGCTGCCCTCAAGATGGTCAGGCTGTCCAAGACCCCGGCCTACAAAGTCATTTCCAGGTATCATTCCTATCACGGCGCCACCGTTGCCGGCGCCGCCTTCACGGGCGATCCGAGAAGGTGGTTTGCCGAGCAGGCCAGGTGTACGGTCCAGGGCGTTCGGTTCGCCCCGGACTGTTACTGCTACCGTTGCCCTTTTGGAAAGGAATATCCGGAGTGCAACATACAGTGTGCAACCTACCTGGACTACATGATCAAGGAAGAGGGCAACGTGGCCGCTATCATCGTGGAGCCGGTTGTCGGGACCAACGGAAGGATCGTGCCGCCTCCTGAATACTTTCCCATAATGCGGAAAATCTGTGATGAAAACGATGTCCTCCTCGTGGCCGACGAGGTCATGACCGGGTGGTTCAGGACCGGAAAAGCATTTGCCATGGAACATTGGAACGTGAAGCCCGACATCCTGACGACGGCCAAGGGGGCCACAGGTGCCTACACACCGGCGGGTATCACCGCCGCGTCCGAGAAGGTAGCCGGTTTCTTTGATGAAGAGGTCTTCTGCCACGGGCATACCTATGCCTTTCATCCCATGGCCCTGTGCGCCATTCCGGCGGCGGTATCGGAATACAAGAAACTGGTGGCCTCAGGCCTTCCGGAGAAATCGGCCGGCCACCTGAAACAGAAGCTCTATGAACTGGCGGACCGCCACGAATGTATAGGCGATGTGAGGGGCATCGGCCACTTCTGGGCCCTCGAAATCGTCAAGAACAGAAAGACGAGAGAACCCTTTAACGTAAAGGCGGACAAGTTCGCCGGCGGACCTCTCATGACGGCAAAGATCGCAGGCGATGCCATGAAAAACGGTGTCTACATGGCGGCCTGGATCGACACCGTGGTCATCGCACCGCCCCTGATTATTACCAAACAGGAAATCGACGAGGGCATTGCGGTTATCGACAAGGCTCTTGAAATTGGGGACAGGGAGGTCGAAACTACCGGCATTCCTGCTTCCAGGAGTTCGGATTTTGGGAAGTCCTAGTCCTCGATGCAAAACACCCGGTTCCGAGGCCGGTAGATTCATAGCAGCAGACCCATAGCAACAGAATAGGGAGGTTTATTCCATGGGAAATCAAATAGATAGTGATCTTAGCGTCGACTTTTGCGGAGTGAAGTTCCTGAATCCCTTTGTCCTTTCTTCCGCCCCTCCGACGACCACGGGTAACATGATCGGGAGGGCCTTCAAGGCGGGATGGGCAGGAGCCGTCACCAAGACCCTTGTGGAAGATGCCAGCAGCATCATCAATGTGACCCCCCGTCTTGCCAGCCTCGGATTTCCCGGGCAAAAAACCCAGCCCAAAAACAACTATGCGCTTGAAAACATAGAACTCGTCACCGATCGTGAGCTTTCAATATGGCTCAGGGAAATTGAAGACTTGAGGAACAAATATCCCGATCACGTGGTCATTGCGAGCATCATGGATGACGCCAGCAAGCCGGAAGGCTGGCAGCGGTTGGCGAAAAAATGCGAAGCAGCCGGGGCGGGCATGCTGGAATTGAACATGTCATGCCCCCACGGCATGCCGGAAAGGGGGATGGGTGCGGCAATCGGGCAGGATACGGAATTGGCTGAACGGGTCACCCGCTGGGTCGCCGAATCCGTTGATATACCCGTCATTGCCAAGATGACCCCCAATGTCACCGATGTGGGACTGGTGGCCAAGGCCTGTGCCGATGCCGGCGCAGATGCCATTTCCGCTATCAATACCGTAGCTTCCATCATCGGCGTGGACCTGGATACCCTTGTTCCCCGTCCCAGTGTTTCGGGCTACTCAGCCCACGGGGGACTTTCGGGGCCCGCCATAAAACCCATTGCTCTGAAGGCCGTGGCCACCATCGCGGAAGCCACGGACCTGCCCATCTCGGGAATCGGCGGCATCACCACCTGGGAGGATGCAGCCGAGTTTATCCTGCTCGGGGCCTCTACCCTCCAGGTCTGCACGGCGGTTATGGTACACGGCTTCGGCGTTATCGACGACCTCTTGACAGGCCTTTCCGGTTTCATGAAGAAGAAAAATTTCCAAAAGATCTCCGACATGGTGGGCGTTTCCCTTGAAAAGCTCGTGCCCCTTGGCGAGCTGGACATAGAGACCCGGCGTGTTGCACATATCGACACTGAAACGTGTGTCCAGTGCGACGCCTGTTTCATCTCCTGCAGGGACGGCGGGTACCAGGCCGTCACCAGGGGGAAAGACAGGATTTACAAGGTAACTGAAAAACTTTGCTCCGGGTGCTCTCTCTGCTACCAGGTGTGTCCTGTTCCCGGTTGTATCACCTTGGCATAGAAATCCCAGGTTTCCTGAGTTTCTTTTTCTTATCATGGGACTTGTTGCCTCCAACAAGGTCCCCCTGAAAGGAGGAATGCATGGATTACAAAATCGTGAATGGAACGGTGGTCACGGCCCAGGATATCTACCGGGCCGAGGTCGGGATTAAGAACGGCAAGGTCGTTCAGATCGCCAAAAAGATCAAGGAGCCCGTAGAAGAGGTGGTTGATGCCAAGGGGCAATATATCCTGCCCGGCGGCATCGATATCCACACCCACCTGGACATGCCTTTCATGGGAAGTTTTTCATCCGATGACTTTGAAACAGGGACCATAGCGGCCGCCTTCGGGGGGACCACCACCCTGGTCGACTTCGCCATCCAGGGCAAGAGGATGAGCCTGAAAGGGACACTGGACACCTGGATGCAGAAGGCCCGCAAAAAGGCGGTCATCGACTACGGTTTCCACGTGGCCATCACCGATCTCAACGACAGGGTCATGGCCGAGATCCCGGATATGGTCGCGAAAGGCGTCTCCAGTTTCAAGTGTTTCCTTGCCTACAAAGGCGCCCTGATGATCGATGATGGTGCCCTTTACAGGGTCCTGCAGGCGACCAAGAAGGCCGGCGCCCTCGTCATGATCCATGCCGAAAACGGAGATGTGGTGGATATCCTCGTCAATGATCTCCTGGCGCAGGGAAAGACGGAGCCGAAGTACCATGCATTGAGTCGCCCGCCCGAGGCGGAGGCGGAGGCCACGGGCCGGGGAATCGCCATAGCCCAGATGGCCGGGGCCCCCATCTACATCGTCCATCTCACTTGCAAAGAGGCACTCGATAAGGTCAAGGCGGCCAGGGACGCCGGCTTTCCCGTTCTTGCCGAGACCTGCCCCCAATATCTCCTCAAGTCCTACCGGAACTATCTGGAACCTGGATTCCAGGGCGCCAAGTATGTCATGTCTCCCCCCCTGAGGGACAAGTCCAACTGGGATCCCTTGTGGAAAGCGCTCGGTTCCGGGGACCTGCAGGTCGTCTCTACGGACCACTGTCCCTTCAATTTCAAGGGACAAAAAGACAAGGGCAAGAAGAGCTTTGCCGCTATCCCGAACGGTGCTCCCGGCGTAGAACACCGGGTCATGCTGCTCTTTCACGAGGGTGTCAACAAGAAACGCATCGGGTTGAACCGTTTTGTGGAGCTGGTATCCACTGCTCCGGCCAAACTCTTCGGGCTCTTTCCCCAAAAAGGCACCGTGGCCGTAGGCAGCGACGCCGACCTGGTCCTTTTTGATCCCAAGGCACCCTTCAAGATCAGCGCCAAAACCCATCATCAGAACGTGGACTACACGCCCTATGAGGGTTTCAAGGGGAAAGGCGTACCCAAAAAGGTATTCTCCAATGGTCGGATGATCGTCAATGAAGGCCGGTTTACAGGTAAGCCGGGGGCAGGCCGTTTCCTCAAGCGAAAGCCTTTTCGCTTGACTGCCTGAGCCCCGGTTGATATAGGCTTTGAAAAACTTTAAGGAACTTTAAAGAAAGGAGGTCAATCAAATATTGTTTTTTGATTTCTAAGGCAAATGTGAAGTTGGCTTAATTCCAAGATCAACGAGACCCGCCCCACGGCAAAAGAAAAGGAGGTCGAGGACTTATGAGCGAACAAAATCATGAGAGCAAGGGTTGGATTGTTTTTCCCATTGGAAGCAGGCCCAAGTGGCCGCTTGCCGTACTCCTCGGGATTCAGCAATATCTCACCATGTTCGGGGCCACAGTGCTTATCCCCTTTATCATCGGCGGCGCCATGAAGCTTCCCCCGCATCAACTGGCGCTACTCATCTCAACCATCTTTTTCACCTCAGGACTCTGCACGCTCATTCAGCAATCCCCCATCGGAAATCGCCTTCCCGTGGTACAGGGCGGGACCTTCTCCTTTCTGGGACCCACGTTTGCCATTATCGGCATGGTGGCTGCCAAAAAACTGACCGGCGCAGGCCCTCTCTGGCAGATTCAGATCCAGGAAGTGGCCGGGGCCATCATGATCGCATCCGTTGTAGAGATCGTCCTCGGTTATACGGGCATCATGGGATATGTGAAACGGATCATCAGCCCCATCGTCATCGGGCCCACCATCGCCATGATCGGTCTGGCGCTCTTCAACATCGGGGCCCCCTGGATGGCCAAAAACTGGATCATCTCACTCATCACCCTTTTTGCCCTGATCATCTACTCCCAGGTTTTTTCTCGAAAATCCAAGATGTTTCTCCTTTTCCCGGTCTTGCTGGCCATTGCCACGGGATGGCTTTGCGCCCTTGTCGGCACCCTTACGGGCTGGATTTCACCCGACAATGCCGCCTACCTGAAGACCGATCTGGTGGGCGCGGCCTCCTGGATCAGCTTCAAACCCATGATCCCCTTTAAATGGGGATTCCCGGATCTGGGGAGCAGCACCCTGTGGGCCGGCGTCTTCGGCATGCTGGCAGGCTACCTGGCCTCCATGATCGAGTCCATCGGAGACTATTACGCATGCGCCCGCATTTCGGAAGCCCCGGTGCCCACGGAAAAGATGATCTCCAGAGGGTTGGGTGCGGAAGGTCTGGGCTGCCTGGTTGCCGGAATTCTTCAGACCTGCAACGGAACCACCACCTATTCTGAAAACATCGGTTCCATCGGCCTGACAAGGGTGGCCAGTCGGCGGGTCATTCGGGCCGGCGCCTGCGTCATGCTGATTATCCCCATTATCGGCAAGTTCGGCGCTGTTCTGGCAACCCTGCCCCAGCCGGTCGTGGGATCCATGTTCGTGGGTCTCTTCGGCCTGATCGCCGCCGTGGGTCTATCCAACCTCCAGATGGTCAACCTGAATAACTCACGGAACCTCTTCATCATCGGTCTTTCCTTCTTTGCCGGACTCAGTGTCCCGTACCAGTTCAACACCATGCTTTCCGCGGCAGCCACGCCCATCAACTGGAGCGCGGCCGGCCCGTTTTTCCAGGTCCTGGGGAACATCTTTCAGGCCATCCTGACCACGGGCATGGCGGTGACCGCCATCGTGGCCATGATCATGGACAACCTGCTGCCCGGTGCCACCAGGGCCGAGCGCGGGCTCGAGGTCTGGGAAAAGGAAGCCTCCGACGAGGCCTGGGAAGAAGCTGAAGCCCAGTGGGCTGCCATGAAGGAAGGCGAGATGCGCCCCGTTTAACATCAACCTTTTTCAGGAGGAAAGCCTTTCGCGGGCTTTCCTCCACCCTTTTGTTCCGCGAAATCCCTTTTTGGAAAAAATTCGTGTCTAAGCCTCTCAAATACATCATCTACACCTTCCTCTGCATTATCGGCCTGGTGGCCATGTACTCCCTCCTTAACGCGGGAAATCCCAAAAGCCTCCTGAGACCCTTTCTCCCTGACCCAAAGGACGATATTTATGTGGCTGTGATATCTTCCGTCCTGGTCTTCATCCTGGGGTTTATTGTCTTCTTTTCACGAGACCGTGAGGGATTTGTCCAACTTATTGAATTGAACCAGGAGAAGATCAGGGGCCTTCGCAAGAAGGGAAAAACCGACATGGAGATTGCCGAATCCCTCCTGGCTGCCATGGGGAGTTCGGGGGGTTACAGACACAACCTGGCGCGGAAAAAACTGGTTATCTACCTCTCCGAGTTCAACTGAGCGGGGCTTCTTGAATTGATACACCATACCAAAGGCATCTTGTCATGAATTTGCTCGGGAACCAGGGCTGGATTGTCATAGCGCTCGTCTTTTTCGGGATCATCCTTTACATATCCCTGGTCCGATGGCGGGACAGAAAGTGGATCGAGAACCGCTTCGGCGGCCGCAAGACCATGGCCATGAGTTTCGGGGTCAACTATTTTGGAAAAGCCTCAGAGCCGGGAAAGCCTCTCCGGAGCAGCGGGTTTCTCCTCCTTTTCCCTGACCGTCTTTTCTATCGGAGCAGGCTGAAGGGGCTGGAACTGGAGATCCCCGGTCACCGGATCACCAGGGTCTATCATGACAAGAGCCACAAGGGGGAAGACCTTCATCAGTCCTTGGTCAAGGTGGATTTCTTAGCGAAAGGCAATCAGAAAGACTCCGTGGCATTCAAGGTTCCTTATCCCCCCCAGTGGATTCAGGCCATTGAAACCACCTTGAACAAGAAAAAGGGTGGAGACACTTGTTCCTGATCGACATATCCGTACAGTATCAGTTCATAAATAGAGGCCAGAGGCCCAAAACGGGCTTTATTACGAGAACCTGAGGCTCTTTTTCAGATGCTTTCTCATAGTGCACTTGGCAGACAACTCCTACATGGACGGCTTTTTGGGGTTTACACCTCCCAAACCTATGCGCTCTTTCTTACGTGCGCCTAAACCCCAAATAGGCGTCCATCTCCACCGGAGTGTTTAGAAAGCGTCTGAAAAAGATTGTCAGGTTCGGCCCAATGCCCCTATCGCCTTCGTTCTTCATAGATTGACGCCGACTCCATTGACAGCTTCTTACGGTTCCATCAAAAACGGAGAAGACCATGCAGACCGTCCTGTACATTGTTTTCGCCCTCCTGGCGGGCTTCTGCCTTCCCACCCAGGCAGGCATCAACGCCCAGCTCAGCCTCTTTACCCAGTCATCGGTGATGGCGGCCGCCATCTCCTTTACCGTCGGGACGATCGGGCTGGTCGCCTATGTCCTGGCCTTTCGAATCCCATGGCCGTCTGCATCCTCCATGACCCACATCCCATGGTGGATGTGGACCGGCGGGTTCATCGGGGCCTATTTCGTAGCAGCCACCATTGTGCTGGCCCCCCGCCTGGGAGCGGCATCCATGGTTGCCCTGATCGTGGGTGGCCAGATGCTCGCGTCGCTCGTCCTGGATCAGTTCGGTCTGCTTGGATACCAGGTTCACCAACTGAATCTCTGGAGGGTTATTGGGGCGGGATTCATCGTTGCAGGGATGGCATTAATCAATGCCTTCTAACGAAGTCGTTTTATTCGCGGGAGCTCAGGAGGAGGCCTGAGGGTCTTTTTCGGACACTTTCTCATAGTGCACTTGGCA
>CAYOIU010000136.1:0-10140 GCA_964404085.1 uncultured Desulfobacteraceae bacterium | reverse complement strand
TGCAGGTTATTCGAGCGCAGTTTCACTGCTATCCGACACCGGTGGAGCCCCACGGGTAAGCCCTCGGCTCTCTGCGTAGGCGGGTAAACGAATCACAAAAACAGTATTGGATAACGCATCAAACTCTCCATTCATGTAATCCGACGGTGTTTTTGCAACTTCTATGCTCCCTCCGAGGCCCTTGACAATACCGAAAGTGACAGACAAGCCCAGGCCCGTGCCTTTTCCGACCGGTTTGGTTGTAAAAAAGGGATCGAAAATCCTGTCTCGTTGGTCAGATGGAATTCCGGATCCGGTATCACCCAATAGGATGATCACCTTGCCGTTTTTTTTATCGTGATCTGTCTTAATGCTGATAGCCCCATCCGTTCCGATTGCATCATGCGCATTGCTGAGCAGATTGATAAAGACCTGCTTGAGCTTTTCTTCATCAGCTTTGACGGGAGGCAAATTTAAACCATATTTTGTCTCTATTTCAATTCTATCTAAATTAAATGTATGTTCCACGACTTTGACAGATTCCTGGATAGCTTTATTAATATCGATCAACGTCATGGTGCTTTCAGTATGCCTCGAAAATCTTAAGAGATCCGATACGATCTTTCGACATATCTTCGCGTGTTTTTCAATCATCGCCAAGTCCTGATAGAGCAGGTCGTCCGGTGACACATCTTCAAGAAGCAATTGGGCATACCCCAAGATAATCCCCAAGGGCGTATTGATCTCATGTGCAATTCCTGCGGTCAATTGACCCATTGCCTCCATCTTCTGCGCCTGGATGAGTTGTTCCTGGACCCCTTTGAGTTCCGTTATGTCCCGGCCACTGCACAACAGCCCCGCGATCTTTCCCTCCGCTTCCAGAACAGGAATTTTGACCATATGAATCCATTTTGTACCATTGCTCCGTATGATCTTCATTTCTTTGCCAAGGGGCTTCCCGGTCTGGAATATCGTCGAATCCTCTTTATGATAGATTTCAGCCTGTTTCGGTTTGAATAGATCAAACGTGGTTTTCCCAACGATCTCATTTTCCTCTTTATTCATTATTCTGCAAAAGGCTTTGTTCACAGACCGATACACCCCCTGCCGATCCTGGAGAGATACAAAATCAGGGATGGCATCCAGTATGGTCTGAAGCAGGCCCCTTTGTTCTGTTAAGGTTTTTTCTGCATCTTGAAGGCCGGAAAGGTGTGACTTCAAAGAGAGGGTCATGGTGTCGAAGCTTTCAGCCAGACTCTGTATTTCGTCCCCTGAACACCTACGATAGACTGGGCATTGACTACAAGCCATTATTTTCTTAGCATATTCACCCTCAATGCAGGTCGGGCAGAGGGTGCCCGCAGTATACCAGCAGCGATGGTGAAAGTTTTCGTACGCCGGGCATTGCTTGTTGTTGCAATTCATGATCTGCCAACAGTTTTTTCTTAATGTCGGCGCCGTTTGGACATCCAGATTCCCCCGCAGCACCTGTTCTGATGAATCATGAAGAATCTTGATACGTCTGGTCACAGGACGGGCAAGAAACGTACCCACAAAACCCGCAAGAAAAATAACGAATCCGGTGGACAAAAATGCGCTCCAGACAAGGCGGTTGATAGCCTCCTGAACTCTGGTTTTCAGGAGGCCAAGCCGAATGGTTCCCAGCCGATCGCTACCTATAAATATGGGGACTGCATAGTCGTAAATGAGCTCATGGCCTGTGTCCAGCAGTCGCATGGAAGCCCTTTGTTGATCAGATACCTGGTTGGCCTTTTTCAAAGCCACCGGAAAGCCGCCCTTAAAACTGTGGGTAAGGGTTCGTCCATCTTTGTCCAAGACGAACGTGTAGAAAATGTCATCACTCAATTGTACTGTTTCATCGACGAGGGTCTTCATTCTCAAAAAATCCATGGCCAGAATCGGTTCGACCATGCGGGCTGCAAGCGTAACGCTTGTGGAAATGCCTCGATTCCGATTCTCCTCCAGTAGAGATTCCGTCATGATCCTGCTGACGATCAAAAAGATGACGATGCCGAGCAGCACAAGCAGCGACAGTATCCCTATGTAAATCTTACTTCGGAAGCCTAGCTTCACTGCACTCGTCTCCCCTCTTCAAGACCAATACCCACTCTATGAGCCAACTCCCTTACAGGATCAAAATCTCGATCAACAGAAGATACAATACTGACGAAATCGGCGGCTTGTAATATGCGCTTGTGGATGGAATTGTGAGGATCAAGCTTCAACAGGGCCGTCTTTATCTTTTTGATAATTTGTGGTTCCAGATCTGCCTTTGCAGCGTAGACCCACCCAGGAGCGGGGGGGGTGGTGGCGATGACCCGAATTTCGTTCACATCAATTTTGTCTGCAACCACATTCAACGTCCCTTCCCGGATGGTGCCCACATCGTATTTCCCGGCATAAACCGACAAAACCACCTTTTCCTGTTTACCGCCGGGCCCAGGAGCAAAGGCGACTTCACTGAAGTCTTTTTGCCGAATGCCATTGGCGACAAAATAGGCCAGGGGATAGAGGTACCCGCCGGCGGAAGTGGAATCGACAGCGATCCAGCTTTTTCCCCGACAATCAGCAATCGTCCTAATCAGACGGTTATCGGTTCGGCAAATGATCTGACCTCGAAATTTTTCCTGACTGTAGATTTCGGCAATACGAGCGAAAGCCCGCGCGCCATATCTGTGTGCGATTTTGATATATATCAAAGGGTTGGAAAAGGAGATATCAATCTTACCCTGGCCAACCATTTGCATGTGCTGGTCAAAGGTATTCGGAAAAATCTGTTTGATATTGAGGCCCGTCTCCTCGCGCAAATATTCTACCAGCAGGTGATGCCGCTGATACGAGACCCTGTGGGAATATTGGGGAAGATAGGCATAGGTAATAACACCGGCTTCCTTCTTGAGGCTCACTTGTTCTTTTTTGCTCAGGTCCACTTGAACCGTCGGCTCTTCCTGGTCACATCCGGAGGATATGCAAAAAAAGATCAATATGACGCCAAGAATTAATCTTTGCATCCTGGTATTCTCCATGGCGGGCGCTTCGTCTTAATTCCGGGTGAATTCATTATAGATTGCGCTTCGTCAAATCGCAAGAAATCCCGCTTAAGTACCACATGGCCCACCCGAAGGCGATAGGGATGTAGGAAAGCCCTGCTGTAACCATTCCGATCCAGACCCCCGGAAGCCCCCAATGCAAGCGGATCCCGAAGAGCCATGCCAGGGGAACGGTAAAGACCAGAGTGCGCACCAGGGTCATGAGAAGGGCATTCACCCCCTTCCCTACACCCTGGAACATGGCCGATGAAAGCATGCCGACTGCTACGGTCGGGAAGAGGATACAGATCAATCTCAAAAATACCACCAAATCGCCTACGATCCGTGCCGATTCCTTGGACCAGGTAAATACCCATGCTATTTGCGCTGCAAAGAGGAACGTGACCACAGTCAATAGCATTTCAGCCAACACGCCCACCTTCAGTGCGTAAAAATAGGAAATTTTTACATTCCCATAATCACGGGATCCGAAGGCCGCGCCTGTAACGGACGTGACAGCACTCGCCACACCCAGCATGGGCAATATGGCCAGGGCCACGATACGCCATCCTGTCGTGTACACTGCCACGCCGTCGGGTCCCCCGACTTTTGCCACAATGGTGGTGAGCGCAAAGGACATAATGGCCATGGACATCTGGGATACGGATGCGGGAAACCCCACCCTGCTGATGTCCCAGAGGGCATTCCTCTCGAATCTAAATTTTCTGAACCTGAAGGAGACGTAGGTCTTCTTTTCCAGGAAGAGCCAGTAGGAAGTGACTAGGGACACAAGGAACATGGACAAAATGGTGGCCCAGGCGGCCCCTGCTACGCCCAGTCCCAGTGAATAGATGAACAGGGGGTCCAGAAGGACATTGAGCCCCGCACCCCCCACCATGGCATACATGGCCCTCCTGGCGTCTCCTTCGCTCTTGAGAATATTCACGGCGATCTGTTGAAAAAACACCAGGATGACACCCGAAAACATGATCCTTGCATATGTCACGGAGAGGTCCAGGGCCGTTCCGGCGCCCATGAGCCGGAGGATGGGTTTTCCCAGGAAAAGCATGACCAGGGTAAAAAGGGCGGCACACAACAGCATAATGACAACCGTGTGGCTTGCGATACCGTCGGCACCCTTCTTGTCCCTTGCGCCGATCCTGCGCGAAATGGCCGACCCACCGCCGATGCCGATGCCGTTTGCCATGGCCATGGCGAGAAAAAGAAACGGAAAGCTGAAACCCACTGCAGAGAGCGCCTCCGGGCCCTTGCCCGAAACCCATATGGCATCCGCCAGGTTATAGACGGTGTGGGCCGCCATGGCCGTAACCATGGGTATGGAGAGCTTGATAATCGCCTTCTTGGGATCGCCCAGGAGGGTCTTGACCCCTTCGGTCTGTGAATCGGTTAAGGTCATCTCTCGCTTCATTTTCTGTTTGATACATTTCTGCCTGTTTCCCGTATGCTCGTGGAAATCGCCGGGAGCGGCCCTCATTCCGGGCTTGTCGATCATAAGCGGGTCCGTTGAAACTCTTTAAATAACACCAACCACTCCGTAAGACCAGCACGACTTAAACCTGAAGACTTTTCACGGGCTGTGTGATGGCAAAATGGCGGGGGCATAATGCAGATTCTTCTTAAAGGAAAGGGTATCTGTGGATGTATTCCAGCCCCAAAAAAAAGCGGCCGGAACTCAACGTTTCGGCCGCTTTGACAAAATCCCTTCCAGTCAAGCTATCGTTTTTCCAAATTGGTCTTTATGTATTTGAGCATGGCGGTGCCCCCGACCTTTTCACTGGCATTCGGTTTCATGATGCCTGGAGCGTTGACCCCACCGAACTGAGGATATTTGGGGTCACCTTCCAATCCCCGTATATGACCAAAACCACCTGCCGATCCCAAAACGCCCTGCTTGATGAACCATGTGGGGCTGGCGGTCATTTCCACTTCTCCCCAGGGAGACTGGAGTTTCACTTTATCACCTTCCGCCATTCCGAGTTCCCGGGCATCAAGCATGTTAATCCATAAGGGGTTGGTACCTTGCATTTTCATAAGCTGATAGTTGCTGAATGTTGAAGAGTGCTCATGCTCAAACAACCGAAAGTTTCCGAATATAAAGGGATACGCCTCATCCGGCTGAAGATCCTTTTCGGGTTCTTTGTAATCGGGCAATGGGTCAATGCCTTTTTCCTCCGCCACAGGATTAAGGAAGTTGTATTTTCCGGTTTTGCTGCTTCCGGAAGAGCCATAGCCGTCAGGCGGATTGATAGAACCCCACTTTTTGTATTTATAATACTCGGCTTCATCGGTAATAATAAACCCCTTTTCCTTCAGCTCGTCGAAAGACCACGGTGTGCCAGCCATCTGATTTCTGAACGCATCTTCCATGCTGTTCCATGGGAAATACTGGCCAAGACCAAGCCTTCTGGCCAGCTGAACCGTTATCTCCCACATGGGCCTGGAATTGTACATGGGCTTTACCACCTCAGCATAGTAACCGATAAAGGCCTCATAAAGCCAGTCGGGTTTAACCTGGCTTTGCTCCAGCCATGTGGCATCCGGTAAAACCACATCGCACAGAAGCGCACTGTTGCACATGAAAGCTTCAATGGCCACCTTGAATTCCATCTTTTCAATGGCCTGAGTGATGGCTTGCTGGTTGCCCCAGGAAAGCACCGGGTCACCAAAATAGATGATCATTCCTTTTAGTTTTCCGGCTTCAACATCGGATAAGAGATGTGCCGGAGCCCAACCGGCCCAGATGTCGAGTTTGTTAAGCTTGGGCGCGGAACCTTTTGGCGGTTTCTCCTGACCTTCTCCCCAGGCAGGTTTCAGTTTTCTTTTGAAGGGTAGAGAAGGACCGCCCGGGGCATCGAAAGTACCGCAGAGGCCGTTGAGGGCCTGGAGTGCGGCGGTGCCGTACATGCCGTTAGGAACCTGTGCTACACCGGTCCAGGATAAGGCACCCTTGTTTTCAGCACCGGCGAACTCCCGGGCGATACGTTCTATGGTTTCAGCCGGCACACCACTGATCTCGGCAGCCCACTCCGGCGTACGGGCCACCCCGTCCTCAGCTCCCATCACTCTATTTTTGAATGCATCGAACCCGTGGGTCCAGTTTTTTACAAACTCCTGATCATAAAGATCATTCTTGATAATCACATAACACATGGCCATGGCCACTGCACCATCGGTGGCCGGATTCAAGGGTATCCATTCTGTGGCGGCAGCCGCTGTTTCAGACCTCCTGGGATCGAAAACGACAAGCTTGGCGCCCCTCTTGATAGCGGCCTTAAGCTGTGCGGTTTTGCGTTGTCCATAGGAACTGGCGAACTCATTCATCCCGAAGTGGAGGATGTAGTCGGATTCCTGATAATTTATCCAGGGTCTTTTGTCGTTCAAGTTGTGTTCGTTGGCCATTCGGTTGGAATTGTCGCACATGGGACGATGGGTGGTCTTGGGACAACCCAGATGATCGAAAAGGGCTTCGTGAATCCAGTTTGCAAAATCGTTACCCCTGAAATACCCAAGTTTAGCCGGCTCAATACGCTTAATTCCTTGAACCACCCTGTCCAGAGCCTCATCCCAGGTCGCTTTCCGAAAGCGCCCATTTTCTCGGATAAGCGGAGTTTTGAGCCGATAGGGTGAATAGAGGTGCTTAGGTGCGGATCCACCCTTGGGACACAGCCTGCCACCGCCCTTGGGATCGCCGCTAAGACCGGAAGCAGCTGTGAGGATACCGTCCTTCAACTTGGCTGTCATACCGCAGAGCGCACCGCAGGTATAACAGTGAGTGGCGATATTCTGCTCCGGTTCCGGATCGACTGCGCCTTCGGTCAGGGTAAAGTAAGCTGGATCGAGGTCCAGTGTATCTACGGCGCCAACCAGCTTCTGGGTGGTCTCCTCACCTCTGGTAAAACCGTCAATCCGCATATTTTCACACATCAAGGCTCCCCGGGTAAAATGGGCCAACGCCTGATAGAAATCGGTTTGAGCCGATACGGCCAGTTGATCACAAAGTGAGGCAACCCACTGCAAGAACTTGTTCTTGAAAAAATCCCGGTACAACTCCTCGTAGCCCTTTTCGAGGAGATAGCGGAGAAACTCCATTTCTACAGCAATGTGTTCTTCCAGATCTTTATAGTCGGGTGATTTATGCACACCTGCCTTATGAAAGAACTTTCTCAATTCAAAGACCGGTTTCTGGAGCACCACCGGCTCTTTGGTTACATGAATAGATTCGTATGGAAAGACAGGGTTTTGTCCGGCGTTAAGAAATAGATCGGCATAATCATACCTGAGTTCTTTGTAAAGTTTCTCAGCATCGCCACTTTTCAAATACTCGCACATACCCTCGGCGCCACTCATAAGATCCATGAAACCGCAACCCTTTACCGAGTCCAACAGCCCGTCTATAAACTCATCTTTCTGCATATGAGTTATAAGCTCCAAAGGTATTTCATCACGGTACAAGGTACAGAGAAATTGGTACCTCTTTGCCCTCGATTTCATAAATTCTGCATCCATAATTGTCGTCTCCTTCCTTATCCTTTTTTTGTCGAAAAATAGTAAAATTTAAGATGGTCTCCCTCAAGTCCATCACGATGACTTCCCAAAGTCTTTACCGCGCCCATGGACACCTGCTCAAATCGTAAATCAAGGTGCGTCTCTCTCTGAAAAGCAATAATCGTACCACATTTGTTGCGCCACACGGCCAAGGGTTCCCTCCAGCCGGATATATCTTCTTTTGATGTAACTTCAAAAGGTTATCATTTTTCCGAGCTTCATTTTGGCCAACTCGCAGGCACACAACACTGAAAAATACGGTCCATGCGCAAACTATATATTGCAGTGCTCTTTTTTTGTTGCCAATCTGCAATACAATAAGACTGGCTAACTTTTAAGTGCCTGGCTTCAAGCGCATTATTTTTATTGCACTTTTGGCATCTTTGTCTGGAAACAGACACGACCTTTTGTGCACCTAATTTCACTCGGTTATTATACCTATCCTACTTATTTAAAAAGAAAATTCTCCCTTTATCCTCCGCAAACAACATTCACCCGGGGAAGAAAACAGTTCATGGCACATTGCTTGCTTCTTTGATCCGCAGGCTTTGCGATCCCCATCTAAGGTCCATTGACCGGGGACCACGGATAACAACAGTTTTGGTTAATAATGGATAGACCCATCTTATTGATGCTAAATCTGAAATTATTTGATTCCAAAAAGGTCCTTTTATGGCGACAGGGTGTCTTTTCTATCCTGATCGGCGTCGTAGGCACCACGCTGATCGTAATGTTTCTGACGACTTTATTGACCCTGTCCAGGGCACTCGGCTTGATCCCCTGGATCATCGGATTTAACACGGCCATGACCGGATTTTCCCTCGTTGACAAGACCCGCGATGCCCTCAAACATAGGATTCCGGTTTCCGTGGGAGCCGGCATCCTAAACGTAATCATGACCCTTGCGGTGCTCACGGGGTTGTCTTTCTATTTTGCCGGGATCGCACTCTTCGACCTTTCGGATTTGGTGCTGCTTTCAGCCATCGGTGGTCTATGCGGTGGATTTGGTGGTTGGCTGGCGATCAAATATTTCAGACTAAAAAAATGAATTGAGGCGTTATAGATGAAATCGAAAACCCATCGACGGGTCTCTTGCGATTTTATCACTTATGGTTTGTTGGGGAAAGAAAACTTCTTAAACCTATAAAGGAGGAAGAGATGAGAAAGAAATTACCCCTGTTTTTTACCTTACTTGTGGCTCTGGCGGCCTTTTTGATGGTCCCCACCGGCGCTTTCGCGGCGGCAAAGATATCCGCCACGGACTACAAGGCCGGAGATACGGTGACCATTGAAGGCACCATTGCCCCTGGCCAGGACCTTTTCATTGCCGTCGCGGAAAAGAAGTTATTCGCGCCCAAGGACACCAGCGGCGTCCATGAAAGCAAGAGGTTCAAAAAAGACGCCAAGAAGAAGGGCTTCGGTCTGGACACCGGCATACCTCCCCTTTTCTACATGCTGACAAACGCCCCGGAAAAATTCGGCAAGGTTTCCCAGAAAAAATTCGGTGGGCCTTCCTTTTTTACCCAGGGTGGCAAAAGGGGCCTTTATAAGACGACGATGTTCAAGCTGGCCAAATATGACAAGCTCAGCCCGGAAGCCAAGGCAGTCCTGGGTCCCGTCAAGACGGCCGAACAGTGGAACTTCCTGAAGTATGCCCATGAAAGCGGCTATGGCATCAATACGGTCGTCAAGGAAAGGACCAATGTGGGCAAGGTCACCATTTTTGCCCGCAGTGTACTGGCCGACTACAGCACCTCCAACAATTACTGGGACAAGGGCACCAGTATTTCCCTGGACAAGAAGACGGGAAAATTTACCGCATCGTTCAAGTCCTTTCGCCACACGCCCCCTGACACGAAGTTTGAGGTCTATGTCAATGGCGACATGGCAGGCAGTTACAATGTCAAGGCCAAGGGATTCTGGTTGAGC
This sequence comes from uncultured Desulfobacteraceae bacterium, assembly GCA_964404085.1. GTDB lineage: Bacteria > Desulfobacterota > DSM-4660 > Desulfatiglandales > Desulfatiglandaceae > CAYUCJ01. Next base: position 616 of record CAYOIU010000136.1, on the reverse strand, counting down.
CTCGGCGGGCGATACATGAACCCGCTCTGGATCATCCTGGGCGCCATCCTCGTGGGCACCTACTTCTCCATGATCGGTGCCGCCGGCGGCATGCTCATGGCGGCATTCCAGGTCATGATCGTTCAAACCGCCGGACCGGTGGGAATCAATGCCGCCAATGTGCTGCGCCCGTCCAACATGGCCTTGACCCTCTTTTCACCGTTGGGTTCGTTTTACCGCTATGCGGTCAAGGAAAGGAGGGTCGCCTGGCCGGTCGGCATCTCGTTCGGGGTGGGTATTTTCCTGGGATCTATCTGGCTGGGAAAATATGCCACCCAGTACCTGCCCATGCAAACATACAAAGAATGGCTAGCCGTCCTCGTGGTTCTCATGGGCATTCGAACCCTTTTTGAACTTTCACCGAAGGTCATGGAGAAACGAAAAAATATCAAGGCCATGGTCAAGAAGTTCAACGAGGCGGTTGCCAAGGCCAAGTCGGAAGGCACATCCGTGGAGATGGGACGAATCGAGCCGGTCAAATCCGGTCTGACCGATTATCGATTCAAATTTTGGGGTGAGGAATTCACCATCAACCCCCTGCTTTTCGGCCTGCTTGGTCTGGGTATCGGCATTGTTT
>CAYOIU010000135.1:0-10176 GCA_964404085.1 uncultured Desulfobacteraceae bacterium | reverse complement strand
GGGTGGGGTATTTTGAAGTGGCCATAGGTGGGGTATTTTGGGTGGCCATCAGGGTACTGTCCCCGGAATTCCACGAAATCAAAGATTGTCATCTTTCGTTTGTCTTGGTTGGGAGGCAGAAGATCTGGATACAGAAAAGTGGGAACGACTAATCTTGCGTTGAGCTTTTTGGTCATTCGAGGGGACATGTTCAGTTTGTAGAGCATTGGATTCAAAGCAGCATCCAGAAAATAGAATGAACTTGGTACCTGATTGGGCGAAGTTTGTCCCCATTGCCGAATAGCGGACATGAACTGTGGATCGCGAAGAGGGAGAAATGGATCGAAAAACAGCACCGCTTTTCCAGAAGCTTCCTTTTGCAATCTTGAGATTATCAGATTCGACTTGTCGTTGGGCGAATATGAGAGGTCGGGGAGCATTTCCAAGAGTAGCTCTTCAGCTATCTTGGACACAAGAGGCTTCAAACGATGTATATTTGGTGTGGAACCGCTGAAGATGAACTTGGAAATTTTCTGGCTTTTCATACTTAGTAGGCCAGCCCTTATTCTAAGGGCATAACTAGGAGCTGTCTGAAAGATCCGCCTCCACTGGGGTTCTGAGCCATGGATCTCAACACCTTGTGCCAAGGTTACAAGCGGTATTTTCTTCTCGGCAACTGTGGGCAGGACTGCTTGAGTGGTTGAGGTTAGGCTTGGCCCAATGATAATAGCTACTCTATCTCGATAAAGGAGCTCTTTCACAGCTGTAATTGCTCTGTCCGGCTTTCCTTCCGTGTCCAGAATAGTCAGTTTCAGACGCCTCCCGTTAACTCCGCCAAGTCTGTTGATTTCTTCCTCCAGCATTTTGAGTACCTTTTGCTGGGGTTGTCCTATTAATGCTGCTGGGCCCGTGAGCGGCAGTAGCGCGCCAATCTTGTATTCCTGCCTACTCCAAGCTGGCGGAATGGAAAGACTCAAGATAGAAAGCGTAAATGCTGAAAGGACGAATACGACCAGGCCTCTAATACCAAAAAGGTTTATACGATTCATGCTGATCTCCTCGGATTAGGTTAGCAATGTAAATGTGGTCGGTGATTATGAAGTGATTAAGGATTGTATGTCCTTATCTATCTCAAAGTGAGTCCGAGCGTTTACGCTGATACCCTTATCGACTGTGCCAGGCATAAGAGGAATAGGCTGGAGAAAAGGGCCCATACCAACATACGTAAAGGCATCTCTATTTGCTCATGAAACAAAATCAAAACATATAAGGTACAAGTCTTCGCGTTCTAGATTGATTTGTGCCGAGGCAGATAGGGTGTTTTCTTGTTTTTCATAGACCCCGGTTTCTTTTATCATCTGAGAAATCTTGTCAATTAACTGTTTCGCCTCTCCATCCTTGGTAAAGGTTTTATATATTTCCCTTAGTCCTCTTATCTGAACAGCTAATCTCGGTTCGTTCAGGAATTTAATGGCGCCGATGGCGTTACCCCGATCTATATCCGGATGATTGATATAGGTCTGGATTGTCGTGGCAATGGTTTGTTGGATCGGATCCAGGGTTCTAGGGGCCTTTTCAAGGGCTTGTTGTCTGTCAAATGACCGCAATATATTTTCGATGACCTTCTCCTGAAGGTCAAACACCTGGCTGAACATGTCCGGATCAACAACTCTTGAGGTGTCTCTTTCGCAGGCAATCAAGTTGGCGATAATGAAGCGATTGTCGATTATTTCATTCGTTTTCAGATCATAATACTTCCAAAAATGTTGACGCTCGCCAACTTCCGGACGTCCCTGGAAATAGAAAAAAACACCTCTGTTTCCGGGTCTTACCAGGCCCGAATGAATACCGTCGGGCAACTCTTCAAGCATCTCTCTGCCTTCGGTGTTTAACAAATTCCGCAAGCTCTGAAGAAGGAATTCATTGCTGACCAATTCGGTGAACTGCTCCTCTTCCTCAATAACCGCGCCATCTTCATCTCTTATTCTTCGAAGAGTATTAAAATTTCGGGGATTGACCGTTTCTCCGAGAATGCTGGAATCAAGAAATCCTGTTTGGTTGATCCCCTCAATTTTCCGGGAGAGACTTTCCACCAGGCCGAGCAACTTCTCCAGTCCTTCGTCGGGGAACATATTGTAAATCCAGAGCGTATCAAATTCCGTTCCAATGCGGTCGATACGTCCTGCACGCTGCACCATGCGGGTAGGGTTCCAGTGGAGGTCATAATTGAAGAGATAGCCGCAATCCTGTAAGTTTTGCCCTTCCGAAAGTACATCCGTTGAAATCAGGATATCGATTTCCCTATCCGAACCAGATAATTCTGGTTTTCCATTGGCTTTAGGGGCAAAACGTTGAACAATACCCAATCGTTCTTTTGGATCGGCATCGGAATCCATTCTCCTTATAGTCACGCCGCCTAATGATTCTTTGAATATTCGGGCCTCCTCGGAATCTGGATGTCCAAGATGCCTGTATAAATAGCGTGTGGTATCTTTATAGTAGGAAAAGACAATCAATTTTTTGTTACGAAATTCGTTTTGCAACAATTCTTTCAGCCTGCTCAGCTTTGCATCTTGCTCCGGCCCGATGTCTCTGACCATCCTCCAAATGTCGGACAAGATCTCGACATCGTGTCTAAGGTCCTGATTTATTTTTCGTAGATTGTAATCCTTCGGATCAACGATTTCTAACTTTTCAAGCAACTGTCTAGCCTCTTGGCTGGCATCCATCTCTTCCGATAATGAACTGGGACTCACATCGTCTTCCTCTTCCAGTTCAATATATCTCAAAGCCCTGTGGAAATCGCTACTTCTCATTAATTTGCCGTCCAGCAGATAGTCCTCAAAGGTCTGAAGGAAGGCTAGCGACCGCCTGACACTTATCCGAAACGCTTCAATGCTCGACTCAAACCTCTTTAAATAACGGGATTTGAAAATCCCCACAAGAGCCAATTGACGGCCTTTTTCCATTTCATCTACAGTAGCGCCTTCCTTTTTATAGGCCTCCAGGTTATAAGGTGAGAGTTTAAGCTGTGAAACCCCGTTCACCACCTGTTCATATATGTGCTGATAAGTCGCTTCAAGGTCGTATTTGACTGTCTTGAGCCTTCTTTGGGGGAAACTGATTTTGCGCCCCTTGACGGTAGCTTCGGGATAGGCTTTTTTTATATAATGCCTTGTCCGGCGGATAACGATCTCCTCTAGTAAATTGAAGATTTCAGTACCGACCAACCGGTTAGTATTGTCTTCCCGTCGCGCTTTCAGGAAGTATTTATACAAGTCTCCTATGCCTGCGGCAGAAAAATAACTTCGATCCCCTTGGGTAAAGAGATTGATCTGATGGTAGAGATCCAGGAGATCATTGTTAATGGGGGTAGCGGTCAGCAAAATGAGTTTTTTCGGCGCGCCTTGATGACCCCTTCCGCTGTTTGCACCAATAATTCGCTCCAGGTTTCCGTACCTCTGAGAGTTTTTATTTCGAAAATTGTGTGACTCGTCGATTAGAATAACGTCACAGTCGGTACAAGGTTCTATTTCGAAAGGCTCGCGTCCAAGTTCTTCCTGAGAAATATAGTTGGAGTGGATGGCCGCCTCGCCAAGTTCTCGTTTCCACATATCCCTAAGACTGGCCGGGCAGATCACCAGGGCCTTTTGGCGCATATGGTAAGCATAGTCTTCCAGTAGTTTTTTCCCGATCCACGTCTTTCCCAGACCCACAGAATCTGAAATGATAACGCCATTGTAACGGGCAAGTATTTTCCGGGCTTTCTTTACCGCATCCTCCTGAAACTGGGCCAATTCGATTGCGGAACGAGTTATATGAGAGACATCTGTTGAATCGATATCCTCTAAAAACTGCTCATAAAGGGCCTTCATGTAAACCTGGTAAGGGGTATATTCCTCCTGCCCAAACTTTGACCGGTTGAGAAGGTCAATCAATTCCACTTTGAAATCACTTGAATCATTCCATTGACGGGAGAACCAATTTTCCAGCTCAATGATCGCCCTCGCGCCCACTTCGCTTTTAATCAATTGACGATTGGTGTCCGTGATCCGAACACTCGGCTTTTCTTCCGTTAACCACCTGACGGCATAGGCGGCATCTTCATCTCTTGCCTCAGTGTTATCGAGTAAAACTTTGTGCGTGAGGTTCAGTTCATTATTCGAGGTGAGTCCCGCCTTGGTAAAATTAGAAGATCCGACAATGGCCAATACTGGCCTGAACCGGTCAAAAAGCATCTGTTGACCCGGACGCTCGGAATAGAATAACCAACACTTGGCATGCAAAAATCCTTTGTCATAGACTCTTACCTCAACGCTACCCTGAGTCAGATACCCTAGAAGATCCTCTACGAGCCTGAGGGTCTCTTCAGTAAAAGGAGTAGCGTTCAGATCGCGAACCAACCTCTTTTTCACAAGATTTTTCCGAGGCCGTAACCCGATCCTTTCCGCGCCCTCCGGAGCCTCTCCCAACAACACCCGGAAGCTGCCTAACTTTTTAAGACCCTCTTTAATAAGGGAAAAACCGCCGACATTGAAGTAGGCCGTAGCGGTATCAAGAGATTGACCTACATACTGCCTTAATAGGCTTGTTAGAATATCAGCTAATGTCGTTTCGGTATTATCTATAACGTATGGGATTTTCATTTAGCCCTATCCCTCTACGACCTTGGCATCGTTATTAGTCAATCCATATAGCTTATACACAAGCTGATCAATCAACACATCGACTGAATCCTGACCAAATTCTTGATTACCTGACCTTTTGACGTTAGAATTGGCGTCACATGCCTGCTTAACAAAAGATCTTAATTGGATCGAATCAGATGAATTATTATCCAGAACAGAAGGAGGTATTGGATAATCGATAAGTTCATATTCATTTACATGATTTGTTGCGCTTGTACATCGAAATCGCCACTCCCAAAGTTGACTATTTAAGAGACCTAAGAGACAGTATATGTCGATATTTTCAGGATTTATCAGAAGGATTGTATCAAAACAAAACTCTCCAGGAGGGATTATACATCCTATTAGTCTCCTCCAGTTATCGACAGCAGCACCTCTTTGCAAACCGACTCTCTGATCATTCATCAAGGTAATCTTTTGACTTTTCTTCTTATCTTTTAAAAATAATTCCTTTTTCAGGTAACGATTAGTTCCTTGACTAGGTTTTTCGCGTAATAAATATCTATCCAAATTTGCGCCTCTTAAAACAACAGGGCCAACTTGTTCATCTGAAAGGTACTTTTTATTTGGTGCATTATCAAACACCTCTCCAACATAGATATATGCGACATCGCTTAATCTCTTCCATTTTTCCTTGGAGAAAATTCTATCCAAAACCTCCCATTCTAACTTTGATATACAAGGAATAACTGGATGTGAAGGAAAAAGCTTGATCCATTCATTTGATTTTGCTTGATAACAAGGGGAGCTTGTTTCAACATAGCGCCCAGGATGTGTTCTCACTGTGGCCTGTTGCTTCTCATCTTCTAATTTTATCACAAAAATACATGTAGATAGCTTTGCCTCAAAGAATACTCTTCTCAAAGGATCATCTTTTTGAGGAAAAGCCTCAATTGATAGAATGTTCGTATTGCGAAAAATCCATTCCCTAGTCGGCTTTGAAAAACTATCAGCCAGCAATGTTAGAGGAACTATAAAGGAAAACACTCCACGATGTTTTAGCTGCTTAAAAGACCGTAAGATAAATAAACGATAGAGGTTAATTCTGCCGTTTCTGAATGGAGCGTAAATAGGAAAATTTGAAAGAAATGTTATTTCATCCTCAGAAATATCTGAGTAATAGTCTGAGGGTTCATCATAAGGTGGATTCCCCACCACCACATCAAATCCAGCGCCTCCCAGCCGTTCAATCTTCGTTGTTGTACCAGGACGCACACCATAGAAAACCTCGGGAAACTCGAGCTCCCAATGGAAAAAACGTTTTTCTTTCGATGATCGACAGGCAGTCTCCGAGATATCACGATTTTCGCGGGAAAGTCTTGCTGTTGCGGGGTCCTTCAACCACGCTTTTGCCTCGTCACTTTGCAGGAAGACCCTTGTCTTATCGTACACCTCTGTTCTTTTGCCCTTGCCGGATGCTTTCGGCTCATTACCGAACCAGCGGCTTGTATACACATCAAGGATGCGCTTATATGGCGCCAGCGCATCCGTGGCCTGTTTATATTTGCTTCTCGATTCCGACACATCTCTGCTGGTGACGTCCGGGGTAAAACCAACCTGGCGCATGAGGTCAGCCGCCATCTTGACTCCTTCAAAAGGTGTCCCAAATAACCAGAGTTGGCCTTTTTCGAAGAATTCCTTTGCTTCGTCCACCGACACACCGATTAGGGAATTGCCGCAGCGCAAATGATGATCCAGAAAGGACAACGGCGCCCCAAGGGTAAAACAGTCAAGCCATAGGGATACCTTGGCCAGTTCAACGGCCATGGGGTTGAGATCAACGCCGTAAATACATCTTTTGAGCACGTGACGCTTTAATAAATTGACATCTGTCAAGCGTCCTGCGTCGATGGTGATACCTTGTTTATCCATTTCTTTTAGAATGGTGTCCCGTGTGTTTTCTAAGAAGTAATGCACCGGATTGGCCGGGAACGCATTCAAGAAGTCAAGTATCTTGTCGGTGATGAAATCTACAGCCTGCACCAAGAAATGACCTGAGCCCATAGCAGGATCAAGCGTTCGGATGTTAAATACCTCATCTACTAATTCATTTCCGATTCGCAATTTTTTCTCTTCAGGCTCTTGCGGATAACCGCCCTTCTTAAGCGCTTCCTGCTTCTTATCAAAGGCCCTTCGTCTCTGTTCGACTTCACGCAATTTCGGCCTGATGTCTTCGAGCTTCTCTTTAAGAGCAGGGCCGACAGCGTGCTCAACAATGTAATTCACGATATGCTGCGGGGTGTAATAGGACCCTGTCGCCTTTCGCTCTCTCTTATCGTTTTCAAGATAAACGCTGCCCTTTTGAAAAATGCGTCCTGTAGTGTTTTTCCCTTTTCCGGTTGTGAGTATCTTGCGTTTCTTTGATATGGCTTCTTTATAGGGGATGACCTCTTCTGCCTTTTTCCCTTTGACAATTGCCATCTTCTCCCGCGCCAAACGTAGTCGAAACTCCAAAAGGCCTTCATACATGGAGCCGAGTTGCCGCACACCGAGTGACTTATAATCAATAAAGACCAGATCCTGCCGTTTATCATCCATGTCTCTGGACATGAGATCTATAGCTTGTGCGAAATAACGGTCCGGTACGGCATATTCACAAAGGAACCTGGCATTGATGGCCTCAGCAGACTCGTCTTCCTGATCCACATCAGTAATAAAGAGACCGCCGTTATAGATCGGCACATTCAGTTTTTCATCACCCTTATCGATGACCTGAAACAACCGAGCCAATCGGTTGTAGATTTCAAATTCATCGGCCCGATAATGTTTTGAAATTTTGGAGAAGGATTCATCTTCTATATCCCCAGCATTTAAAGCAATTTCCGCTTTCAGCTTTTTGATGCTGGTGTCGTAATAACCGCGTACCTCTTTGGCTGGAAGCAGGTCTCGCGACTCGGCATAAAACAGAAAAAGAAGACGGTAGAGTAGTGTGAGGGTTCCGTGAAAAACCTGGTCCAGCCGATCCTGGGGTAAATGGGTATCTTTGCCTTCTTTTCTTCGAATATCCGCAATGAATCCTTCGGCGAGGTGGGGAAAAATCCGTTCAAAAATGCGTTCTTTTAAGCGTTCTCCAAGCTCTTTGGCATATTCCTCGCTTCCGTTGAGCATCTGATCAAGAAAAGAGTGTTCGACTTCTTTACCCTCATAGAGAGCTTTCTTCTTTTCAAAAGCATTGTATCTGAAAAATAGCCAAAAATACCTGAAGGCCTGTGCCGGGTCCAAAAGGCCAGGGTTTCCGAGAGATAGGGCTTCGATTAGATCGATCTCATAATAATTGGTCGCGCGTGAGTGGGTTTTTTGTGAATAAAGCCGCCAGGTTTGACCATTGGTGACAATCGCCCAAGGAGCTTGATCGGCCTCCAAAAGACTAACCACAGAAGCTCCTGGGTTTTCGTTCGGAGTATCTTTATCACGTCGGTCGTCTTTTCCGTCTAGTGAGCGCCCCCAGGGATAAACCAGGGCTACCGCTACGGGTCTTTCATTCTTGGAATCCTGAGTGGTGGAAAAGAGAAAATAGTGCGGTCTCTCATGGGCCGGATCTGTGGCTCCTTTTCCGGTTACATACTGGAAACCCAACGCACCAAAGGTCTGCTCATATAACTTGCTTCGTAATTCGTCTTCCTTCTGCGAAAGGTATTGAGAGAGTCCATCTTTGTATATCCCCTTCAGTCCGTTATAAGCATCTTTCGGGTTCTCTTGCCATTCAGGCATGGTTGGCAGACGGTTCATTAAGAAATAATCTGAGAAAAGTGCACGATTATTAAAGTATTCCTCAGACCAATCCGCGATGGAATAAGCGAAAAGCAACTTCTCATATTGGAATAAAGGATCGGTTTCGGTGTACGTGAATCTTCTTAACACCCGAATTGAAACCGAATCAGGGTTCCTGCGGTCCACAGTCAAGACACGTGGCCGAACTCCGGACTGCTTTATACCAATGCCGTTGGTCACAGATCTTGGAGCGATCCGTTCAATGAGGACAAAATCGATCCTACGGTAGTCGCTTGCGAGAACAAAAAGGTAATTGCCCGCCTTATTACGAAATGACCTTGTCAATTCGCGGATATTGGTCATGGTGACGCTTTTTAACTCAAAAAGATAGACCTGCAGTAGGGTGTCTTGGTCTGCAATTAGCCATATATGGTTTACTGCCCGTTTGGCCCCCTCGGCAGTTATGCCGAGATTTTGAACATTTTGTTCCGTCCTCACATCGGTCGAGTAACCGAGTCTGGCGAAAAAAGCAGTAATTTCATGCAGGTTGGAAAGTTGCCGAATATCACCCGGGGCAAGATCAATATCGTATTTTCGCATGAGCGTTCCTGTTGTTATTTCTCAAGATGAATACTCAGGGATACAAATGAGTTGAGTGTGGGTTAACGTTCGCAAATAAGTACACGTGATTTCTCGTTGATGCAAGTCTCTCATACGCTCAACATACCCTTTGTCCGCGGTTAAGAAATAGTTTTGTCAAAATTTCATGATCTAACAGTTTTCCCAAAGGGACCTCATTTGCTTTTCCCAGGGCTTCGATATGGGACCGGTATGGAAGCCCTTCTTGAAGATGCCACTGATGAGTACCTCTTTGGCATTGAAAGGACAATAGGGCCAGGGGTCGGTGATACGGACCTCGTTGGCGATTTGGATTGCGGTGGTGGCTTCTGATTCCTCGTCGGGAAAAAAGCGGGTTGTTTTTCTGATCAATACCGGCTTTTTCGTCAAAAGGCTTCACCTCCCGTGCTTTGTCCGGTTGGAAAAGACGCTTTGTATTTTTTAGTAATCCTCTGAAGGGATTATGTCAAATGATTTCCCGGTATTGGCCGCAGACCCACACAGACATACGCAGACTTTCCGTCCAGTTCTCTTCTAAATTATACAGGATAGTTTTAACAGATACGGTCACAAGCAGGTCATTTTTTCGCAAAATCTTCATCGAATCTTCGTCGGGTCTTGAAAGTTCCACTGTTAGGCCTGTTTTCGATCATCCGGATTTGTTCGTTCACTTTTCCTACAGGTACCTCTTGGTGAGATACCGAACATACTCGTGATGGTCTGACCGCAGTTGATTTGCCAGGGTGGTGATGAGTTCCTGATAGGTGAGGGAATGAAACATGATCCCGTCTTCTTTTGCCACCTTAGCAAACTCTGTTACTTCATCCTGATGGGACTTCCCTTGTTCACCAAGAACGTCGTACCACAGATACAGCAGTCGAAAACCACCTCGCTCGAATTTCCGCTTCATGGCAAGGATGTGCTTAATCAACTGCGCCGGGTGAAGGTGGTTGAACTCCTTGTCATTCGGGCATATCCGCTCTGAAAAAGCCCGTAAGTTTGGAACATCATCCCATATATCGCCACAGTCCAAGTACTTTTGTTTAAGCCCAGCATGTTTTCGTCCCCCGTACGCCTCAGAGAACTTACATTCGATGGCAAACCGCTGAATTCTTGTCCCGGGCTTGTTGTGGATAACGACATCGATATTGGGATGGAAACCAAAGTTGTCATTGATCGG
>CAYOIU010000134.1:0-10248 GCA_964404085.1 uncultured Desulfobacteraceae bacterium | reverse complement strand
TAATGGTAAACGCAATCTGTCAATCGTGAATAATGCAAGGTACATGGAAAATTGTGGGGCTTGTCATTTCGCATACCAACCTGGATTATTACCCTCAGGATCGTGGGAGAAAATTCTTAATAGCCTTGCAGACCATTTTGGTGAGGACATAGATGTTGATCCGGAATCAAAGACGATAATTGCTAAATATCTTAACGCGAATGCAGCAGATTATTCCCCTGCTAAACTATCTGCTAAAATAATCAAAAGTATAGGAAATCAAACACCGCTAAGAATAACCCAGATTTCCTATATTCAGAGAAAGCACCATGAACTTCAGCCAAGTGTGTTTAAACGAAAATCCATCGGTTCACTATCCAACTGCTTGGCCTGCCACACAACTGCTGAAAAGGGGATCTATGACGACGATAGCGTAACGATTCCAAAGTAAACAGGGCACAGAAGTACATTTGAAGACCAAACCGGCGGGCAGGGGAGATACTGTGTAAATGAAAATATACAAATTGGGCGAGTTCAAAATCATCGAATCGGATACGGGTGAATTGAGATGGCGGGCTCATTTTGGGTTTGCCACCGAGCAGGAAGGGAGATGCTTCAGAAAAGGGAGGATTTTGTTCATCGGTCCAGCAGAAATTGATCGGGCTGGATCCTTAAAAAGAGAGTTCTTTGATCGTATCAAGCCATTCCCCGCCTGGTCGGAAACCAAGTATTGGTGCAGGGGGCTGCACATATATCATTCCAATACATGCAAAAGAGTTACGAAACAAGAAATGCTGGTGTGGACGCTCGGCCTGGGTAGCGATGAGGGGAACAGGCTCAGTTCAGAAGGACCTGGTCAGCATTCGAACAATATTTCCATCAGGGGGGCGGCAGGGGATGCTGCTTTCAGGCTTCAACGATATAAAATAACCAAAAAGCAAGATGAACAAATTCTTTGGAAAACAGTAGGTCTGAAGACGGTAAGAGAGGGTACATGCACTGTTTTAGAAGATATTTTGTTCATTGGACCAAGCCAGGACAAGCAGTCCGATTTGATCAGGCGAGATTTTCTTGCGAATCTACGGGAACTGCCGAAATGGGATCAAACAAAATATTATTGCCCGCAATCTTCACTTTATGATTGCAGGACATGGAACAGCGGACTGGAAGAAAGGAAAAGACGGCCAAACGTGAGAATGACGGCGGAAAACCATGATGCCGGAAAGAGGGGCATGAAGAGTACCAAATTCAAGCTGAAGAGATCGGATCTATGGGATAACCTTGCCGTACCCTTTTCCAGCCGGGCAGGGAAATATATAATGTATGCCGCCGATTGGGTACTTTTGAAAACCCCATTGTCTTTCGCGTATTTGATCCGCCACTGCAAAGAGATTAAGGGGAGATGGTATTACAAGAAGGGGAAGCGCTCTTCTGTTCATCATTGTGATGATTAAGGCCTAAACCGGTTGCATTTTCAGCGATTCTGAAACGTATCAGTAAGGCGGAATACTATGAGAAATCTCAAGAAAGGACTGCTCATACCCGTGACAGCGACAAGGAACTGCAGAAAAATATTCGCTAGTTTGGTCCCTTGATTCTGGTGCTGGTCGTGGGACACCTGATTGTTGAGTGAGGGAAATCTACGGTGAAAAGTACAATTATCATTTTGGCAATCGGGTTCCTATTGTTCGAGTTTATAGAACATGTGATCTTTCCTCTGATCTGGTTCATCAAAGACCGAAAGAGAAAATCCGTATGTGGAGTGACGGGTATGTTAGGAAAAGTGGGTGACATCAAACAATGGCAAGAAAATGAAGGACAAGTTTTCGTCAATGGCGAACTTTGGAAAGCGCTCAGTGATGTTCCTCTATTGCCTGGGGATAAGGTGATTATTCAAGCTGTTGATGGGCTAACGTTGAGGGTGAAACCTTGCAAAGATTAAATGAGAGAAGAAGTTCGAGTGACCGTAAATTTTCCTATCCCCGGCGACAGTTCAGGGACTATAAAGCATATCCCAAATCTTCTCCGATGAAGCAGGGCGGGATAATTTTATCACTGCGGGGCATTGCATGTATCTGCTATCACATACCACGCAAAACTTTTGATATCAAACTGGCACCATAATATCCGGCATCATGGGCCTTGGGCGATGCGGCGCCGAAAAGTAACGACTATATTATCAAGTCAAAGCTCAAGCCTTTTTCTCTGGGGTTACAACTGCAAACATAATACTTGATCAACAGGCTGAGAGCTGCCTTCTGTCGGGATCACAACATCAACCCACAGCGGTTTTACCACTGGCGTCGCCGATTCCAAAAGGAACAATCAACGGAACATCTTCCAGCTTCTTTGATTGAGCTCGTACCCTGCGTACCACAACCGTGAGGTGGGGTATTCGCATCAGCTTGACGATGGACTCCATATTGAGAAGCTGGGGATGGGGCAGAAACCCCTAATTTTACCTTGCATGTTGGGAATACTGTTGGGAATGAATTTCTTGTCACTAAAACAAAGGGGCTAGACAATAGTCTAACCCCTTGAATTCATTGTGGTGGGCGATGGGAGACTCGAACTCCCGACCTCTGGTTCCGGAGGTCACAAAAAGACACTTGTTTTGGATTATTTCTGCGGTGCTTGTTGGGTATATCGTTGGGTATGAAAAAGGGCTTAGAAAGTGATCCTCTCTAAGCCCTTGATATTTCTGGCTCCCCGGACGGGTCGGTTTACGAAACAAGGATCTAATAAATTCAACAAGTTACAAAGAAGAGGCCCTTCAAAAACCTACCATCGAAGATGGGCTGAACGATAAAAAGGTCCACGAGGTTAACAAGCCGAAAAAGCATATCATCCACAAGGCAATAGAATGGAAAAGGATGCTGGTCGATGGATCTGCAACATCTTATAGCGAAATTGCTAAGAGGGAAGGCCTAACTCGTGCCAGGGTCACCCAGATCATGAATCTGCTGAAATTGCCTCCCGAGTGGCAGACGTTTTTGGCAGGGTTGGATAACCCAAAGGACATTCGAAGGTATTCTGAGAGGCGATTGCGGAATTATCGCCAAAGCAACTTTCCTGATAAGCCCCCTCAGAAAAAGAAAAAGCCGATACCTGATCCAAAGGAAAAATCTTCAGACAAGACCCGCATCAAAAGGAAGTGGTCGCCGGATGTCATAGCCGTCGAGATTGATGAAGAGGTGAGTCCTCTAGACCTCGATGTATTGAGAAAGCTCATCCAAAAAGCGGCTCTTCGAAAAATCAAGGAGGCTTCAGAGGTGTAACCCGCTTCATATCAATCTCGTTTTCCCAGCTACTTTACCCAGGGCAGTCGCAAGTAGAGTCGTGAGTTTGTCGCAAGTTTTGTCGCAAGATTGTCGCAAGTTCAGCTCGCCGCCTTCATCCGGTAAACGAGTTTGTTTGTTGCTCCCTCCGAAACCAACAGCCCCATATCCACCATAGCCTTCAGGTCCCTCTGTAGAGACCGGCGGTTGACATCGGAGCACAAGCCCTCGAAATCCTGAATGGTCAGGCTGCCGTGCGCCAGGATGTGGCCGAGAGCCATGGCCTGGCGTTCCGAAAGCCGGTGCTCTTTGACCAGCATGTCCCGCCGGATGGCCTGCTCGCCGCGCTCCCTGACCTCGGCAAGTTGGGTGGTCAATCCCTCGACGAAATATTCCAACCAGCCGGTCATGTCCATTCCAGCTTCGCGGACGCTCTGGATGGCCCGGTAAAAGGCTGGCCGATCCCGGTCGTAATATTCGCTGATCGTGAACAGTCTCTTGAAGTCGTATCCGGCCCGGTAGAGACACAGGGTCGAGAGCAGCCGAGAGGCCCGGCCGTTTCCATCCAGAAACGGGTGGATATGCACAAACTGGAACTGAGAGATTCCACTCACCAAAACCGGATGGACCTCTTGCTCCTTGTTGAGCCAGCCCACCAGCTCCCCCATCATGATGGGCACATCGTGCGCCGGGGGCGGCGTATAGATTGTTTCGCCGGTGGTTGAGCTTACCACATAATTCTGGATTTTCCGGTACTCGCCAGGAGCAGCGGCTCCGCCTCGGACACCTTCCACCAGCCGCTTGTGTATTTCCCTGACAAGCCCTTCGCTGATCGGCCCGCCATCCTCAAGGTACTCGGAAACAAACTCGAAGGCCTTTTTATAGTTCAGCAGTTCCTGCACATCATCGGGGTCGGCCTCGGGGACAGGATTGCCCCCCAGGAGTTGCTCGGCCTGATCCAAGGTCAGACGCGTTCCCTCGATATGCGTGGTATGGTGGGCTTCGAGGATCAATGCACGGCGTCCCATCTCCCTTACCCAGTCCTCTGACAGGGTAGCAGCCTCAAGAAACCCCCGGGCCCGCTCGATTTGGGTCAGTCCGGCAGTGATGCGGTTAGTTATCGTGAAAATGGGATTGAAGCCTTTGGTCATGTAATTATCCTCAATCATCCGGCCCCCGATGGGCGGTGGCATCCTCGTCAACCCAGTCCTCTTCCGTGTAGGACATGCCCTTGCGCCCCGGTACCTTGCGTGTAGGGCCAGCCCGGTAGAAAGAACAGCTTTTGGGACCGTAGCAGAAGGTCTCGAACCGATACCGTCTCCGGGACGGATTCCAGTGGTCGATGATCATTTCCACCGGCATCCGGCAGCCCCAGGTGCAGGTCCCGCATTTGGCATCGTAGGTGCGGGCGTCTAAACGGCGATGTCCCCGGCTGCGATAGTTTTCCAGGCCGGGCGGCACCCCATGAAACGGGGGCCCAACCGGGATGTCATCCTCGGCACCCTTCAATATCTTCAAACCGCTTGCCTTGTAGAAACCGGTCGTCTCAAGCCGCGGATCAGGCACCGGAACCGCCAGGCCGCTTACTTCCATGCCTACGCGGAAAAGATGCTTCTCCTTCGCGCCCTTCCCGACAGCGATCTGGAATTCAGCGGGTTCGTCACCGATTGTCCCTTCAACCCGAAGCACATATCCCAGGTAGCTATGGCTCCGCTCATCGAAGGACCGCATAAGCCTAATGCGGGGCTGGACGGAGATAACGCTGCCAGACCACGCAACTTTTTCTATACCTGGTTTCCTACTCGCCATCAGGCCTTCCCTGATTCGTCCAGTTTGCAGAGGACCCGGTGGATGCGCCGAACCTTTTCGTCATCCGAAGTGAAAAGCGTTATCCCGCGGTTGAAGACCGTTATCTCGACAGTATCGTCGGGCAGGACCAGCTTCAAATTGTCATACTCCACAGGATCACCGGCATTTTTGTCACCATAAATCCCACCGAGATTGAGCAGGTTCTCATCGTTGATCGCCTTTTTCACATCGGCAGAAATCTCGGGGCCTCTCCAGACCTTCGCAGGCAGGTTATCAGGATTTATTCCTTCGGCCAGCATGCCCTTGCGGTACTCGATCTCTTCCAAGTCCTGATGTTTTGTGGTTTCTTTCGGCATGATTCGATGATTCAAACCGAGCATTTCTCTTACCCGTTGCGTCCCCTTTCGGTTCAATTCCATAGTAAAGGGATCCTGTCCCCGGGCCCTCTCGGCATCTTTCAGAAGCGCTTCAACAGCTTCGCACCCGTCAGCGGTTTCCACGGCCTCTCTCGGAGATTTCCCTCCCAGGGCCGGAGTAATTTGATCCACCCAGCTTTCCCAGTGCTTGCCCATCATTTCAGCCACCTGATCCTGCACTTCAGGATACTGCATGAGGTCTTCATGTTCTTTTGAATGTTTTTTTTGAGCTGAGCTTTCGGTAGGGCGGCTCATTAGTGCATCCAGATCCTGAATCTCGTCAAATTTGAACCGACCACTGTCACCAAGCCGAGTATCGATCTCACGGCGCAATGCCTCTGTCCGCTCGGCCGAGTTGACTTCCGCGGTCAACCGATGGCCGTTGATCACGATACGGCCCAAAATCGTATTGGGCATTCCGGGACTCGCTTTGTGTCCCTGGCGGTCCCAGGGAATTTCAACTTTAATAATCCGGCCGACGTCGTCACGCTCCGCATCGGCGCACAGTTCCTCGGGTGTCGTAGTAACACACAGATCACATAGCTTTTCAAATATCTCATCGGGCGATGAGATGTCATAAATCAGCCGGTGAAATTCCAGTGGATGACCGTCCGTGTTGCATAATTGCGGAACGCCATGCAATGCGCGGTCGATGTCGAAATACAAATCCCGGATTTCAGTGTCCCAGTCATAAAGAGTGTTGTCTGTTATGGCAGATCGATCATGGCGCAGTCGTTTTCTCAATTGGATAATATCCGGTTTGCGGCCGGGAGGAAGAATGGTCGCGGCAAGCCCAATCAGCATTCCCACGCCGTCCACAAGAACCGCACGGCCGAAGAGCAGATCCCCTGATTGTACATATTCCGACCCTGAGCGCTCCTGGACCTCGATACGAGCACCTTTAAGAATGTCCTGCAGCGTCATCCCCTTTCCCTTGTCGACGCTCAAAACCTCCAAAAAGCTGTAGGGCTTTCGGTTGATGCTATCGATCAGCCGCCTTTCCAGCGTATCGAGTTTGCCGCTGCGTTCCTCGGCATACAGCTCGGCAACCGTCCGGCCCTCAGGACCAGCAAGTTCCACTTCGGCATCGATGGGATCGTATTCCCAGTTGAACACATACCAGGGCCAGAACAGAGGGTCTGCCCGGTCAAGCATCTCCTCGCTGATCTCGTCTTCCGTGTCGGGCCACATCAAGAACTCATGCATCGCCACATCAACGGCATCCTCCCCGAAGGTCTGGGCGGCATAGGCAATCAAACGGTCCGCGAGCCGATCATGGGCCTCGGACAATCGCCGATAGTACAACGTTTGAGACGGGGTCTCCGCTTTCAGCAAACAGCACTTCTTGTATTTTTTCCCGCTTCCGCATGGACACGGATCGTTGCGTCCGATTTTCATCGCTATGTTTCTCCAATACTTCTCATCATGGGTTGTCCTCCCTTTGAATAGACCATCAAGAAACCTGTCCGTCTCCCCTGGAATTTCTCCCTGGTGCGAAAAGATCCAGCTATGCAGGTCGTCCATTTTGATCGCGCCCTGACCTCGATCGCAAACGGGTGCCAACTCGTCTTGTCTTTTCCAAGAGGATTCAATCCGTTCCCCACCAGATTTTCGGTATTTACCCTGCTGTTGGTCTTAAGTCTGAGGACCCTCATGATAGTCTGAATTTGTCCAGCGTTTCTTTTCGCTTGCGCCAATCAGGCTGGCAGCGCGTCAAAAGCTTAAGAACTTGGTCCCGACTTAGTCCCGACATGGTCCTTCCTTCGGGGGTCACTTCCGGGGTTTTCCTTGCAAATCGCCTTTCTCACCTCGGCAGGAATTTTGGTCTCGCTCCAGACCTTCACAGGGAGGTTAGCGGGTTTCATGCCTTCTTTCAGCATTCCCTTGAGGTACTCGATTTTTCCCGGGTTATCGTTAAAAAAGCGTGCTATTTCTTCAATAAACGGTTGTACCTTCAGCCTCCTCTCTGATCTTTTCGTAGACTTCCTTGAGGAGATGCTTGCTGACCGTATCCCGGAACTGATCCTCATTCATGAATTTCGCTGTAATTTCTTCGTTCTGGTCCATTCGGTCTATAAAGAGCCCTTCCAAAGCCTTGCGAAAAACGTAACCGAAGTTTTCCATCGTGTTGGCGAGCGCCGCCTGGCGGAGGTTGCTATCAGATACCGCATCTTCACGAATGGACTCGAAGAACAACTGGTCACCCGGACGGAAATCCGTCCCGAACCGTTCATTGAGGATGTCAATCAGCCTGGAAAGTTCGATCTGCTCTCCTCGGGCAACACCCGTTCCAACGGAAGTGGGGCCCGAAACCTCGTAGGTAGCGCCCGGCTCCATCACGATTGATCCTTCGCCGATCTTCTGCAGTCGGTAATATTTCAGCGCCACATCGTCGTTGAAGTTATAGATCGGGCCTCGGTCACCCCTTGGCAGCTTGGTCAGCAGGAATCGGATGTACGAATAGAGCTTTTCGAGGTCGGTGTCCTGGAACGGGATCACCTGTGACATGAAGGAATACAGGTTTCTGTAGGCCACAAGCGTTTTGCGGAATTCTTCCCGGACATCATCATCCAGACCGTTATAGCGTCCCACAGCCGGATCAATGCAGGCATTCATCCGGGCATGATCCGCCGTCGTCTGGTTTGGTTTGGGCTTATAAAAGACCTTACTGAACTCCTCAACTTCGGCTTTGAAATAGACCTGATGGCCGTCGAGCTTGGCTTGCAGTTCATAAAGCTGCTGGGCCTCAGCACGCTCACCAATGAGAGTCTGCTCATAATAGGGCTGAAAGGCCTTGAGAATTTCATCAGGTTCATTCACGAAATCAAGGACGAATGTGTCCTCCTTGCCGGAATGCGTCCGGTTAAGACGCGAAAGTGTTTGCACGGCCTGGATGCCCGACAGACGCTTGTCCACATACATCGTGTGAAGGAGGGGTTGATCAAAGCCGGTCTGGTACTTCTCCGCAACGAGCAAAACCTGGTATTCCTCGGTCCCGAACCGTTCAGGCAACTCTTTTTCCTTGATGTGCTTCCCCTTGGAGTCCACGTTCATACCTGGTTCCGTGTACTCGACACCTGCTGCGTCCGGGTCGATTACAGTCCCGGAAAAAGCCACCAGCGTTTTAATGCCCGTATAGCCCTTATCAGTGATGTATTTGTCGAAGGCCTGTTTGTATCTGACCGCGTGAAGGCGGCTGGAGGTCACCAGCATAGCCTTGGCCTTGCCCCCGATCTTGTGCATCGTGAAGTGGCGGAAATGCTCGACCATAACCTCAGTTTTCTGCGCAATATTGTGCGGGTGCAGGCTCATGAATCGTGCCAGCGCCCGCGCGGCCTTGCGTTTGTCCACTTGTGGATCATCCTCAATTGATTTGATCAACCTGTAATAGGTCTTGTATGTCGTGTAATTCTGGAGCACATCGAGGATGAACTTCTCATCGATGGCCTGCCGCATGCTGTATAGATGGAAGGCATTCGGTTTGCCATCGGCGCCTGGTGTGCCGAAGACCTCCATGGTCTTGTATTTGGGCGTCGCAGTGAAGGCGAAGAAACTGATATTGGGTTGATGCCCCCGCTTTGCCATGGTCTTCAGGATTTCCTCTTCATAATCGGGCAACCCTTCCTCTTCGGCTTTTGCTCTAGCCTCTTCCTTGATGGCAGCACCGGCGAGCACACCCTTGAGTTCAGTTGCCGTCTCACCGCCTTGGGAACTGTGGGCTTCGTCAACAACCACCGCGTATCGGCGCATAGGCAAATCACCCATTTTCTCGGTTACGAACGGGAACTTCTGGAGCGTGGTAATCACAATCGGCACACCGGACCCAAGGGCCTCCGCCAATTGGGTCGAGTCGATGTCGATCTTCTGGACAACCCCCTGCTTGTGCTCGAACTGGTAAATCGTGTTTTGCAGTTGCTGGTCGAGCACAACCCTGTCGGTAACCACAATGATAGAGTCGAAAACCTTCTCGTCATTTTCGTTGTAAAGACTCGCAAGCCGATGGGCCAACCAGGCAATGGAGTTGGATTTACCGCTACCGGCGGAGTGTTGGATCAGGTAGTTGGTGCCGGTGCCGTGCTCGCGTGCCTCCGCCACAAGTTTCCTCACGCAATCAAGCTGGTGATAGCGAGGAAATATCATGGTTTCTTTCTTGATTCGCTTCCCACCGAGCTTCTTTTCTTCCACCTGCAGATGAATGAATCTTGCAAGAATATCCAGGAAGCTGTGACGCTCCAGTACCGCCTCCCATAAATAGGCGGTCTTGTAGCCGCCGGGATTTTCCGGATTGCCTGCACCGCCGCCACAGCCCCTGTTGAAAGGCAGAAAGCGGGTGCTCTTGCCCGAAAGGCGTGTGGTCATATAGACCTCATCGGTGTCCACAGCGAAATGTACAAGGGTACGTTTTTTGAACTGGAAAATCAGATCTGACGGATCGCGGTCGTTTTTGTACTGCGTGATCGCATGCCGCCAGTTCTGGGCGGTCATAGGATTCTTGAGTTCCAGTGTAGCGACGGGAATACCGTTAAGGGCCAGGGTCACATCGAGTGTATTCCCATGCTTGGCCGAGTACCGGAGCTGGCGCGTAATGGTGAGCTTATTGGCGGCATAAAGCGCTTGGGTTTCGGGATTCATTCCACTGGCCGGGGCGAAATAGGCAACCCTAAACAGCTTGCCAAAGCACTTGAACCCATGTCGGAGGACGGAGAGGCACCCCTCGTGGCCGGAATTGAGCGCTCGGCACAGGTCGTCTATCAGCGTCTCTTCGG
>CAYOIU010000133.1:0-10265 GCA_964404085.1 uncultured Desulfobacteraceae bacterium | reverse complement strand
ACCTTTGCCCCACTGCCCACTCTAATGATGAGATTGCTCACCGGCTATGTTGCTTCATTCAATCACCGGCACGGACGTCGGGGCAGGCTTTTTCGGAACCGTTACAGGTCCGTTGTCTTCCAGGAGGACGCCTATCTGGAAGAACTCGTTCGGTACATTCACCTCACTCCGCTTTGGTCGGGGCAGGTTTCCGGTCTTACCCGTCTCAACAAATATCCCTACAGCGGGCATGGCGCGTTGATGGGCGTGGTCCGGAACCGGTGGCAGGACGTGAACCATGTTCTCGACTGTTTCGGAAGCACCGGAAAAACCGCCCGGGAGGCCTATTTTTCTTATGTCGCTGAAGGTCTCAACCGGGACCAAGCTAACGATTTGATCGGATGTGGACTGTTTCGCAGTCTGGGTGACCGGGTACCGGTTCAGGAGTCCCGACCAAGACTTGGCGGGCAAGTCAAGACTGATGAAAGGATCCTTGGAGATTCGGAATTTGCAGATGAGATTTTTTCCCTCGCGGCAAAAAAGGACGAACGTCGTTACGATTTGCTCCGGCAGGGCTATAACCTGAATCGCCTGATCGAAGGCGTTGGTCAGATATTCTCCATGCAGCCGGATGAAATCGTCTCAAAAGGAAAACAGAAAAAGAAGGTCATGGCCAAAAGCCTGTTCTGCTACTGGGCTGTCAATCGTTTGGGATTGTCTTTGACGGAGTTGGCCGGGCGCTTGGAAATGAGCGTGCCCGGAGTTGGGTATGCCGCGAAGCGAGGGGAAACAATTGCACGCTCCAATCATTACCAATTGCCCCTGCAGCGCCACCTACTTTAACACCTTCCCGGTCCCCAGGGAAACCCACCTGAGGACCGGGGACGCCTAAAACTGATAACCAAGCGTGAACAGATAGGTCTTGTCGGCTTTTCTTAGGCCGGGTGAAGGACTCTTGTCCCAGTCGTAATTGAACTGGGCGGTGGCATTGAAATTCTTGAGGAAGAAGAATCGAAGACCGGTCTGGCTCAGGATGGTCAGGTCGTCGTTATCCTCAAGACTGAGCAAGCCCTCATGGAAGTGGAAAAACTGCACAACATCCCTGTAAAGAAGGTGGTCAAAACTCAATGCCCAACGACCGGCCGCAAAGCTGTCATCCTCGGCCTCAATATAGTCTTCATTGACGTAGCTTAGGCCCGCCTCAAAGGACAGATTGCTCCTGTCGGTTTCTAGGAATTGATAGCCCAGACCCACCCCGAAGGCGGTTCTCAGATTCAGATCCTTGAACCGATCCTTTGTCCCCCTGGCATTGGTCTGAACGTACAGTTTCTTTGTGAGAAAATGATCATATTTCATATAGCCGGTCTGGTTGTCGACCGTACTGTCACCCTTGTCTTTTTCCCGGGTAAACCTGCCACCTAAAGTAAACCGGTTCTTTTTGGTTCGTGCGACCAGTTCCCCGTCCCCATAATAGCTGTCGGTTTCGGTGTTTCCCCTTGTAACGGTCGTCCCGATGTTTATTCGACCTTTCAACTTGACAGCCGGGCCGGGAGGAGCCGGGTTAATCTCCTTTACACGGGCCAGCATGAAACTTATCGGTTCTTCAAGCTGTTCCGGCTTCACATTCGCCTTCCCTGAGCCTCCGGCCTCGATCTTTCCTTCAGCGGTAGTCCCGTCTTGTAAAATGATTTTGATGGGTGTTTCGGTTTGCAGCCTCAAGATTTCACCCCATGAAACAGCAATCTTTCCGGCGTAAGTTGTTTCAAAATGGAGCTTTCCGGCCGCCATGCTGACGACTCTTCCCGTGAGATGATCCCCGTTTGAAAGCCAGATCTCATCCGCGCGGGCCATTACCGGCGCAGTGATGAGAAACACAGCAGCAAGAAAAATGAGCATTTTTTTCGGAAACATAGATCCTCCTTTCATGTGAAGAAGTGGTCTTTGTAACGCGCTTTCAGGATACGACGCCGAGTTCTTTTCGGTCACATTTTGCAAGGGATGACGTTGCCTTGTCTTCGTACCGCTTAAGCTCCAAATAAGATAGCACAATACTTCCGACTTTTGAATCGGATTCTGGTTTTCACTCATTGTTCTCACTCCCTCCCTTTATGCCCCCTGTTCAATGGACCCACACAAATCAAGAATCCCTCAATTCTCCATGCCGGACCTTGACCCCAGCATTGATTGTTGTATGATGCGTTCTTATGGAACCTAATCCACAACGTGTGGTCTTGATCACAGGTGCTTCTTCGGGGATCGGAGAAGCCTGTTCCCGGATTCTCCATCAGAGGGGATACCGGGTTTTCGGCACCAGCCGTCACGCACCGGATCCGGCTGATCCACCCGGGCCTGAGCCGGTCCATCCCAGTTCTATTGAGCTGATTCCCATGGATGTAGACTCGGAGGATTCGGTCCAACGAGGCGTAAGACATGTCCTAGACCGGGCCGGCCGGCTGGATGTGGTCTTCAACTGCGCCGGGTACGGTCTGGCCGGGGCCGTGGAAGACTCGGATGTGGATGAAGCCCGGGCCCAACTTGAGACCAACTTTTTCGGAATCCTTCGGGTGTGCAGGGCCGTTCTGCCGGTCATGAGGGAGCAGGGCGGCGGATATCTGGTCAACATCAGCTCCATCGGGGGCCTTGATCGGGATACCCTTTCAAGGGATCTACAGCGCAAGCAAGTTCGCCGTCGAAGGATTCACCGAGGCGCTCCGTGCGGAGGTCAGGCCCTACGGTATCCATGTCGTCATGATCGAGCCGGGGGACTACAGGACGGGGTTCACGGCCCATCGACGCAAGACCCGGACGGCCCGAGGGAACAAAAGCGTCTACGAAGAACGGTTCGAAAAGGCGCTTCGGGTCATGGAAGCAGATGGAATGAGGGGACCGAAACCGGAGCGGATCGGGTACTTGCTGGCACGCATCATCACCAAGAAATCGCCGCGCCTCCGTTACATGACCGGACCCATATCGGAAAAACTTGCGGTTGGCCTCAAAAGGATACTACCCGCCAAGTTGTTTGAATGGGCGATCCTGAAATACTATCGAATACTTTGAGGAATATGGAAGGCCCATATGGAATCTGACACCCTCGACTGTCCCAAATGCAAATTCGAGCAAGACGCATCCAACACGGAATGTGCACGCTGTGGGCTTATATTTGAAAAATTTGAGAGGGCGCAGAGGAGTTTGTCCAAGCCTTCAGAGCCAACAGGGGAAGACATTTCTGAAACCGCGGATCAATCTCCAAACAGCCTCTTCAGCCTGCTCTTTTTTACACCGTCATCTACCAACCGGCTCTATTTCACCGGTAGAATCATTACCTTCATCATTATCCTCGTCTGGGGGATAACCTTTATCATTGCCCCCATCGAAAGCAATAAGGCTGGCAGATCCCTCATGCACTTCGTGAACCTGCCTTTTCATGAGTTCGGCCACATCGTCTTTCGTCCATTTGGTCGATTCATGACTTCTCTGGGGGGGAGCCTTGGACAGCTCGTGATGCCCCTGGTCTGTCTTGGCGTTCTGCTTATCCAGACGCGGGACCCTTTTGGTGGTTCCGTTTCACTCTGGTGGTTTGGACAGAATTTCTTCGACCTGGCACCTTACATCAACGACGCCAGGTCACTCAGCCTCCCGCTCCTGGGGGGAAACGTGGGCCGTTCATCCCCCT
The DNA here is from genome assembly GCA_964404085.1 of uncultured Desulfobacteraceae bacterium. GTDB lineage: Bacteria > Desulfobacterota > DSM-4660 > Desulfatiglandales > Desulfatiglandaceae > CAYUCJ01. The sequence continues at coordinate 6,613 of CAYOIU010000133.1, read as the reverse complement.
ATGGTTTCCACGACTGGGAATTCATCCTGGCGGAAACAGGTCTTCTGCGCTATGATCATTTGCTGGCAAGAATGTCCGTCGTCATGGGTACGCTCGTATTCATCGCTGCATTTCTCTGGGGAGGGTTGCTTTTATTTAAACAGTACAGAAAGCTGGACTGATCCATAGCCGTGTCGAAGATGGAATATGCCGAGTGGATCGGCAGAAATCTGAATCAATAAATACTATTTGAAGGAGGGATTTCATGTTGTTATCGCTGTTGGAGAAAAGAAGAAGTATCCGCAAGTACCAGGACAAGAAGGTCGAGCCTGAAAAGATTGACAAGCTGATCGAGGCCGCGCTGCGGGCTCCCTCATCCATCGGACGGAACCCCTGGGAATTTGTCGTGGTAACGGACCAGAGCATCCTTCAGAAGCTCTCCCAAGCCAAGGAACATGGTTCCACATTCATCAAAGGCGCCCCTCTGGGGATTGTGGTCTGTGCCGACCCAAAAAAATCCGACATCTGGGTGGAGGACGCCTCCATTGCCTCTATCATCATCCATTTGACTGCCGCTTCATTGGATCTCGGGAGTTGCTGGATCCAGATTCGCGAAAGGATGCACCAAGGGAGTGAACCGGCCGAAGAGTTCATCGCCCAACTCCTGGGTCTGCCTTCCGACTTGAAGGTCCTTTCCATGATCGCTGTGGGATACCCGGACGAGGAAAAGCCACCCCACAAAAAGGAAGTCCTGCCCTATGAAAAAGTCCACTTAAACAGTTTTGGTGTCAAATAATTAGGGAGGTTCTAAATGGCCAATTTAATCCTGGATGAACGGGACCAGAAATTCCTGCTCTTTGAAATGCTCGGGGTGGACCGGCTCTGCGAAAAGCCCATGTTTCAGGAATTTTCCAGAGACCTGTTCGACATGATCCTCGCCGAGGCCCGGAAATTCGCCGTCAACGAAATCTTCCCGACACTGGTTGAAGGGGACCGAGAAGGATGCCGGCTTGAAGACGGGCAGGTGTTTGTCCCCAAGGCTTTCCACAGGTGTTACCGGCTTTACTGCGAAGGGGGCTGGGGCACCATGAGCTATTCCCGGGAGGCTGGCGGGCAGGGTCTCCCCTACGTGATATCGGTGGCTGCAAAGAACTGGTTCGTCCACAATTTTTCCTTTCTCTGCTACCCGGGTCTCAGCGAAGGGGCCGCCCGCCTCATTGAAACCTACGGGACGGAGGAACAGAAGAAAAGATACCTTGAAAAAATGGTCACCGGCGAATGGGCGGGAACCATGTGTCTCACAGAGCCCAGCGCCGGATCCGATGTGGGCAACCTGAGCTCAAAGGCCATTAGGCAGCCGGACGGTACCTACAGAATCCAGGGGTCAAAGATCTTCATAACCGCCGGGGACCATAACCTCACCGAAAACATCATCCATCCCGTGCTGGCCCGCATTAAAGGGGACCCTCACGGCACAGGCGGCATTTCCATATTCCTCGTGCCCAAGTACCTGATCAATGATGACGGAAGCCTGGGCAGACGCAACGACTTCGAGGTGGCCAAGATCGAAGAAAAGATGGGGATTCACGGCAGTGCCACCTGCCTTCTGAACTTCGGGGACAACGGGGATTGCTACGCGGAACTCCTTGGGGAAGAGCGGAAAGGCATGAAGGTCATGTTCCAGATGATGAACGAGGCACGCATCGCAGTGGGGCTCCAGGGGGAGTCCAGCGGTTCCCTGGCCTACCTGCACGCGCTCCAGTACGCCAAAGAGAGGTTGCAGGGCTCTTCAGTCACCAAATTCAAGGACCCACACGCGCCACGGGTCCCGATCATTGAGCACCCGGATGTCCGCAGAATGCTCCTCTGGATGAAATCCAACGTGGAGAGCATGCGAGCCCTCCTCTACTACACATCCCTTTGCGCGGACAGGGAAGTGAGCGAAGACGATGAGGCTGAAAAAGAGAAATGGCTGGGCATTCTGGAAATCCTCACCCCCATCTGCAAGGCCTACAATTCGGATACCGGCTTCAGGGTGACGGAGACAGCCATCCAGGTATACGGAGGATACGGTTATTGCGCGGATTACCCGGTGGAGCAGATCCTGCGCGACGAGAAGATTGCCTCCATCTATGAAGGCACAAGCGGCATACAGGCACTGGACCTGGTGGTCCGGAAGCTCCCCCGCAGGAACGGGGCTTCATTCATGGCCCTCCTAGGGGAGATGAATGCAACGGTCGCCAGGTACAAAGACAGCCATGGTCTGGATGATCTTTCAGCCGATGTTCAAAGTGAAGTCAACACCCTCGGCGAGATGGGTCTCTTTTTCGCGCAATGCGCGGGAGAGGGAAATTTTCTCATTCCCCTCACCAATGCCTATCCTTTCCTCATGATGATGGGCAAGGTGATCGCGGGGTGGCTTCTGCTCTGGGAGGCCGGTGTGGCCAAAGAGAAGCTTGATTCCCTGGCCGGAGAAAAAGGTGCCAACCCTTCGGACCGGGCCCAATGGAAAGCATTCGTCAAGGAGAACAAAGACGCCGCCTTCTACGCCGGCAAGATCACCGGCGCCAGGTATTTCATCAAGAACGTTCTTCCGGAAGTGGAGGCCTCCGCCACGGCCATCAAGAGCAGGGACCTGTCTCCAATGGAGATCATCGACGAGAGTTTTGCATCATGATGAAAGCAAAGACCATAGACCTGAGAAGTGATACCGTTACCAGCCCGACACCCGGGATGCGGACTGCCATGGCAGAGGCCGACGTCGGCGACGACGTCTACGGCGAGGACCCGACGGTCAATCGTCTTGAGGAACTCGCGGCCCACATGATCGGCACCGAAACGGCCATCTTCGCCACCAGCGGCACCCAGAGCAACCTGCTGGCTCTCCTTTCCCACTGTGCAAGGGGTGACGAATATATCGTGGGGCAACTGGCCCACACCTACAGATATGAAGGAGGCGGAGCCGCCATTTTCGGCTCCATCCAACCCCAGCCCCTGGATTTCAATGGTGACGGCACCCTGGACCTGGAAAAGGCCGCCGAGGCCATCAAGCCGGACAATTACCACTTTGCCCGTACCCGGCTCTTTTGCCTCGAGAACACGCAGGCGGGCCGGGCGTTGCCCCTCAATTATCTTTCAAAGGCCGATACGTTTGCCCGGACACACCACCTGAAGATGCACCTTGACGGGGCCCGCGTCTTCAACGCGGCCATAAAGCTAGGCGTCCCCGTCCAGGAGATCACACACCACTTCGACTCCATATCGGTCTGTCTCTCCAAAGGCCTTGGGGCACCGGTGGGATCCATACTCTGCTCAACCGGAGAAACCATAAAAAAAGCCCGTCGCTGGCGCAAGGTCCTCGGCGGCGGGATGAGACAGGCGGGCATCCTTGCGGCCGCAGGGATCTATGCCCTGAAAAATAACGTGAAGAGGCTGGAAGAGGACCACAGGAATGCCGCCCTGCTGGCCGAGGGACTGTCCGGGATCAACGACCTGACCGTTGACTATTCAGATGCCCAGACCAACATGGTCTTTATTGAACCCTCCGAGGCGCACGTTGCCGCACTCCCAGGTTATCTTAGCGAAAGGGGTATCCTGATCACGGGTGGAAAGCGGGTTCGGTTGGTGACACATCTGGATGTGGACCGGGACGACATCACATCGGCGATTCAAGCATTCAGGGATTTTTTTCAAAGTAAGGGTAATGCCTTCCAAAGAAGCTAACTTATGCCGCAAACAGGAGCCTATGAACAACGAATGGGAACCGAACCTGACAATCTTTTTCAGATTCGCTTCTTTATACGCGTTTAATTAATCGACTTCGTTGCAAGTCATCATCGTGCCTGGGACCCGACTTTTTACGGTTCCATCAGCGGTTTATGGAAAGTCATGTGCAACTTTTGAAAGCTCTCAGGGATTACCCGGGGAGGTCCTATGCGGGTTCAAAAGCCAGGAAGGCCTCTTTTTCTTTTCCTTCCCCCCAGTGGATGAAGGTCAACCTGACCGGCATCCCCACCTTGATCTCTTCGGGTTTTGTCGGATCGACTCCGATGATGCGTGCGTCCACACGACCTCCCTCATCCAGTTCAACGACACCTGAACAATAGGGGTTTTTTCGATTATGCCCCTGGGCAATCATAAATGGCGGAGCAATGGTAATACAGGTGAAAGCGGCCAGTTTGCCGTTACCTTCTATTTCCACCCATTTCATCTCTGAGGAAATACATGTCGGACAAAGGGAACGAGGAGGTACGAAACGGGCCCCGCAAGATCCGCACTCCGAACCCATGAGTCTTTCTTCATCCAAAAATCTTTGGAATGAAATATCGTTTATGGGTCTCTGTTCCATCATCTCATCTCCTCTCAAGGATGGTCAGCGTACATGTCCCGCCGGTACCGCCAAGGTTGTGTGCCGCCCCGACTCGCAGGTTCCTGATGGGCACCTGTCTCTTGCCCGCCTTTCCTCTTAACTGGGTCCAGACCTCGTACAACTGTGCCACGCCTGTTGCACCCACCGGGTGGCCCTTGCTTTTGAGCCCCCCCGAGGTATTTATGGGTCTGGGTCCGTTCAGTTTCGTCCGGCCCTCCGCAACGGCTTTGTATCCCTCGCCCGGCCTGAAAAAACCCAGGTCCTCTATGTGGAAAAGCTCCGCGATTGAAAAGCAGTCGTGGACCTCGGCGAACTGGATGTCATCCGGGGTCAGCCCTGACATTTCGTAGGCCTCTGCCGCTGCATAACGGGTGGCCTCAAACGAGGTCAGCTCTTCGCAGGCGTGGAGGCCCTTTCCGCTCCCCTGTCCGATTCCCGCCACATAGACCGGATCATCGGTGAAGCTCTTCGCCATTTCTTCGGCAACCAGCAGCATGCAACTCGCGCCGTCGCTGATGGGGCAGCAATCGAAGAGGTGCATGGGCCAGGCGACCACCGGATTAACGCGCGAATCATGGAGGAAGGCCTTTTCATCTTCCCACTGGGGCAGACTCTTGCCCTTTTTCTCGGCACTCTCGATCTTTGCGTTCATCATATCCCTGATCGTGAAGGGGAACTGGGCCTTTGGATTCAAAGGCGCGTTTTCGTGGCTCTTGATGGTGATATCCATGAGATGTTCGCGGTCGGCCCCATATCTCGCAAAATAGGCCGTGGCCACTGCACCGAAGACACCGGGGAACGTGAACCCCGCCCGCCCTTCATAAGGAACCGTGGCAAGTGCCAGTCCTTCGGCCACCTGTTCGGTGTTTCTTTTCGACATCTCTTCCACACCGCCTACCAGAACCATATCATAAAATCCTGAAGCTATGGCAAAGACGCCTTCCCGAAAGGCCAGGGCACTCGATGCGCAGGCGCCCTCCGTACGTGTGGCAGGCCTGGGCGCCATTCCAATCAGGTCTGAGATAATAGGACCCCAATGGGACTGATGCATAAAGAAATCATTGGAAAAGTTTCCCAGGTAGAGGGCATCAATATCCTTGGGATCCAGTCCCTTGTCCACCGATCCAACCGCCTCTTTGAAGGCCTCGGCAAACAGATCCTTTGAATCCCTTTCCTTGAACATCCCGAATTTCGACATGCCGGCGCCGATGACGGCGACACCCCTGTTCAATCCTCTTCTTTTCGACATTTTTCCTCTCCCGCCTCCCCTATTCTGCAAGAAAATCAAGGAGGGCCCGGTCCCTGCCTGGATCGGGCTGAAACACGACCCCGTAGTGGTTCACCCCTTCCACATCAAAACGCGTGGCATGCGGGATCTCATTCACCATCTTCCGGACGACGGGCTCCGGCAGGAGGAGATCGTCCTGGCTTACAAATCCCTCCGTGGCCCGCAGGATCAAAACCTTGGAAGCCACCTTGTCGTAAAGCGTGTCAGGTTTCACCTTCCTTACGTTTTCGGCCTCTTCATCGATGTGTTCGGGGCTGATGTTGCAGCGAACGCCCCCTTCCACATCCTCCAGTTCATAACGATAATAGCCCTCTATGGCGGCAGACCAGGGATGGATGTAAGGGGAAGCCTTCATCGCATCCAGGTAGGCATCCTCAGAGGGAAAAACCTTGCCCAGTCGGTCCAGGGCCGGCTTGATGGCCGAGAAAACCCTGTCAAATTGTTCCTGTGACAGTTTTCCTCCCCCATCGACGAGGACAATACGATCCACACGCTCCGGGTGGCGGGCACCGAAGGCCAGGGAGATGAAGGCGCCCAGGGAGTGTCCCATGATGACCGCCTTCTCAAGCCCGAGATCATCCATGACACCAATGATGTCCTTCATGTGGTGCTCCAGGGAATACCCGGAAGGGGGCTTGTCCGATCCCCCTCTCCCCCTCAGATCCATTGCAACGATCCGGTGTGCCGAAGACAAGGCCGAGGCAACCACATCCCACGAGCGGCAGTTGGCGGTGATGCCGTGGATACAGATGACGGTCTTGCCTTTTCCTTCCCATATGGCCAGATTGATTGAAACGCCGTCTCCTTCGGCTTTTTTCATGATCGGTTCGGACATAGCCAATCTCCTTCTGTTTATTATTGATGGAATCGTAAAAACCCCGGTCTTCAGAACTTCAAACGAAGTTGCGTCATTAAACGCGTCTAAAGAAGCGAATCTGACAATCTTTTTCATGTGCTTTCTCATAGTGCACTTGGCA
>CAYOIU010000132.1:0-10278 GCA_964404085.1 uncultured Desulfobacteraceae bacterium | reverse complement strand
GAAGAACCAAAAGATTCACCCGACTTCGCTACGCTACGCGAGTGATCTTTCTGTTCATAGGGTGGAAGTTTCGGATGATACGCCTCTGCTCTGGGTGCTCAGGGAAAACCTGAAGCTCACGGGAACCAAGTACGGATGCGGAATCGGAGAGTGTGGTGCATGTACCGTGCATGTAGACGGTGAGGCAGAGAGATCCTGCAGCATCACCGTCGGTGAAGTGAAAGGAAAGAAAATTACCACCATCGAAGGACTTCCCGAAAGCCATCCCGTAAAGAGGGCATGGATCAAAGAGCAGGTCGTCCAGTGTGGTTACTGTCAACCCGGTATCATCATGCAGGTGGCCGCTATCCTAGCGAAGAAGCCGAATCCCGACCCGGATCAAGTCATAAGCAAAATGGATGATGTCATCTGTCGTTGCGGGACTTATCCCCGGATAAAGAAGGGCATCAAATCCGCCATTCAGATGGCTGGAAAGGAGGGCTGAGAGCATGAGTACATCCATCACGAGAAGAGCTTTCCTGAAGGGTTCTCTGACGGCGACCGGTTTGACCATTGCGGTTTCCGTGAGCCCCCTCGGCTACAAGCTGCTTAATGCCTCCCAGGACAAAGGAGCGTTGAAGGGATTTAAACCCAATGTGTGGTATGAAATCACCTCGGATAACGCCGTTAACACTTACATCGGCTCCTCCGAAATGGGGCAGGGCACCCATACCGCCCTATCCATGATCATAGCTGACGAATTGGAGGCGGATTGGAAACGGGTCCGGGTGCACCAGGGCGCGGCTTTGAAGGAATATATTAACCCACACCCGTATCTCAAATTGCAGATTACAGTACAGAGTTCGAGCGTAAGAATGTTTTATGAGCCTTTACGGATGGCCGCAGCTGCAGGGCGTGTCATGTTGGTGAAGGCTGCAGCGTCACGCTGGAAGGTCCCTGAGAATGAGTGCGCGGCCCTTAAAGGAATAGTCACGCACAAGAAGAGCTCCCGTAAAGCGACCTACGGCGAACTCTGCCTCGAAGCGGCCGCACTGAAGGTGCCCCAGAATCCACCCCTCAAAGACGCGAGAGATTTCCATTACATCGGGAAGCCTCTTGCGCGGCTGGATATTCCTTCAAAAGTGAAAGGGTCCGCCGTTTACGGATTGGATGTTTCGGTTCGCGGCATGCACTATGCGGTTTTCGCCCGTCCACCGGCCTACGGGGCAAAGCCTGTTTCATTCAATGAGAAGGCGGCACAACAAGTCAAAGGGGTCATCAAGATCGTTCCTGCTCCGATGGGGATTGCAGTCTGCGCGAAATCCCTTCATGATGCGTGGAAGGGCCGGGATGCTCTCGACGTCAAATGGGATAAAGGAATCCTTCCTCACATGGACAATGATTTCATAGAAAAGACCCTCATGGAGGAGTTGGATAAACCGGGTTCAAAGGCGGTGGAAAGAGGGGATGTCAAGAAGGCACTGGAGGGCGCAACCAAAAAGGTCAAATCTACATACTTTGTCCCCTATGTTGCACACACACTCATGGAGCCGATCAATTGCACCGCCTCCGTGCGCAAGGATCGATGCGACGTGTGGGCGCCTACCCAAGGCCAGACAGTTGCTCAGTTGGTCGCCTCCCAGATTTCGGGGCTGCCCACGGAAAAAGTGAAGATCCATACGACCTACATGGGATGTGGACTTGGAAGACGGGCAACCCCGGATTTCGTGGCGGAAGCGGTCATCGTCTCCAAGGCGACCGGAAAACCGGTAAAGGTAGTGTGGACCAGAGAGGAGGAAATCAAGCACGACCGATTTCGTGCGGCCACATGCCAGCGGATCGAGGCAGGTCTCGACGGCGGGGGTCAGCTAATCGGTTGGTCTCACAAGGCGGTCGCAGGCTCTCTTTTGAAAGACATCAACCCTAAGGGGATTAAGAACGGAGTGGACATCATGAGCCTGTGGGGACTCGTGGATTTCCCGGACTCCCCGGACGGCAATAGAATCCTTTACGAAATTCCGAACCTGTACATCGAATTCCTCATTTCCGGACTCCCTATGCCCGTCGATCCCTGGCGTTCGGTCCAAAATGGTCCCAATGCCTTTGTGACGGAGTGCTTCATGGACGAGTTGGCCCACGCGGCAGGAAAAGATCCCCTTGAATTTCGCCTGGCCCTTCTCAAGGAAAGCAACGGCGCTCAGCGAGTCCTTCAGGTTGCAGCAGAGAAGGCTGGTTGGGGGAAGCCCGTGCCCCAGGGAATGGGTCGGGGTATTGCGCAGCACCATTGCTTTGGGACGGATGTCGCGCAGGTTGCGGATGTTTCCGTGAACGAAAAAGACGGCAGCGTAAAGGTCCATCGGATTGTGGTTGCTCTGGACTGCGGCCTGGCAGTGAACCCTGACACCGTGGAAGCCCAGATCCAGGGCGCGGTAATAAACGCCTTAAGCACTGCACTGAAGGAGGAGGTGAAATTTGCAGAAGGAGGGGTGAGGTCATCCAATTTTGACGACTATGATGTCCTCCGCATGAGCGAGGTGCCTGAAATAGAGGTCCACATTGTGAAAGGCAACGAAAAAATGGGCGGCATCGGGGAACCGGGCGTGCCGTCCGCGGCACCTGCTGTCGCCAACGCTTTCTTCAATGCCACGGGCGTCCGCATCAGGCGCATTCCCCTCACTCCCGAAATCGTTCTGAAGGCCCTCAGACACGCGTAGCTGGGCGCACTTTCTGAGGAAGTGTCTCCCCCGGGACGCCGCCTGAAAGGGCGGCGTTTCCGTTCCCGCTTGCTGCCGTTCGAGATAATTCATTGTGTCCAATATTGAAGGCTTCCTGGAGTGTTAGAACGTTGGCTTATAATTTCTAAAACCGAGAAAGAGGGGAAATGGGGATACAGTTCCGGCACACCGAGTCCGGCAATTATTCGGATCGTAGATAAAATCGGGTCAAGTCTGCTCTTGACTTACCTTGTCTAAAAAGGCTCGCCGGAGCTGAGTGCAATTCTTTGTTGAAAGGAAGAAGTTATTTCTTTTTTCAACCGAATCATCCAACCATTCAGTTCGAGCAGGCAAGCTGCTCAACTGTGTGTTATCCACTCATCATGGTCATCCCCTTTTCCCCCTCCCTATGTGTGTAACCGGCTCCCTATGCTTTTATCGAGAGAAAAATAGTCTCAAAGTTATTATAGCCCCCCTACCCATCTTCTCGAATGATTCGAGAACCGGACAGGTCTGTCCAAAATCCGTAAATCGAAAGGAGGATTCAAGAATGAAGACCTACTATTCCGAGAAACTGAAAAGATTACGGCCAGAAATGTGCATAGCGAAAAGAAGTAGGACTTTGTTGCAAGTTGTTTTCTATTCCTTCATTGCCTTGGTCATGGCATTTAGAACCATGTCATTTATCGACTTATCCTTATAGACAAGCGCTGTTTTTTTAAAGTGCATTAGTGAGAACTTTGGATTTATCCTGAGAATGGCTTGGGCCTCTGCGCGGGCCTCCTCCTCTCGACCCATCAAACTATATGCGGTCGCCAAGCCAATATGAGCAATGAGATGATCAGGCGCACGCTGAAAGGCTTTCTTATATGCCGAAACCGCCTCTTCAAGCCGACCCGCATTCCGGAGGGCATGGCCCAAAAATACAAAGGAAAAGGCCTGAGCATTGGGGTTGAGTCGGATTGCTTTTTGCAACAGTGGAATGGCTTCCTCCGGCCGGCATGCAAAGAGGAGGGCCCCTCCATAGTAAGTATAGGCAGTCGATCCGCTGGGATCAAGTTCTACAGCCCGTCTTCCTTCAGCAATCGACTTATCATACTCCTTTTCCTTTTTTGATCTATATAAGATAGATAGAAGAATGTGGGCGTCGGCTAAAGTATCATCCATGGCAAGAGCTTTTTTTGTCAGCTCTTTAGCTTTCTCAAGAGCCTCCCGATAGGGCTGCGTTTTGTCAACTATTGCGCCAAGCCGGTAGGCCCAACCGAGTCGGACATACCCTATTGGATTTTCCGGACATATTGAAATGGCCTCCTCTAAAAGCCGCCGAGCCACGGAGAAGCCCTCAAGAGTGAAACGGTCAGCGTACTTATCTGCCTCCATGATCTTTAAATAACAATCGAAACCTTGCCTTCCTTTAAAGTATTTCGAGTACGCCGAAGATATTTCCCCCTCCGAAAGCTTCACTCGGGTGGCATTCAAGATCCTCATGGTAATATCATCTTGCACGGCAAACAGGTCTTTCTGATGACGCTCGTATCGCTCTGCCCAAAGATGATGTCCTGTGAGGGCATCGATCAGTTGGGCATTAATCCGGATGCGGTCGGCAGACCTCTGAACGCTTCCCTCCAGCACATACTGAACCCCAAGCTCCTCACTCACCTGCTTAACCTTTACAGGTTTGCCCTTATAGAAAAAGGTTGACTGTCTGGATATCACAAACAAGCGGGGAACCTTGGAGAGAGTGGTGATGATGTTCTCGGTGATCGCATCACTGAAAAACTCCTGTTTCGGGTCTCCGCTCATGTTCACGAAGGGCATCACGGCAATAGAGGGCACATCGGGTAATGGATACGCCATCTTCTCTACAGAAGCAGGCTCAATCGGGGGCGGACGGAAATAAAAGTTCCAGATTGCCTAAGCCCCAGCTACTACAACCAGGACCGCCACAGCAGCCAGAGCTGCCCTCTGCCAGTGTCTTGGGCTTGGCTTTACCCCGGCCTCGGGACCAACTCTCATCCGATACACCCGAACTGGCTCCTTGATGTTCTTGACAGTATGCTCACCTATGGACTCTTAGCTCAGGGAGAGCTTGTTCTTGATGCTGTCATAGACAGTACCGGAGATGCAGATTCCTCCCCCCTCTGCCAGTCCTTCCACACGAGCCGCAATGTTGATCCCATCACCGTAGATCCGCTCTTCCTCCTGGACTACATCTCCAAGGTTGATCCCGATTCGAAATACCATCCTGCGGTTTTCAGGCAACTCAGCGTTCCTGACCCTGAGTTCCTCCTGGATCTCCACCGCACAACGCACTGCATCCACGACACTCAAAAACTCAGCCAGAAGGTTATCCCCAGGGGAGTCCACCACTCGGCCCCGGTGTTTTTGAATAAGTGTGGACATCAACTCCCGATAAGCAGTCAAGGTTCGAATGGTTGCATCCTCGTCCTCGCCCATTAGTCGGCTGTAGCCTTCCACATCGGCACTGAGGATTGCGGTGAGCTTACGTTTAAAACCTTTCTCTGCCATAACGGCACCCCCTTTTTAAAGGTTTCAAACAGAGGAACTCAGCATATGGCATATTGGAACTTACACAAAGATAGGATGAGGGTAGGATTCGATTCAGGAGAAGGAGAATCGAGTCAGGTCATCTGGAGAAGGAAGCTCAGGATTGGTCCATAAGCGTTTATACTCCCACAGACGACATTTCGTCGATCCTTATTCAGGGTTCCAGCCGGTGGTGATGCCTTGTGGGGGATCAGATATCACCGATCTACTGATTTATTGAGACTATTCCAAAAATAGCTGCCTTTATGAAATCTCAAGTTAACAATATTTGCATTAAGCTTCAATTGACCTGAATCTCAATTCGTTCAAGAATTGATAATACATTCTTTCCTTTTACTGACGCGTCGGTCAACACCCATGATACCAGATATTGTGGTATCAGTTTGATATGAAAGATTTTACGCTATCTGTAATACATTGCAGGCATCACGTCAGGAGTCTCGGTCAGAGTTGGTGCCTTGGCCAATGCTCTCAATCTTCAGGTCATCCTTCTCTCCCGACGGCCGCAAGCCATACAGCAAGAGCGCCATGCCTCCTGACACGAGCACGCCGAACAGCGTCACGAAAATCAGGAGGACCGGCAAAAGATTGCCGTAGCCCTTCTCGAACGATCCTTGAGTTATCAGAACACCGACCCCACTCACGACGATATAGATAATGCCGCCCGCCAATGCACCCAAGCCGCCAGCAACGTACACTATGATATAGCTCAGACGCCGCCGGGTCCTTCCGACCCTTGCCCAATAGACTGTAATCGCAAGCAACACGCCGCCATATATGATCAAGAGCGCGATCGCGAAAGCGATGAAGTCGTGATAGCTGCCCGTACGATATTCCACGACTGGAACTGTCAACCTGTAGATCATAACCAAGGGGTAGCCGGTCAATGCGAGCCCAGCAGCGATGGCCAAGATTCGAATCACAATCTCATGTCCTCCACATTATCACAGTTTTATCTTTTGGTATATCTTGCCACTATCTATAACAATGAGCGACACTCTATTACTGGTATATGTTTTATTGATCTGGAACTGTTCGGACGGATAAAGATGCAGTACGACATTTTCTCAACCACAACATATGGGTGCGCTCAGATTTATCCAGTCCGGCAGTCAGTATAGAATTTTTGCATAATGCTTAAATTCAGGCAAATTCAACAATTCTGCTGGTAGTTTGGTACCGGTCAAAAATAGGCACTTCCACCATATGAAAAAATCGGTTTGACTTCAAGATATTGTGGTCCAGTTTATTACAGTGGGATTGCAGATCACTTGCCACGACATGCACATGTCCTCCCCCATTGCCATCCCGGATATTATTCTCTTATCACAGGGTTGGGTGAGATTGTGATACATGGCAGTGACCACAAGTTTTGCCGCGGTCCGACCCATATACGCAGGGGAGCGAATGATAGCGTATCGTATGCGTTACTTTTGAGTGAAGCTGAAAACGATAGATTAACAACAGAAAGCTATCGTTTTGAGGTGAGGGTTGGATACACAACACATTGGTGATTTTCGGTGACATAGAGTCATCGCCTACACAATTGACGCCAATGCGTCCTTTGCCTGTTTCAGGTACGTTTCAGCTTCGCATTGTTCAAAAAGCTGAACAGCCTCGGAGATACACTTCCGAGCCTGTTCGGCTTTTTTTCTTGATTTATGCAAATGACCAAGGTTAAGACAGGCCTGTCCTAAAATAGAACTGGCTCCAATCTCTCTTGCAGTTTTAATGGCTCTTTCTAAGTGATTTTCAGCTCTATCAGATGTACGGGGGAAACTTTTTATGAAGAAGCCGATATTTTTGGCGAGAAAAGGAAAGGCTTTAGGTCCTTTCCCTAACACGATTTGCAGATAAATATTGCCGAGCAGGAGTTCAGTCGTCATATATAGCCAGATACTCCCGTCTTTCAGAAACGCGTCAGATACATCTTCCAGGACTTGGACCCCTTGTATGTCGCCTTTGGCAAACAGAGTGATCCCACGTACGAATTCCAAAACAGAGGGATCCGCCGCGATTGCTCTGAGACTGCTTTCACTCTGTTCAAAGTGGTAAACTGCTTGAGTTGGGTTTGATCTCAAAGCCACTTGACCCAGGAACAAATGAGCAAGCCCGGTGTGCGACTTCATGCCGGAGCGCTCGGCAAGTTCCAGGCCCTCTTTGAGCGCTTTCATGGCTTTGTCATACTCCCCGGCCATAAAATACCCGAAACCAAGCATAATCATGTAGCCGACCTCGCCGAATCTAAAGCGACCCTTCTTGTGGGCTGCGATGACCTCGCCCAGGGTTTCAATCCCTTGATTCAGCTTTCCGGTTCGGCACCATGCCATGGCAAGAAAGCCTTGAGCCCATATCTTATCCGCAGGCGTTGGGGCCTTCTGAACCGCCAATTCTCCATAATCGATCGCGCGATCCAGTTCCCCTTTGAAGCAATAGGCTTGGCAGATAACGCAGGCCGCAAAAGAAATCAGACTGTTGTCTGAAAATTCCTCGGCTACCTTCAGTGCCTCCATCCCATTTTCCACCGCGTCGTCCCATCGGTTCAGAGACGTATAGGCCCATGATGCTGCGACAGTGGCCCAGACGTAGACCCGAAGGTCGAACCGCTCCTCGGTGGTCCGCAGGGCCTCCTCCTTGAATCTGAAAACCTGTTCGAAGTCTCCTTTACACAAATGCGACCACTGTAGCGTGTTATATGCTCCCCCGGCATATTCAAAGGCTCCGGCAGTTTCACACAGCTCCGCAGCCCTTTTCAGCGTTTCTATGGCCTGGTCATAGTTGCCGATCCACCACTCACAACCACCTTTGGCCCCAAAGAACGCTCCTAGCAACCCATGATTCCCCAATTCGATAGCCAACTGCTCATAGCGGATCAACAGATCGTAATAATAAGAGAGTTGAAATAACAGAGTGAATACGAGCGACTGGTTCACTAATATGGTGATGCGCCTTTGTCGGTTAATGGCGGTATCAGGTAGCGTGTCCAGAAGTTTCATAGCCTCATCAAAATAGGACTTGGCATCCTCCATAGCATTCAGCCTGGCCGCCTTCTGGTTGGCGAGATCGAGGTACTCGACTGCTTTGTCCTTGTTTTCACTGCGCACATAGTGGTAGGCCAGCACCTCGTAGAATTCCTCCAAGTTTTCGGCATAAAGTTTTTCGATGGCTTCCCCGATCTTCTTGTGGATCTCCTTCCTCCTGTTTGAGAGGAGGCTGTTATAGGCCACCTCCTGGGTGAGGGCGTGCTTGAAGATATATTCCAACTCCGGAAGCAGGCTCTTTTCATAGATGAACTCAAGGCCTTGAAGATTCAGAAGATGGGATTTGAGTTCTTCCCTCATCCCGCTGATGGCCTGAAGGATTCTGAAGGCGAACTCCCTTCCGATCACCGAGGCCACCTGCATGATTCTCTTCAGGTTCTCCTCCAACCGGTCGATGCGGGCCGCGATGATCCCCTGAACGGTGTCGGGCACCTGGAGGTCGGATGGGGTCCGGGCAAGGACATATTGTTGGTCCTTCATCTGAATCGAACCGTTCTCCAGAAGCGAGTGGGTCAGTTCTTCCATAAAGAGCGGGTTGCCGGCCGCTCGTTTCAAAATGAGGTCGTTCAGTTCCGGGGCGGTCTCCCCCCCCTCAAGGATGGCCTTTACCAGTTCCGCACTCGATTTCAGGGTGAGTTGATCCAGCCCGATCCGGTTGAAGTAGGACTTGCTTCCCCATTGGTGGGTGTATTCGGGTCGGTAGAGCAGAACCAGCATGACACTCACGTTGGCCAGCCAACCGATGAAGTAGTCCAGGAACTCCTCTGTGGTTTTGTCCATCCAGTGGAGATCCTCTATGGCGATGACAAGAGGCCGTTCTCGGCTCCCTCTGACGATTAAATCCCGAAGTGCCTCGAAGACCTTCTCCTTTCTCGTTTTGGGTTCGAGCTTGAGAAAGGCCTCATCCTCCACTTTGAGGGAGAGGAGGCCCTGAATCGGCGCGAGGACCCCCTGGAGTTTCTCGTCGAGCCGAAGGATCTTTTCCTTCACCCGTTTCCTGGTGACGGGTTCACGCTCACCCTCCCCGATTTCAAGGTAGGACCTCAGGATGTCGAGGATGGGGAGATAGGGCATGGCGCCGCCGTAGTGGATGCAGCGACCTTCCAGATAGGTGATTTCCTCTCCCGGCAGCCGGTTTCTGAACTCATAGAGGAGCCTCGATTTGCCGACTCCTGCCTCTCCCACGACCCCCACCACCTGGCCTGTGCCGTTCCTCATCTTCTCGTACACCTCCATGAGGGCGGCCATGGAGTTCTTTCGCCCCACGAATTTTGTAAGACCTCTTGCCGTAGCCGCTTCGAGCCTTGTCTCCGCTCCGCCGGCCTTGACCAGTTCAAAGACCTCCTGGCGCGCTTCCTTGCCTTTCACCTCCACTGTTCCGAGCGGTTTCGATTCGAAGTAGTCCCGGATCAGGCGATAGGTGTTCTGAGAGACAAGCACAGTCCCGGGCTGAGCCAGACCCTCCATGCGGGAGGCGAGGTTCGTCGTGTCCCCCACTGCGGTGTAGTCCATTCTAAGGTCATCGCCGATGGCCCCCACGATCACGGGACCGGAATTGAGGCCCATGCGCATTTTGAAGGCAACCCCGTAATCCTTCGTGATCCTTTCCCCATATTCTCCCATGGCTTTTTGAATGGAAAGGGCGGCATGGCATGCCCGCTGTCCATGATCTTCGTGTGCCACGGGCGCACCAAACAGGGCCATGACCCCGTCCCCGGTGAACTGGTTGATGGTGCCCTCGTAGCGGTGGATTTCGTCCATCAGGATCTTGAAGCACCCGTCCATAATCTCATGGACTTCCTCGGGGTCCAGGTTCTCGGACAGGGAGGTGAAGTCCGCCACATCAGCAAAGAACACCGTCACCAGTTTCCGTTCCCCCTCGATGGAGCTTCGTGTGGTGAGGATCTTGTCGGCCAGGTGCTTGGGGGTGTAGGAGTGGGGCTTAGAATAGTTTACAGATGGGGCTTTTTCAGGTC
>CAYOIU010000131.1:0-10289 GCA_964404085.1 uncultured Desulfobacteraceae bacterium | reverse complement strand
GTTTTTGAGCCCTTCGTGTATGGCGGCATGGATCTTCAACCGTTCTTCGTCGGAGGCGTTCATCACCAGCATACCCAGGATAGCCGCATTTCGCACCAGGGCGTCCCGGGGGTTGATCTCCACGGGTCCCCGACTGCCGATCACGACCACCCGTCCGTCGCGGGCCAGAAACTGAAGGTCTGCGCCCAGGTTGACATTGGCGAGCATCTCCAGGATGACATCAATGCCTCTTCCACCTGTGAGTTCCAGGATTTTCCTTTGATAGTCCGGGTCATGGTGGTCAAAGACATGTTCTACACCCTGTTCGAGCACCCGTTCCCTTCCCTTTTCGGTCCCCCCGGTTCCGATTACCATCATCCCCGCAGTCACACCGAACTGGACCGCGGCAAGGCCCACTCCCCCGGTGGCGCCGTGGATGAGAACTGTTTCTCCGGGCAATGCCCGGGCACGATGGAAGAGGGCATAGTTGGCGGCGGTGTAGGGGACGTTGACCCCTGCTCCCTGGGCGAAAGAGATATTATCCGGCAGGAGATGCACCTGGTCGGCCATGCACAGAGCCTGTTCCGCATAGGTGCCGGTAAGGGATCCGCTCACGTAGACACGGTCACCCACAACTATACCCTCCACCTCTTCGCCCACGGATTCGATGGTGCCGGCTCCATCCATCCCCGGCGTGTAGGGCAGGGCCGGCCTGATATGATACGTCCCCGACCGGATATAGGTATCCACAGGGTTGATACCGGCGGCTCGCATCCGGATCACCACTTCACCCGGTCCGGGGCTCGGATCAGGGATCTCTTCCAGTTTCATGGCCTCCGGATCACCAAATTCACGGACAAGAATCGCCTTCATCGCGTATTCCTTTCGTTTCTCTCGTACAATGTGGCCGGTCTATCAGTTCCAACAACCATGTCTATTGTAATTGATGTGGGCTGGGGTATCAACCTAATTAAGGATATATTCATTTGAATTTCCTTGAACCATCAGGCGGCGTAGGGTAAATGTTCTATTATCATACCTTCTGGAGTTGTTATGAACGAATCCGTTCTCATGGAAAAACTGCTGAAAATCGAGGCCCTATTTGCAGGGGCCGCCACAGAGGGGGAACGCGTTTCCGCGGATCTGGCCAGGGAACGCATTCTCAAACGGCTCCGGGAAATCATAACGGAAGACCCGCCTGTCGAGTACAAATTCACGTTTCACGACCTGTGGTCACGCAAGGTTTTTGTAACCCTGTTGCGCCGGTAGGGTTTGAGGCCCTATCGCTATTACCGCCAGAGGCACACCACGGTCATGGCCCGGATCCCGAAGCATTTCGTGGAGGAAACGCTCTGGCCGGAGTTTCAAAAGATCAATAAGGAGCTGATTGGCTATCTGGAGGGGGTTACCGACAGGGTAGTCAGGAGCGTGCTCCATGAGGACAGTTCGGACGCGGCAGTTGTGGAGGACCCGCTTCGAATCGAAATGGAAGGCGGTCAGCACGGCATTTGACCACAATGAAACGTTGGGGTGTCAATCGCCTGGGGCCGGACAGTCATGAAAGGAGGAAGGGACAATGACCGATGCAACCGTTCAGGCACTTCACAGGCTCAGGGATCTTTCAACCATCAAGTGGTATGTTATCCCGTTGCTTGCCATTCTCTTCTATGTCTATGCCAAGGAAATCAAGCTGGCCCGTTCCACGAAAAACTGGAATGCGGTCCTTTCAGGCTTGACCATTTTCGGGGTGGATTTCTTCAATGAAACCTGGAACGGGTGGGTGATGTACCTCACCCAGCGTTCGGCATTCTGGACGACCCCCGGCGATACCGCCCTTCGCACCATGGTCGGGTGGAACGCCGAGATCATGTTCATGTTCTTGTTATTGGGGATTGTCTATTACCACACGCTCTCCGAGAGTACCACTCAGAAGATCCTCGGGATCCCCGAGAAGTGGTTCTGGGCGGTGGGCTATTCCGCTTTCTGCGTCTTCGTGGAATGCTTCCTGAACATGGGCGGGCATCTTGTCTGGGAGTACCCTTTCTGGAACCTGTCGTTCGGAGGGGTGTGGCTGATCTTTCTCATCGGCTATTTTCATTTCTTCTGCGCAGCCATCCTGGTAATCAGCCTTAAGACCATGAAGAACAAACTCATAACCCTGGGTATCATCTACGCCGTACCCGTGATCATGAATGTGGTTGCCTTCGGATTACTGGGGTGGAATTATTGATTGATACCTCAAACCATCAGCTAAGCTCTGATGGTCCAAGCGAGCTATGCGGGTAGGTGGGTGAAGGAGATATCACCGCCCGCTTGCCCCGGGAGACGGGGCTTCGCTAAAGGCGCAAAGGGCGCGAAGGACGACTTTTTTCATCGCCGCTGAGGGGCCGGCGCTGAAAAACCACCCGGCAGCTTAAGCTGCTGCTGAAAACCCATGTTTAGCAACTGTAGAATAGTCCATGGCTCTGAAGAAACACAGCCACCGGAGGTGAATGGATTTTGCTTTTCGGCGTCTCAGCGAAAAGCAAAATAGAAAATCATTTCTTTGCGACCTTTGCGGCTCTGCGGTAAGATGTCTGTTTATGATTTGTACCCTTTCAGGGTCACTATTCAAGCCACCCTTTTTAGGGGTGATAATTGACTGGATACTATCCCGGCGAAGGCGAATAAAATAGGAATCTATTTACAAAAAGATGTGAGTGAAAGGAGCAACCGCGATGAAAGATAAGGCCAAGGCCATGGTGCTGGCATCCTTCGCGGGAGACGCCCTCTCCCTGGGAGTCCACTGGATATACAACACCCGCGTTATCGACAAGAATTGGGGACGCGTGGAGGCCTACCTGAAACCCGAAAGACCCACCTATCATCCCACCAAGGATCTGGGAGAGTTCACCCACTACGGTGACCAGGCGCTGGTACTGCTCAGATCCATTTCCGAGAACAAAGGGTTCGATCTGGAACATTTCGCGAAAGCATGGCAGTCCCTTTTTGCCTCCTACGACGGCTATTTTGATGAAGCCACCAAAGGGACCCTCGCAAATATTTCAGCAGGCAAAGCGTGTGAATCCGCCGGCACCCCGTCCCTCGAACTGGCCGGTGGAGCCCGCATGGCTCCGATCGTCTATTGCTACCGGAACGATCTGGACAAACTCATTGCGAGGGCGCGCGCACAGACGGCCTTTACGCACAACACCGGACCGGTTATTGAGAGCGCCGAGTTTTTTGGAAGGCTGGCCTTCAAGGTGTTGGGTGGTGAAGCCCCCACTTCCGCCATTCGCAGTACCATGGCGGAGGGTTTCCAGAAAGAGCCCTACGAGAGATGGATCGAGGACGGTCTTGAGAGCGTCGGGATGAAGACCCGGCAGGCCATCCTGGATTTCGGGCAGATGTGCGAGGTGGAGGCCGCCTTCCCGAGTGTCATCCACCTGATAGGGAAATATGAAAACAATTTGCAAGAGGGCCTTATTGAAAATGCCATGGCAGGGGGAGATTCCGCCGGCAGGGGGTTGATGGTCGGCATGATCCTGGGTGCGCACCTGGGCATGGAGGCGATCCCCGAAGTGTGGCTGACGGACCTGAAGGCCTATTCAGAAATCATGGAGCTCATGGCCAGGTTGGATTGAGAGAGAAATACATTCGTAACCGGGCGTAATAACATCGCGATGGGGCTGCATTAGAGTGGTCTTAAAACAGTCAAGGAAGGTGCCCGGCAAAGGCAATGTGAGTTTTGTATTGCTTTGGTAGTATCTATTTTTGCATGAGCTGCCAGACAAAAGAATAGACAAGAAATACTTCACTTTTCGGGGCCGCTCCGATTCAAGGATTGGATAATGATACCCAAGATTCGATGGATTTCAGACTTCGTATCGTAGTCGTTACTTCTGAGCGAGGATTAAAACGACAGGTTTGATTATACTACACGTTACTTTTCGGCGCCACGTCGGTTGATGCAGGTTATGCCAGATATTGTGGTACCAGTTTGATATCAATGGTTCGTCGAGGGGCACCGGTGAAAAAATGCTTATTCCCGTGGCGCTCCGCACCACGGGAATGTCGAGTTGCCCGGTTCTCGGCCGCCCGTTTGGTTCTTCGCCGCTTCGCGCCTCGGGAACCAACCGTTCGACCGGCGACTTCACCATGATAACCAGGCGCTCCATGCCCGTTATCACCGCGAAGTCGCCGGTCAACTCGACATTAACACGCAACTGCCTTCAACTGTTTCCACTTAGGTGGTGGATTTAGGAGTGAAATCTCCGCTTGACACCCGGTTTGTTTTCTTATATTTTTCCATTAGTTGACTGTTTTTAGTGCTCAGCTTCAGAGATAGGCCCTTTTCGACATACCTTGGATGTGCCACGAAAGGAGGGTGACCATGAAGAAGGTGGTATCGGTCTTGAGTCTTTTGTCTTTGGCAGTGTGCTTTTCCTTCAACATTGCAGCCGCCGGTGTATTCAATGAAAAGGAGTTGTATAAAGCTGCCCAACAGGAGGGTGAAGTAAACGTTTATTCCTATTCTTCACGGGTCTTCAAGTTTGGAAAGACGTTTGAAAAGAAATATCCGGGAATCAAAGTGAACGGGTTCGACATGGATTCACCGGAGATCGTGACGAAGGTCCTGGCGGAACAAGCCGCCAAGAACTATGTCGCCGATGTGATCTTCCTCAAGGACCCGGCCACGGTTGTCCATGAGCTCTTCAACAGGAAGCTCGTCTATAATTACGTTCCCCCGGATCTGGAAGATCTTATCCCTGCTGTCTACAAAGAGCCTCTTCTCGTCCATCATGCAAGCGTCGATGCACTCATCTACAACAATGACAAAATGAGGAAGCCCCCGTTCAAGTCCCTTTGGGACCTGACAACGCCGGAGTGGAAAGGTCGTGTCATCTTCCCCGACCCGCAGAAGCTTTCGGAATATGTCGAAGTGCTGGCGACCATAGTACAGCATGCTGACGAGATGGCAGCGGAATACAAGCGGGTGTTCGGGCAGGAGATCACGCTCAGCCCCGGTGTCAAGAACGCCGGCTATGAGTGGGTTCTCAGGCTGCTCAACAACGACCTCATCATACTGGGATCCACCAACAGCGTGGCCCAGGCGGTAGGTCTTTCCGACCAGCCGAATCCGCCGGTGGGGTTCACGGCCTATTCACGCCTGAGAGACATTAAGAAGAACCCGAAGCTCAAGTTCAACGTGATGCTCGATGTCACACCGGTGGTGGGCGTCGCCACCGAAGTTGTCATTGATGTCGTGAACGAGGCGAAACATCCCAACGCAGCCAAGCTTATGATCCACTGGATGATGGGAGACGACAAGGGCGGAAACGGTTACAAGCCGTACTATGTCCTGGGCGATTTCCCAGTGAGGACGGACGTGCCGGCGCCGAAGGGGGCCAAGAAGCTCTCGGAACTGAAGCTTTGGAATGCGGACCCGACTTACGTGTGGCAGTCGGGCCAGGAAGTCCTGGACTTCTGGCTGGCACATCTTAGTCCGTAAAGCCTCTCCTCCCGGAGGGGGTGGAGACGCAATGGTCTCATTCAAACGGTAGGGGCGAACAAACGTTTGCCCCTACAGATCCGTCGGGCTTACAAAAGTCCAACGTTGTCACCTGTCTTCTCCCCTTGGTCAGAAAGAGAAGCCTGCATTTAGGGCGGGTATTAAAGACAAATGACATGGTCACCAGAAGAGGTGCTCTGTCCACACCCCGGTAACTGGGAAGCACAAACTGCCTTGACTTCGATCCTATCACTGCCGCTTCCAAGATGAAGAGCAAACAGTATCTGAATTTCAGTCATTTCAAGAACTACATCCGCCGGCCCCACATTGTCATTTCCTTCATCTTGTTGGGGATTCTTCTCTTTATTGTCATCCTTCCCTTCGCCAGAATGATAGAGGACTCGTTCATCTGGCAGTTTGCCGACATACGCCTGTCGAGAAGCGCTCATCCCGGAGGCTTTACACTGTTTCACTGGAAACGGGTGTTTTCAAGCGAGCTCACGCACAATATTCTGGCCCGGCCGCTGTTCAATTCCCTCACCACCTCGGTAAGTGTTTCCGTCTGCGCCATGTTCATCGGCTCTGTGCTGGCATGGCTGGTGTCGCGAACGGACCTCCCCTTGAAAAAATCGATCGCGACCGTGTCCGTTCTCCCCTATGTGATTCCTTCCTACATCCATGCTCTGGCCTGGATCGCTTTATTCAAAAACAACAGGATCGGAGGCGCGGCCGGCGTGTTCCAGTATCTGACGGGCATTGTCCCGCCGGATTGGCTTTCATATGGTTTTCTTCCCATTGTAGTGACCCTTTCGATTCACTACTTTCCCTTTACCTTTCTCCTGGTATCGGCGGCCTTCACAAGTATCGACTCGCGCCTGGAGGAATCGGCGGAAATTCTGGGAGCTTCGCGGCTTCACATACTGAGGCGAATCACCTTTCCGCTGGTCCTGCCGGCCCTTTTGTCCAGCTTCATCCTGACCTTTTCAAGAGTATTGGGAACTTTTGGAACGCCCTACTTTCTCGGATCTCCGGTCCGATACTACACGCTTTCCACTCAGATTTACGCAAACATCACAAACCGCATTCCTTCGGTGGGATACATTTTGGCGTTTGTTCTCATCCTCATTTCTTCGACAATCATTTACGCAAACCAGAAGATGATCGGCAGGAGCAAAAGCTTCGTCACAATAGGGGGCAAGGGATTTCTTGTTACCGATACACCGCTCGGAAAACTGCGGTATCCGGTGCTGGGTATGATTGTCCTGCTGGTTCTGGTGTCCGTAGTCCTGTCCCTGGTACTTCTGGTCTGGCAGACGCTGACACTCTATCCCGGCGACTATTCTTTAAAGCATCTCACGCTGCTTTTCTGGATCGGTGAGCCGAACACCGTTTTCGCTGAAGGAGAAGCGGGCATCTTGCGAAATTCCGCAATATTGGGGGCCACCTGGAACAGCATCAAGCTGGCACTCACGGCCTCCGCCCTGGCGGGGTTTTTCGGCATTTTTATCGGTTATGCCGTGGTCAAAGGAAGGAACACGAAGCTCGCTTCAGCCGTCGAGCAGACGTCTTTTCTCCCCTACCTTGTGCCTGGGATCGCCTTCGGAGCGTTATATCTGGCTCTGTTTTCCCACAACATCGGACCGATTCCGGCGCTCTACGGCACATTCTTTCTTGTCGCGCTCGTCTGTATCGCCAAGAACCTCCCTTTCACAGGCAGGGCCGGAATCACTTCCATGCTGCAGATCGGAAGCGAGCTGGAAGAAGCCTCAGAAACGCTCGGCGCGAGATGGACCATGCGGTTCAGAAAGATCATTCTACCACTCTCCATTCAGGGAGCAATTTCCGGATTCGTCCTCGTGTTCATCACCGTCATGCGGGAGCTCTCACTCATTATTCTCCTCGTCACACCTGAGACGAGGACGCTCACCACCATGACTTTCCGCTATCAGGAGCAGGGCTACACGCAGTTTTCGAGCGCCATCAGCGTATTGATCATAGTGATCGTGCTATTCGGAGAACTGGTTTCCAAGAAATTCGGCAGGAAGGGCTCGGTATGAGCGACGACGCCTGTCTGGCACGCTTCGTGTTTGGGATCTTGTAAAAGAACAAGATTCACAGAATCAGTATCACAGGAAGGGGCATGACAGCCAACATTATCGAAATTAGAAACCTGACTAAGGTTTTCGGGAAAGTGGCGGCGGTGAACAATGTGACCTTTTCCATATTGGAAAAGGAATTCCTTGTTCTCCTGGGACCGTCCGGTTGCGGCAAAACCACGCTGCTCAGGATGATCGCCGGCCTGGAGATTCCCACGGAAGGAGAGATCTACCTCAAGGACAGGCTCGTCTTTTCAAGCGCAAAAGGGGTCTTTGTCCCGGCCCGGGAAAGGGAGGTGGGGCTGGTTTTCCAGAGCTACGCCCTGTGGCCGCACATGACGGTGTTTGAAAACATCGCCTTCGGCCTTAAAGTGAAACGGGAGGGATCGGAAGAGATCAGCAAGAAGGTAGACGATATTCTCACCTATATGCAACTGGACGACATGAAAGACCGGTATCCCCAGGAAATGAGCGGGGGACAGCAGCAGCGGGTCGCACTGGCGCGCATGCTCGTGACCCGGCCGGACATATTGCTGATGGACGAGCCCCTGTCGAATCTGGATGCAAAGCTCCGGCTCGAGATGAGGGAAGAGATCAAGAACATTCACCTCCAGACCGGAGCCACCACAGTATACGTGACGCACGATCAGGTGGAAGGCCAGACCATGGCCAGCAACATCGCCGTGGTCAACAACGGAGTCATTGAGCAGTTGGCCCCGCCGAAGACCATTTACAATAGACCGGCGAATCTCTTTGTAGCTGATTTCATAGGCAGCCCCACGATCAACCTGATCGAGGGCCGAACGAGCCTTCGCGGTGATGACGGCGAAATTTCTATTGAAACCGACATCCTTTCTCTCACAACGGCATACAAGGATATCGAAGCCGACCGAGAAGTGGTGGCGGCGATACGACCCGAAAACATCTCGATCGTGCAGGGAGAGTTCGACAATACGCTATCGGGAGAGGTCAGGACCCTCCTTCCGTCCGGCCCGGAGACCGTGCTTCGAGTGCGCCGCGGGAAACAGGTATTCAGCCTTCTGGTCACGCAGGATGTGAATTTTTCGCAAGGGCAGAAGGTTTTGATCCGCTTGCCCGCTGAAAACATCCTGCTGTTCGACAAGAAAACCGGCAACCTTTTGCCATTGGCATGATAGCAGAGGAATAATGAATCGCATAAATGAATTTATAAGCACACAACAAAAGGCAGCCGCCCAATTGCTGGCCACGGTGAACGCGGGGCACTTTCCGATAAAGGTCGTCCATCACAATGATGCGGATGGGATCGCAGCGGCTGCCGTGCTTTCACATGCCTTCGGAAAGCTTGGCCTGGAGCATCGGCTGCTGCCTCTCGAGAAGATCCATGAGATGATCATCCAAAAGATCCATACCACCGCGGAAGATGTCATCATCTACGTGGATCTGGGAGGACAGTCTTCGGACTTGATCAGCCGCTACTCGCGCAACAGCCGGCATGTGATCATACTCGACCACCATCTCCCGGGCGGACCGGTTTCAGGCAACGTCATCCACCTCAATCCCGAATGTCACGGTCTGAGCGGCGACGACGATGCCGCAGCCGCATCGGTCTGTGCACTTTTTGCCGGGGAACTGCTGAAGGAGGCGTCTCTCGCTTCACCGGCCGAGGAAGCATGGCTTGGAGTGCTCGGCTTTGTTGGAGCTTGTGGAGACAGCCAGGACCACCAGGGTGAGCTCAGCGGCATCAACAAGATGTGTCTGGAGGCGGCACTTCGAGGGGGAGAAATCGAAAAATCCCGGAACGGTTATGCGATCCCCCGCCTTGAAAGCATGACCGTGGGAGAAGTGATAGAAATCTTGAACCTCCTTGGCGCGGTGGGACTGTATTCCGGATGTGCCGAGATGGCGGTGAATTTTCTCTTGGGAAAGTCCTCCGCTGAAATACTGGACCTATCGGAACAGCTGTGGAAAATGAAGACCTCGTGCTTCACCAAAGAGGTGGAAAGGATACGGGCTCGTGGTCTCGAACAATCGGACCATTTCGAATGGGTGGACGTCCGGGAACGGTTCGCTCCAATGGGAGTGAAGACGATCGGCCTCTTCCTGGAATATCTCATCGCGGAAGATCTGGTCTCCAAGGACAAATATCTCACCGGCTGTCAGCACCTTCCTCGAGAAATCCCCGGTATCGGTACCCTCGAAACATCGCTGACCAAGATATCGGGAAGAGTCCCCCCGGAGCTGAGGCGCTCGATTCAGAAAGAACACCTGCCCGATTTCATGACCCTCTTCCCCGAGGCTACTTTGCTTGTGGAAGGAACCGCCGACGGGTGTCACCGATTCGCCGCGGCGTCTCTTGTCCAGCGGGGACGCGAGGCGAGCTTTATGGAAGCGCTTGAGAAAGTAAGGAGTAGGGAAGAGGTTGATTTTTACAGATGATTTCACGGCAATCATTGAGAGCTTTGACTGTCCCTTCCTCGTCCACAATCATCAGACGGCTGCAGCCTTTCACGTCTGCGCTGAGGATGGCGGTGAGTTTACGTTTAAAACCTTTCTCTGCCATAGTGGCACCCTCTTCTTAAGGTTTCAAACAGAGGAACTCAGGATGTAGGATATTCAAAGGAAAACGAAATCAGATGTGGAATCGGATTCGATTCTGTAATTTGAGAACCGCTTCAGGTCAGGTGGAATAGGAAAATAAAGAATGATTTATGTGTATTTATACCCATATCGAATGAGTTTAG
>CAYOIU010000130.1:0-10341 GCA_964404085.1 uncultured Desulfobacteraceae bacterium | reverse complement strand
GATGATGCTCGACTATTCTTTTTCTTATTGCCGTGGAGTTGGATACCAAGTAACCTATGGGAAAGCATCTGATAAAGGCCCTCAGGCCTCCTCCTGAGCTGCGGTGAATGAGGCGACTTCATTGGAAGTCATCAACATTCCCATGGACGGGCACGCAATCAATGGGGTCCAACACTACCCTTTGATTTGTAAGAGACAGGGCCATGCTTTCCATTCTTCGCTGCACCCTTGAAGAAAAATCAATAAGATGAGAGACACAACAAAAAAGGAGAAGACGATGAGTTCAAAAGTACTGGTTATCATTGCAACAGGGGAAGAGGAAAAGGCGCTAACCGGCGTGATGTACGCTTACCGGACCATGAGTGAAGGCTGGCTTGACGAAGTGCAGGTGATGTTTTTTGGACCGTCTGAGCGTCTTCTGGTCCAGAATGAAGAAATTGCCAAGGTGGCGAAAGAGCTTTGTGCCGTGCAGCAACCAATCGCATGCAAATTTATTTCGGACCGGGATGGCATTTCTGAGAAAATTGAAGGGCTCGGCCTGAAGGTAGAATACGTGGGGACCATCATCGCTGATTTCATCAAGCAGGGATATGTTCCGATGGTCTTCTAATTTGGCCGAAACCAAGGGCGGGGCTTTTGTCCCCCACCCCATTTTCCGGTTGGCCTTTCTCCATGCCCGTATCTGGTCGGAAATAGGGCGGTTCAGGTATGCTCCGTCCACCGCAGCCGGCCTCCGAAAGATGCCTTTGAAAAACAGGGGCACCATGTTCCCTCCCCTATCAGGCCCCTATGACATTTTTCATCTGCTCAAACTCTTCTTTCGTGATTTCTCCCCTGGCATACCTTTCCTTCAATATTCCCAGGGCCCGGGAACTATCGGAGGAATCACTCCCCTTGTTGGCCGTGCCTTGTGCAAGATATTTGATGAGAAAAACTATTCCGACGATAATGAGGCCCCAAAAAAGGATCATGGGGATGAACCCCCACCATCCTATACCCCAGCCGCCCATCATTCCCGGGCCCATGCCCCAGCCACCACCGTAACCGCCCTGGGCAAAGGCCATTTTCGAAGATAAGGCCAGAAAAAAAATGGGGAACAGGCCCAAGCCACCCATTCTCAAATATTTCTTTGTCATTTTGCTCCTCCTCCCGATACGGAAAGGATGATTTCCCTATCCGTTCCATTTGTAACAATGATGCGGTGACCATCCCGATCATTGAATATATTTTTTCGGATCCTTTGAAAAAGTCTGTTCACATCCCGGATTGCAGAAGTAGTAGGTCCTCCCACCGTGCGCCAGACTCGCCGGTGCGGTGGCGGGGTCTACCAGCATACGGCAGACCGGGTCCACCGCCGTATGGATTTCATTGCCGATTCCGCGCGTGATGATCTTCCCTATATCAGGGGTCAGGATGCCTTTCACTCCGGTCCACCTGGACACAAAGATGGTAATCAGAAATCCCACCCCGAGGCCTCCAAACCCAAATAGAACGGCACCGATCCCTTCTCCAAGCCCTGTGGTTTCATGCAGTGAATCGCCAACAGCAGCCCCGATGATGAAGCCAATAATGGGGAGCAGGTATACCACAGCAGCACTCTTCAAGAAAAGCCCCGAGCTGAGGCTCATTGAGACTTGATCCCCGACCCGGGCCCCGATCGTGTTTCGTGCCTGGGTAACCATCTTGTTGCCCGTGCCGAACGTGTGACAGGAGTGAGATGCGCTGCAGCTCTCGCACCCGCCTCCTTTCTCGGTCATTACGTCTGCCAGGCCATTATCTCTAAGTCTTAGGACGATCCCCTGTTCTTCCGACATGATCGCCTCCTCTTGCTCCACGAGCAATGTTACATCTAAAGAGAGCCATGTGTAATATCAGCCCTGCCTATTTCCTTCCCTGCATGCCCCCTGATTCAACAAAAAAGCAAAATCCGGGCCATCCAGGACTCGCAACCATTAAACTTCTGAAATCATGGATTTATTTAAGAACCTTTCTGCGCAGTTCAATCCAATCGTCGTTGAATGCAAGAGATATATGGATACTTATTATCCATGTTTTTCATGGAATGGGTAAAACGTATCCATATGCCTCAACTCCGTTGTCTCGACATAGTGCGCTCAGAGGGGAATGGGACTATCAAACCTGAGATAAACAGGTGGCGCTCAGTTTATTCAGCGTAGCGATGGCGATAGCACATTGACTTAAATCAAAGATTATGATTTGGAAACATAATATGGTAGCTATTCGTATTAGGTCGAAATAGGGAGGTGATGAGATCGTTGAGAACCCCCAATGTCATTCTGAACCCACCCATTAACCGAATGAACCGCATCTGAAGAGGAGGGAAAAATGAGTAAGAGGGTGTACATAGATGAAGACGAGTGTATTGGCTGCGGAACCTGTGAGGAAATCTGCCCCGAGGTGTTTGAGATGAACGAAGACATCGAAAAATCCAAGGTCATCAAACCTGAAGGGGGGCCGGAGGACCTCATTCAGGAGGCAATAGACACCTGCCCGGTGGATTGCATTCAGTGGCAGGAATAATTCTGAGCCCGGAGCCCATGATTTTCAAGCACCATGGGCCCCGGGGTTTCAATCAAAGGTGGTTCTTCAGGTTTACGAGTACAAATCAAGAGAAAAACCATTATGTGCACCAGGAAGAATGGTCATGAAGCCCTTTTCGATCTCTCTTTTCCCGTTTTGACCGGCTCCAT
The DNA here is from genome assembly GCA_964404085.1 of uncultured Desulfobacteraceae bacterium. Classification (GTDB taxonomy): domain Bacteria; phylum Desulfobacterota; class DSM-4660; order Desulfatiglandales; family Desulfatiglandaceae; genus CAYUCJ01. The sequence continues at coordinate 7,630 of CAYOIU010000130.1, read as the reverse complement.
TCCGCTCTTGTTGATGGCATAGGACCCGGGATACCCGGTGAAAGGCAGAAGCAGAAGTCTGGGGAAGGTTACAAGCTTCCTGTCCCTGAAAGGGGCTATCCCGATCTTCATGCCCACGTGTCCCGCCACCGGCTGTGCCCGGTAGGTCCCGAAAATGCGGTCCCACCAGGGAAAGTTGAAGCCGAAGTTGCTGTTGGTCTCCCTGATGGTCACCGAGTGGTGCACCCGGTGCATGTCAGGAGTCACCACCAGGAGTCTCAGCACCCTGTCCAAACCTTTCGGCATGTAAACATTCCCATGGTTGAACATGGCCGTTCCGTTCAGGATCACCTCGAAGACGAGAACCGCTGCCACCGGCGGCCCAATGATCGCCACCGCCGCGATCTTGATCCCCATGGATATGAGGATCTCGATGGGATGAAACCTGAGGCCCGTGGTCACATCGATATCCAGGTCGGCATGATGCACCATGTGGAGCCTCCACAACAGGGGCACGGAATGGAACATGAGATGCTGCAGGTAGATGATCATGTCCAGGAAGAGCACCCCGATGACCATGGCAGGCAATCCGGTGAGATGAAAATGACGCAACAGACCCCATCCGCTCTGTTGCGCAGCCAGGGCGGTGTTTATGGCCGCCATCGGCATCAGCACCCGAACCATCAGGGTATCCAGAAAAATAATTCCCAGGTTGTTCCCCCAGCGCCCCCATTTACTAACCGTCAGCCGGCGGCGTGGCGTCAGAAGCTCCCAGAGGGCCATAACCAGAAAGATCCCAAAGAAAAAACCCGAACGAATGAATGCTTCAGAATGCATCGTTGCCCTCCATTTTTTCCTGATCTGGAGCAATGTCAGAGCCTTGAGAAAGGCCCAGGGGTTCCAGTAGGACTTTCTCCATTTCTCTCGCAGTCCATCTCATGTCGTTTAGCTCTCTCCCTTTCCTGAAAATGGAGCACATCTCCTTAGCATAACGTTTGGCGGTCTGACCGGCATCCCTTACACCATTTTCCATGGCCTCCCATTCTCTTGATACCGTGAAGACTTGAAAGGCCTCGTTGATTTCAGGAAAGATACGCTTGGCCAGACTCCCGAGGGAGGCGACATAGAACCCCAGCATGCCTGCTTTTCGGTTGTTGAGGATATGCGGGAGCGTCCCCTGTTCGTTGGCGTCCGCCAGGAAGTCTTTGATGCACCGGGCCAGGAGTTCCACAGTGGTATGGGGAAACCGGGAGATAATTTCGCGCCAGATATCCCGATCAAAGACCCGGTCATTTATTTCACCCAGTTCATGGTAGATATATCGGTCTATTTCCTTTTCAAGAATCTTTTCAAGATTGTGACGAAGGATTTTCAAATCATTTTCAAGACCATATTCTTCAAGGGCGAACCGAAGGGCCGGACGCGCCGATCTTCTCACATAAAACACCTGGTCCCAGAAAAAGAGCCTCGCTGCGGCCTTTCGAATGATCACATGATCATTTTGGGAAAGGGCCGGAACGGTCAACAGGTCACGGGCCAGTTCATGACCCAGCATGAATACCGTCTGATTTCCAATCTTTTTCCTTTCTTCAAGAACGGCGAGGAAAAAAGTGGGTTTGAGGCTGTGTGCGTATCCGGCCCCGTAGAAGAACCCCTGGGGTTCCAAGGCAAGATTTATACTAGCGGAATCCAGAGGTTCATATTCCCGGCCCGAGATGGTTATCTTCCCGAACGCCTCCTCGTCCAGTTCGTCCCACGCCTCTTCCTTTTCCCCGATCCATTCCAGGACCGTGCCGGGGTCATCTTCCACCCACGGGTCCAGGCCCTTTTCCCACTTGTACAGGTCCCTCAGACGCAGGGCCAGGCCACAGACCGAATAGAGCCCGGCATGATGGGAATCGGAAATCCGGCAGTTTCGGTTCACCTGATGGACGATGCTGTCCAGGTCAAACATCTCTTGTCATCCTCGGCAGTTGGGACCATAATGGCAGGGAGTTGGAGGGAATTTCACCTTCTTTCTCTCCCTGATCCTGTTCATAAACCATACATGGCCTGCGTTACTTTGTCGAGAATAACCGACCTGAAGGCGGCCAGTAATGCTGAGGACAAAGGATTTAGAGGATGCCCAGGAAATCGCACTCAAAACGCATCAGCCGTAGATATGACCGGTTGGCCTTTTTCTATGATTTTATGGAGGCCCCCATTGAAAAATCCCGGTTTGCTTCCTGGAGGAAAAGGCTCACGGACCGCATAACCGGGGACCGGGTCCTTGAGGTGGGCGCGGGCACAGGGAAGAACCTGCCTTACTACCCACCTTGGGTTCACGGTACGGCCATCGATTTCAGCCCGAAGATGTTGAACCGCGCCCGGAAAGTGGCCGCAGACCTCCGGCAGGAAGTGGATCTGCTGGAAATGGACCTGCAGTTCCTGGCCTTCCCGGACAACAGCTTCGATACGGTCCTTGCCACGTTCGTCTTCTGTTCGGTCCCGGACCCTGTACGTGGCCTTCGGGAACTCCGGCGTGTCTGCAAGCCTGGGGGTAGGCTTCTCCTCCTGGAACACATGAGGCCGGGGAATCCATTTCTCGGCATTCTCTTCGATCTCATCAATCCTATGGTGGTACGCATGATGGGCGCCAACATCAACCGCAGGACCGTTGCCAATATTCACGAGGCGGGCTGGGAAATACAGGTGGTAGAGGATCTCTCCTCGGACATTGTCCGCTGGATCGAGGCGACGCCCTAGTGGGTGATCGCTCCCTGCTTTCTCCATGAACTTTCATGTAGCAAAGGATTTTCTATTTTAGAAAACGACCGAGGATCCCTTTTTTTGCAGGCTCCGGCGCCGGCAATCCCAGTTGATTGCAGATGACCTCCTCCAGCTTTTCTTCTGAAACGTCTGATCCCTCCACCACGATCTCATCGTTTTTCTCCACTTGCATAATTGTCTGAGGATGTCCCTTAACGATCGCCCAAGCTCTCCTTTCAGAATTCGAAACCGGTATTTCGGGCACCAAACTATATGGTATTTGCATTGCCGTACTGCATGTGCTAACTTCTGGAAATGTTTCATTGGATACCTCCTTTTGCCTCCTAAGGTCACCACCCCGAAGCTTATGGAGGTATTCTTTTTTATCGATGCTGATTTTCGGGGAAATCATCGGCCTCGCCACGATGTTCGCGCGACTCTTCAACACCGTCAAGTTCTTCAATGAGGCCATACAGGACCTCCCCAAAGAAATCGAAAGGCTGTTGAGGCAGAAGTGAAGAAATCTCGGATGGCGACGAAGCCTTGAAGGTGGCGTTTATGAACGATCAAGACCGGGAAAAAACAGTGAATCTTTCATTTCCATTAAATCGATCATCCGTATAAGAAATGGCCGCATTGCAAGGCGAACGGGAACCGAAGGCAGGCGCTGTAACCACGAATGGATTGAACCGCAAGGATCGTCTCTTGGTCATTGCGGCGGCGCTCATGGCCCTTTTCCTTGGGGCCCTCGACAGCCTGGTGATGGGAGCCGCCATGCCGACCATCGTGGCCGACATGGGAGGGCTGGAACTCTATAGTTGGGTGTTTTCGGTCTACCTCCTCAGCCGTGCGGTCGCCCTTCCGATTTTCGGCAAGTTGGCCGACCTTTACAGCGGCAAGCACCTTTTCGGGTTCGCCATTGCCATTTTCCTGGCCGGTTCGCTCGTGGCCGGTTTTTCCACCTCGATGGTCCAACTGATAGCCGCCCGATCACTCCAGGGTGTGGGCGCGGGAGCCACCTTCGCCTTGGTGTATATCCTGCTGGCCGACATCGCCGAGCCCGAAAAACGCGGCAAAATGATGTCGATCGCCAGCTTCGTGTGGGGTCTGGCCAGCGTTCTCGGGCCGCCGATGGGCGGTTTCATCGTCAATTACTGGTCCTGGCGCTGGATCTTTTTCATCAACCTGCCGTTGGGTCTTTTGTCGTTTCTGGTCATCTATGTCTATTTCAGGGAAACGCGCGTAAGGAAACGCCGTGCCGCCCTCGACCTTTTCGGCGCGGCCACCCTGACCTTGACGGTCCTGTCATTGCTGACGGTCTTCCTGATGACGGGCAATCACCACCGCTGGGTGTCACCGCCTATAATCGGGCTTCTGGCGGTTTCACTGGCTGGGGGAATCGCGTTCTACTACGCCGAAAAGCACGCCGCCGATCCGATCCTGTCAATCGACTTCCTCGGTCGGTCTGGATTTGGCTCCGGTAACGCGACCGCATTCTTGAGCAGTTTCGCGATCTTCTCTCTATCGGCCTTCAGTCCGCTGTTCATCCAGAGTGCCCTGGGAAGGTCGCCGGCGGAGATGGGAGTGGCGATGATCCCCCTCAGCCTGGCCTGGTCGGGGGGTGCCCTGCTGTGCGGTCAAACGGCCCACCGCGTGAAGAAACGCAGCTATGCAGTGACAGGCGCCTTTTTTCTGATGGCCGGTAGTGGCCTTGCGTTGAGTGGCGCCCCGTCGGTCTGGTTTTTTTCGATGGCCTTGGCATTGGCCGGGGTCGGCATGGGGTTCGTGTCGATTGCCTCACTGTTGATCGTGCAGGACAGTCTGAAGACCGAGGACCTCGGTGCTGCGACCGCTTCTCAGCAGTTTGCCAGAACACTCGGCGGCACCATCGGAGTGGGGATTTCCGGCAGCCTGCTCAATGCTCGGTTCATAGAGACGTTGTCTGAATCCGGTCTTGGCAGCAGTCTGCCGCCGGGGATTGGCGAACAGATCCGTCAGAATATCGAGCAGATTTTCCGACCCGATATCCAGTCGTTGATTCCGGTGGACACCCTTAAAACTCTCCAGGAAACCGTCGGACAGGCCGTTTCAATGGTTTTCTGGGCATCCACCGCAGCATCTCTGCTATGCTTGGTTTTCTGCTTACTCTTGCCGCGTCGAACAGGCACATCCCTGAATTGAGCGTTTCAATTTCACGGTGTTCGGTCGATTTTGATTCCGAATTGAGTCCCCAAGTTACTGCATCTCAAGATCTTGTTGTTGCAATGCAAACCATTGTGACCTATCCTGATAAGTACATCGCGTCAGACGAACAGGTCGCTCGTTAACGATAGCTAGCGATTCATCAAATTCAGCACGGAGGGTAGGTGCATGGAATTGGGAGAAATCTACAGGAAGGGAAAAGCGACCTTGATGGCCAAGGATATCGGAGCTTTACTGGGGGGAGTGGAAACGGAATTCGTCCTTGCCAACAATCGGAGGGCCATGGATGGCTACACCTTCAGGCAGAGGGCTATTGATGCCGTCCCGGAATCGGGCATGGAGGTTGAAGTCCTTGGGCTCACCCTTAGAACACCTGTTGTCATGTCCGCCATGACCATGCCCATTCCCGCCATCACCGATGAGGGCCTCATGGACGTGGCTCTCGGGCTCAAGGAAGCCGGGAGTCTCATGTGGACCGGGTCGCCCATCCCGGCGGATCTGGAGGGCCTCAAGGCCACGGGCGTCCCGTTGGCAGCGAATGTAAAGCCCCTAATGGATCGCAAAAAGATGTTCCATGCGCTGGAAGACATGCAGCGAGCCGGCGTGGACTGGGTCGGGATTGAAATCGATTCGGGTCAGGGGACCAAGATCCTGGACAGGCAGATGGTCTTTGACTGTTCTCCCCTCTCCCTTTCAGAACTCAAAGACATCCGAAAGGCCGTTTCCACGCCCCTCATCTTTAAAGGCGTCCTCAGCAGAGAGGATGCCGTGAACTCAGTAGATGCGGGAGCTGACGGCATCCTGGTTTCCAATCACGGCGCCCACACCATCGATTATCTTCCACATCCCTTCCAGGTGATGGACGAGATCATGGAAGCGGTTGGGGACCAAACAGTGGTCATGGTGGATGGGGGTTTCAGGCGGGGAAGCGACGTTCTCAAGGGACTTGCCTTGGGGGCTTCCCTGGTGGGCCTGGGTAGACCGATCCTCTACGGGCTTGCCGCGGACGGACAAAATGGTGTACGGGACGTCATAACCGGGATTACCCGGGAACTGGAACGTATTGTGAGCATGGTGGGAGCCCCGGATGTACGCCATGTGGGGAAGGATGTCTTGATCCCGATGGGTTTTTGAGAAGCCGGGCAAAAGGGAAAAACCCTGCTGCGTGTCGAAGGACCCGGATCTCAACTATTCGCCCTTTTCCCCTCGAATGCGTATGAGTGGGTCCATATCAGGCAGTGGTTTCTTCGCCCGTGTTGTCCGTATCCGCCATGATGGCAATAGCGCCGACTTTCGGGGGTTCCTTATTGAAAACCCGCGTGTAGTCCGCCATGACGTTTCGGGTTTCCGTCACCCATTTTCCTGAAAGCCCATTGCCGCTTTCGATCGCGATCATCACCACGTCTTTCGTGTACGCATTGGGCTATCTGTCGTCACAGTCCCGCCCATGGCGGGAGTGAGAAATCCGGGCTAGAACGTGAAAACCTTATCTGCTTCCATGGCCAGTTCGTAGAGGTCATCCATCCATCCGATGGGGCAGCTGCTTGATCCCACCAGACCGTGGGATCTCATGCAAACCCCTCAGACGTAGAAATCGCCTTCGAACTTGTTCATCTGCCCCATGACATCATAATCTTCGCTGTCACATTTCTCAAACAAAACGCCCTTTCCCAGCATAAACACACTGACGTCATCTCCTTTTTCGACCCCGACATTGGCGAGTCTCATGGCGTTATAGATGGTTTCTGAATCGTCAGTGCTGATAATAAAAAGTACGTTCATTTCAGGGTTTCCTCCTTTTAAAACAGGTTATCGCAGGGTTTTGGGCCTCAGTTCATCCCTGATACCGAGATAAACGAAACGAGAAAAAGTGTAAATTGGGATTCCGCGGATAGGTTACAGTTCTTTATAAATCCTTGCAAGGGGTTGCCCGGGGGCCGTCAGTTCCAGGTCGTTGAAATAACCGTATGGCGTCTGCACTGTTTCATAGCCGGCATCCTGAAGCCGTGCTTGGGCATGGTCCAGGAGGGCCTTTGCCAGTGACGGTTCAGCCTTCTCTTCGGCAAGATGCGAAAACGAATGGAGGATTACCTTTCGAATCTCCCATTTCCTCGCGAGCCATTTGGCATTTTTAACCAGCTTCGTCTCGGCCGAACTCCCTGCTTCTACATCACCCGGTTCCACATGAATAAAAGCCACTATGGCCTTGTCATGTTCTTCGGCTCGTGGTTCAGGGGCATTTTCCAGGGTCTGCATGGTGGGGTTCCAGGCAAACCGGTCACAGTACCAGAATAATATGCGCATGGTTTCTTTCCCTCCACTTCATTTGTACCCTATTTCTACAGGCTATCTTTCCTCAAGGCAAGTTTACAAAATGATCCTGGTTCGTCCCTCGCCCTTCTTTTTGGCTCTACTCCTCCATTTCAGCCCGAAAGCTGCTCCCACAACATCATGAGGTCGGCTTCTGCTTGACACGCGCGGTCAAATCGGTCAATATTGTCTCACGCAAAAGCGACTTCTTATCAAAATCAACTTACCTACTGAAAATCAAGCTAACCGTTAGAGATGTCTCTGAAGACATCGAAACGGAACTCACCTGCTGGGGCAAAAGCAACACCCGTTCAATAATGGAAGCTCTTCCGGCTAATTAGTACGGTTGAAGGGACAAAAAGAATCTTGGCAACTGGCTGAAGCGACCATT
>CAYOIU010000129.1:0-10367 GCA_964404085.1 uncultured Desulfobacteraceae bacterium | reverse complement strand
GGGATCGTCGTCCACCGTTTTCGGAATTTCGTCCACACGGGGCAGGGGATGCATGATGATGGCATCCTTTCTCATGGTCCGGACCCGTTCCTGGGTGAGGATGTACTTGCCCGACGCCTCTTTATAGTCATCAGGATCATGAAACCGCTCTTTTTGAATGCGGGTCATATAGATGCAGTCCACCTCCGGGGTCACTTTTTCCAGGTTGGTCTCTTCCTTCCAGGAGACGCCATTCTTGTCCAGATAAGCCTTAATGTCACCCTCCATTCTGCATACGGGTGGAGACACGAAGACAATTTGGATATCGTCGTACCTGGTCAGCAGATAGGAAAGCGACCGGACCGTACGGCCGTATCTGAGGTCGCCGACCATCGCAATCCTCAGACCGCTGATATCGGGGAAGCTGTCATTGATGGTATATAGGTCCAAGAGGGCCTGGGTGGGGTGCTGCCCTGCTCCGTCGCCCGCGTTGACTATGGGGATGGTTGAAATCTCCGCCGCCTTGGCGGCACTCCCCGCCTCATTGTGCCGCATGACGATGATATCCGCATAACCGTTCATGATCAAGATGGAATCATGCAGGCTTTCTCCCTTTGCAGCGCTGGAAAACTCCCGTGCATTTTCCGTGGTGATCACCGATCCGCCGAGTCTCAGCATGGCGCTTTCAAAGGAGAACCGGGTTCGTGTGGATGGTTCGTAGAAAAGGGAGGCCATGATTTTGCCTTCCAGGATTTTGGCATACTGCCTTCCGCCGTGCAGATCCGCCTTCATTTGATCAGCAGTGTGAAACACGATCTCCAACAGGTCGCGATCAAACTGTTGAGACTCGATAACGTGGGGTAATGGAAAAGCGGACACGGTAAGGCCTCCTTTATCATAAAGGGTCTGAAAAAGATTGTCAGGACTCCTCCTCTTCGTTGCTCATAGTTTGCCGTTCGCGGCATAAGTTATTTTGCGAAGTCATGAAACTGGTCTACAAAAAAAAATCACACATGGGTTTCTCCCAAGAATTCCGTGCCTGCTTTTCCCGCCACGGCATCACACAGGCTGTCCAATGAAGTGATGATCGCTCGCTTGCCACCGTTGCTCACATACTGTATAGCCGCCTCTACTTTGGGCAGCATGGAGCCGGGAGGAAAATGGCCCTGGAGGACATAGCCGGATGCCTCCTCCACACTGACGCTACGCAGAAAAGTCTGCTCGGGTTTCCCGAAATTCAGCGCGACACCATCCACATCCGTCGCGATGAGGAACAGATCAACTCCTACCTCCTCGGCCAGTTTAGCACTGGCAAGGTCCTTGTCGATCACAGCGTTCACACCGGCAAATTTCCGGCCCTCGCGTACCACCGGAATGCCGCCGCCCCCACAGCAGATCACAATGAATCCCATGTCAAGAAGGTATTTGATTTCCCGTTTTTCCACGATGGTCACAGGTTTTGGCGATGCCACGACCCGGCGGTACCCTCCCGGTGTTTGTATCGTCGGGTAGGGCAGGGTGGCGGCTTTCTCTTGGGTGAAGACCGGGCCGACGGGTTTTGTCGGGTTTTGGAAAGACGGATCGTTTTCATCCACCACGACATAGCTGATCAAGGTCACCAACGGTTGTGAGTTGATGCCCATGGCCATCAGTGCTTCATCCATGGTGGACTCGATCATGTAGCCGATCTGCCCCTGTGTTCCGGCCACCAGAATTTCGAGGGGCATCCGTGGTACTGCATCCGTGCATTCCTGCTGGAGTAAAAGATTCCCCACTTGCGGACCATTACCGTGGGTGATGATAATGCGGTAATCCCTGAACAGCCGTACGATCTGTTCGATGGGGGTTTCCAGGTTTTTCAACTGCTGCGCAGCTGTACCTTCCTCTCCCTTCCGGACCAGGGCATTTCCACCCAGTGCCACCAGAAGGATCGGTTTTCCCTTGGCGCTTCTTTTCATCATGCTTTTCCGCACACTTTCAATAAAATGGCATTCTGCACATGCATGCGGTTTTCCGCTTCATCAAAAACGATGGACGATGGGGACTCAAGGACCGAATCGGTCGTCTCAACACCTCTTTCAGCCGGAAGACAGTGCATAAAAAGCGACTTCTTCCCAGTCGCGGCCATGAGGGCGTCATTCACCTGAAAACCCTTGAAGCGGGCCTTGCGCATTTCCGCCTGATCCTTTTGCCCCATGGACGCCCAAACGTCCGTATAGACGACGTCCGCACCCCGGACGGCGGTCCCGGGATCGTGGCTGATCTCCACCAGGGAAATACCGGCTTTTTTTGCATCTCCGAATGTTTCGGCGTCCGGGGTATACCCTTCGGGACAAGCGCAGACAAAATGGAGCGGCAGTCTCTGGGCCAGGCGCAGCCACGAATGGACAACGTTGTTTCCGTCACCCACATAGACGACCTTCAGATCCTCCAGGTGGCCCCTGTGCTCAAGTATGGTAAAGATGTCCGCCATAATCTGGCACGGATGGTTGTAGTCCGTAAGGCCGTTGATCACGGGAACCGTGGCGTATTCGGCCATTTCCATAATATGGGCATGGTCAAAGAGTCGGGCCATGATCACGTCGTTGTAACGGCTGATCACCCTGGCGATGTCTTTTACCGCCTCACGCTTGCCGATGGATATGTCGGACGGTCCCAGATACAGGGCGTGTCCGCCCATGCGAAAGAATCCGGTCTCAAAAGAGATCCGAGTCCTTGCAGAGGGTTTGGCGAAGATCATGGCCATGGTATGATCCCTGAAGGGTTTATGGTCTTCTCTTCGCCTCAACCTTTCTTTGATATCCCTGGCGATTTGAAAGGTTTCATGGATTTCTTCGGCACTGAAATCAGTGACATGCAGAAAATCGCGTTTCAATTTTTCCTCCCTCTTGACGGCAGGTGTTTGTATACCCGGTGCTTTCAGTCCGGCAAAGGTTCAGGCATACTATCCTCCTAATGGGTCATAACGGCTTCGATCTGCTCCAGCGCCCAGTCCACTTCATCCTTCTTGATCACAAGCGGAGGTGCAAACCGGATGGTGTTTTCGTGGGTTTCCTTACACAACATGCCCCGGTCTGCCAGTCGCTTGCAAAAGCCCCTGGCGCCGCCCGCCTCAGGAAAAAGCTCCATTGCGATCAGCAGACCTTTTCCGCGCGTCTCCTTGATGTGGGAGCTTTTTATTTCACTTAGGCCGGATAGGAAATAATCCCCTATTTCAGCGGCGTTTTCCACCATTTTTTCTTCGCGGAGTACACGCATGGCCGTTCGGGCAACGGCACAGCCCAACGGATTACCCCCAAAGGTGGAGCCGTGTTCGCCCGGCTGGAGCACGTCCATGACCTCCTTGTTGGATAGCACTGCGGATACCGGATAGTATCCGCCGGAAAGGGCTTTGCCCACCAGGGTCAGGTCGGCCTCGATGCCGCTGTGCTCCTCGGCTAGGAGTTTGCCGGTCCGGCCGAGGCCTGTCTGGATCTCATCCAGTATTAAAACCACATTGTGTTTCGAGCAGATTTCTCTTGCCGAACTGAGGTATCCTTCAGGAGGAATAATGACGCCGGCTTCACCCTGGATCGGTTCGACGAGAAACCCGACCGTATACGGCGTAATGGCCTCCTCCAGGGCATTGGCATCACCGAAGGGAATGACCTTGAAACCGGGCGTAAAGGGACCGAAACCGCTTCTGGCGGTGGGGTCGGTGCTGAAACCCACAATGGTGATCGTGCGGCCGTGAAAGTTGTTGGCACAAACAATGATTTCCGCCCGATCTTCCGGCACGCCCTTGACCATGTATCCCCATTTTCGAACAGCCTTGATGACGGTTTCCACTGCTTCCGCACCGCTGTTCATGGGGAGCACCTTGTGAGAGTGCGTGAGCTCGCAAAGCTCCTTGTAAAACGGACCCAATTGATCATTTCTAAATGCCCGCGACGTCAATGTCAACCGCATTGCCTGCTCCCTCATGGTCTTCATGATTTCCGGGTGGCAGTGGCCCTGGTTAACCGCGGAGTAAGCCGATAAACAGTCCATGTATTTCTTCCCTTCCACATCCCAGACCCATATCCCCTCCCCCCTGGTCAGGACAACGTCCAGTGGCTTGTAATTGTGTGCACCGTATCGGTTTTCGAGCTCAATAAAATCCTTTGTCTTCATCATCTCCTCCTTTTTTCCGCTTATCTCTGCAGACTAGATTGATGCAGGATCATCATATAACGACTAAACCTGCGCACGTGACTTTGCACCAGCGACTGCACCACCGTGAAGGCGTGCTGTTCCATCGCCTCGACGATATTGCAGAGATCCTCGTAGTTCTCCTGCATGACGGCCAGGTCCTTGAGCGGATAGGCCTCATAGAAGGCCTGAATATTGTCATGGACCATACGGAGCACAAAGGCGTAAACCCGGTTTCCCGAGGCTTTGGCAATGGCCACATGGATCAGATTATCCACCCGGCAGAACGGACCCCATCCGTCCACACCAGCCTTCAAATATCGGTCTGCCTCTTTCAGGAGCATCTTGAGATCCCGGATCTCTTTTTCCGTGGCCCGCTCTGCTGCAAGGACCGCAACGCCACCCTCAACGCCTTCCCTGAATTCCGCCAGCTCCTTAAGGGAAATCTCCCGATGGCGGATTAAAAGTGCAAGACTCTCGGTTACCGGAGACGTGTCCGGCGTCCTTACCACTGCACCCCCGCTCACCCCCAGCTTGATATTTATGAGACCTTTTTGCTCAAGGACTCGCAGGGCCTCGCGGAGGGATCCCCTGCTGGTCTGGAACATTTCCACCAATTCCCGCTGGGGGGGAAGTCTGTCTCCAGCCTTGAGCTTTCCTTCCAGAATAGCCCCTTCGATCTGGTTCACCAGATCCTGGAAAATCCGCTGCTGTTCTGTTTTTTTGAACATGGGCCGGTTTCATTCCTGCTTTGCAATTGTTCAATCACCGCCGGCTACCTTAACCTTTTTGGAATTGCCAGTGGATAAATGGGTAACCCATTTAACATATTGTGTCACATATTGTCAAGGCAAAACAGCAACAGGCCACCCCGAAGGGTCACACGCCTCACGTCTTGAAAGAAGTTTTTCCATTGCATTTTTTTCTTGACCGGCTTATTGCCTGACGGTATTACCATTAGCAGATAAGGCAGTAAACTAAGTCGTATCAGAAGGCTCCCACTCCATCCGAAAACCCTGCGACGGTATTGATCCCGGGAAAAGTATGACACAAAACGGACATCTCCTCCAGATCGAGGAATTGAAGACGCAATTTTTCACCTTCGAAGGGGCGGTGAAGGCGGTGGACGATGTCTCTTTTCACCTGGACAAGGTGGAGGTCCTTGGGCTGGTGGGGGAATCCGGATGCGGGAAGAGCGTCACGGCCCAGTCCATCCTGAAGCTCATTCCCGATCCTCCCGGAAAGGTGGTCCACGGAAAGATCCTCTTCGACGGAACGGACATCGTAGGTCTCAACTGAAGGCCATCAACAGGTGGCATGCCATTTGTTTTGAACTTTGGAATTAGAAAGGAGTTATGCATATGGGGGAAGACATGGTCGCTTTTGTAGGTGGGAAAATCATCAACGGAACCGGAGAGGATCCTGTTGACGATGGTGTGGTCATGGTCGACGGTTCTGCCATCAAAGAGGTGGGGAAAAGGAACGACGTGGTCGTTCCTCCAGATTATAAGATTATCGACATCTCTGGAAGGACGATCATGCCCGGGATGTTTGACTGCCATTGCCACATCTCATTGATGACTTTGAGTATAGAAAAGAGGCTGTTTACGCGGAAAACCGTTGAGATTTTCCAGACCGCCGAGATTATGAAGCGTACACTGCATGCAGGATTTACCACCATCAGGGAACCGGGGATATTGAACGATGTCGGTTTTCGTGAGGCCGTGGAGATGGGGCTGGTCGAGGGCCCGAGGCTGGTGCTCGCCGGAGGAATCGGCCAGACCGGCGGCCATTTTGATGAGTATTATCCCCGTGATTTCGAACTCCCTCTTTTTGACATTGAGATGTGCGACGGGGTCCCTGAAGTACAAAAGACCGCTCGCAGGGTGCTCCGCAAAGGGTTTGATTTCATAAAAGTCTGCGTTACCGGTGGCGTGGCTTCACCGGCGGATGCACCGGAATACACCGAGTGGACCCTTGAAGAACTGAAGGCCATGGTTCACGAGGCGTCTGCCCGCGGCAAAGCGGTCATGGCCCATGCTGAGGGTACGCAAGGGATCAAGAATGCCATTCGGGCGGGGATCTGGTCCGTGGAACATGGCAGCATGCTGGACGACGAGGCCATCCAAATGTTTCTCGACACAGGCACTTACCTGGTTCCCACGGTCAACGCCTTTGAAATGCTCCCGGAGGATGGTGAGGCCATGGGCCTGACCCCTGTTTCTCTGGCAAAGGCAGAGAAGATAAGAGATCTCCACATCAGGAGTTTTGAGAGGGCAGCCGAAGCTGGGATCAAGATAGCGGTCGGAACGGACGCCATAGATGACCGGATGCACGGCAGGAACGCCCGTGAGCTGGGGACAATGGTCCGCTATGGGTTGACACCCATGGAGGCCATTATGGCGGCGACCAAGACCTCGGCTGAAGCGTGTCGGGTCGATGGGATCCTAGGTACGCTGGAGCCGGGCAAGTTGGCCTCGCTGCTGGTGGTGGACGGCGATCCCCTCGAAGACATATCCATTCTCCAGGATCGGGCCCGCCTTCTGATGGTGATGAAAGAGGGGTCTATCTGTATGAACCGGCTGGAGCAGGGCAAGCAAGTCCCTATCTGAGTCAACGGAGTTGAACCGGGTGAGGATATTTTTTTCGACAACCTATAAACAGCGAAAGGAGAGGGAAATGAAAAAGATTCTGACGTTCGTTCTAATTGCAATACTCATTGGAGCATTCAGTGGTTTCAGCGGGGAGGCACAGGGCGCTTCATCCCTTGTGGTGGGCGTGGACTCCTCCCCCGTCACCATGGACCCTGGGGGTTCCTTAGCGGATGCGAATTTCTCGGTCATGGCCAATTTCTTTGACGGGCTTCTGCAGCGGCATGTCGATGGCAACTTGTATCCCGCCCTGGCCACCCGCTACGAGCACCCTGATAGCTTGACCTGGAAATTCTATCTCAGGAAAGGCGTTAAATTCCACAATGGCAACCCCTTTAAAGCCGATGATGTGAAATTCACCCTGGAGCGGCTGAGAAATCCCAAGTGCTGCTCTGAATTCATGGATCTGGGCAAACAAATCGCATCTGTGGAGACCCCGGACGATTACACCGTAATCTTAAAAACTGCTGCCCCGGACCCCTCATTTCACCAAAACCTCGACATCGTTTTCATGATGGACAAGGAATCAACGGAAAAACGGGACCAGGGAGATGTGGGGGTCAACCCCATCGGTACCGGCCCGTACAAGCTGGTGGAGTGGGTCAAGGGATCTTACCTGAAAATGACTGCCAATGAAGATTATTGGGGAGGCGCTCCACCAACCAAGAACGTGGAAATAAAGCCGGTTATCGAGCCTTCCACCCGTTTTGCCGCCCTGGCCTCCGGAGAGGTTGAGATGATTTCCGGCATCCCGGTGGAACTGTACGATCGGCTCAAGAAGAACCCCAAGTTCAAGGTTATTTCCCTCCCGGCGCGAAGGCTCATCTTTCTTGCCCTGGGCAACAAACCGGGTTCACCCTGGGCCGATCTTCGGGTGCGAAAGGCCATGTACTTGGCCATCAATGAAGACGAGATCATCAAAAAAGTCATGCGAGGACAGGCCTCGCCCGCGGCCCAGCTGTCGGATTCGGCCATGGTGGGTTATGCCAAAGACATTGAGCGTCCGGCATATGACCCCGTTCAGGCCAAGAAACTCCTTATGGAAGCCGGATATGCCAACGGGTTCGATATTACCCTCGCGGGCCCCAATGATCGTTACGTCCAGGACGAGAAGATCTGCGAGGCGGTGGCGGGGTATCTCTCCAAGGTCGATATCAGGTGCAAACTCGATGTCAAGCCCAAAGCTGCCTATTTTCCGGAACTGGTGGCAGGAAATAAATATGACTTCTATCTCCTCGGGTGGCTGTCCAACACCTATGACTATAGCCAGAACTTTCCGTATCTGCTTTACACCCGCGGGACGGACAAGGGCTATGGATCCTTCAACGGTACCAGCTACAGCAACCCCAAACTGGATAAGCTCTACGACGCCACCCTTGACATTCTGGACAGCGGGAAGCGCCGTGCCGCCCTCGAGGACCTGGGCCGTAAGGTCATGGAGAACGTGGGAGTGATCCCTCTCCATTATGGTTTGAATACCTATGCTTTGAAGAGGTCGGCAGGGATCAAGTTCACCCCCCGGCCGGACCGTTGGCTGGTCTTCAAGGACATATCCAAGAAGTAGCTCTTTTTTCTGGTTACGCGGGGACGCCTTTGGCGTTCCCGCTTCTAAACAAAGGTACTCGCTGATCCATGGCTACCTATATTACTCGTCGATTGATTCAGGGTGTTGTCGTCCTGCTTTTTGTCTCCTTGATCTGTTTTGTCATTTTTCGCTACACAGGAGACCCGGTGGTAATGCTGGCAGGCGTTTACGGCACGGAACAAGACAGGGCGGAGATCAGAAAGGCTTATGCGCTGGACAAACCCTTCTACATTCAATACGCCCTCTTTATTGCCAGGGCCGCCAGGGGGGATTTCGGCAACTCTTACGTCAACCGCATCCCTGCCTTAAAGCTCATTATGGAAAGGGCACCGGCAACCGTTGAACTGGTTACAACCTCGGCCGTTGTTGCCTTGATACTGGGTATCGGCCTCGGAGTGATGGTTTCCCTCAAGCCACGGTCTGCTGTCAGCCGGTTGATCATGGCGGCCTCCCTTGGGGGGATCTCCATACCCACTTTTCTGATCGGTGTGCTGTTGATCATGGTCTTCAGTGTCTATTTGCACATTCTGCCGCCCTTTGGCAGAGGAGAAACTGTGACCATGGGCTTCTGGCGGACCGGCCTTTTGACCTGGAGTGGTATTACCCATCTGATTCTTCCGGCCCTCACCTTGATGGGCTACCAGCTGGCCGTATTGTTGCGCCTCACAAGAGCGGGGATGCGCGAAGTCCTGACGGAGGAATACATCAAGACCGCATGGGCCAAGGGCCTTTCTGCACGCCGGGTGATCTTCAAGCACGCACTGAAAAACGTGCTCATCCCGGTGATCACCATATCAGGACTGATGCTTGGTGAACTACTCGCTTTTTCAGTGGTTACCGAGACGATTTTTCAATGGCCGGGTATGGGCAATCTCCTGCTTAAATCCATCTACGATTCGGACCAGCCCATCATTGTCACCTATATCATGCTGGCCTCTGTCGTCATTTTGAGCATCAATATTATCGTTGATATCCTCTATGCCTTTCTGAACCCGAGGATCCGCTATGATTAGCAATCTTCTGAAGTCGAAATTTCTGCACGACTATCTCCATGATCCCTCTGTTCTGGTGGGCAGTTTCATCCTGCTGGTCTTCATCCTGGCCGCCCTGTTTGGCCCATGGATTGCCCCGCAGAATCCTTATGATCTAAAAGCGATCAGTCTGGAAGATTTCCTCAAACCTCCCAGTTGGATGGCTGAAGGGGAGGCAAAATTTCCCTTGGGAACGGATGACCAGGGACGGGATATCCTCAGCACCATCCTTTACGGCTGCCGTACCTCTCTGATCGTCGCCTTTGGCGTGGTCCTCGTGTCCGGTAGCTTCGGGATAACAATGGGGATGCTGGCCGCCTATTACGGTGGACGGCTGGACGCATTGCTCATGCGTCTGGCCGATACCTTCTTCTCTTTTTCCACTACCCTGATCGCCTTTCTCCTGCTGGGGGTTTTCAAACAGAAGGGCGTGATGGTCGTCATCATTGCCATTAGTATTGCGGACTGGGTCCGTTACGCCCGTACCATGCGCGGCAGTGTCCTCGAAATCAAGGAAACAGCCTTTATTACTGCCGCTCGGGCCTCCGGGGCGGGAGATATGCGGATCCTCTTGAGGCACTTGCTCCCCAATGCGTTGCCCCCCATTTTTGTGGTCGTGGCCGTTGATTTGGCTGTGGTTATCATGATCGAAGCCACCTTGAGTTTTCTGGGTGTCGGGGTGCCCCTGACTGAACCGTCCCTGGGGATGATGATATCCATCGGCAAGGACTATATCTACGCCGGAATGTGGTGGATGATCGTTTTCCCCGGGATTACCCTCATCCTTCTTGTAGTGGGCATCAATTTGTTCGCAGATTGGTTGAGGGAAGAGCTGAACCCGAAAATCCAATGACCAAGTTGGAGAAAAAGTGTAAAGTTGAACATTGATGACTTTGTAAAAAGCTAACTTATGCCGCAAACGGCAGCCTATGAGCAACGAAGTGGAGGAGA
>CAYOIU010000128.1:0-10394 GCA_964404085.1 uncultured Desulfobacteraceae bacterium | reverse complement strand
CGACGGGCTCGGCGTGGACTTCCAGGTACATGGGCCGTATTCCAAGTTCCAGTTTTCCCTCTGCCTTCCTCCCCTTTGATGCTGTTTCCTCGTCCAGAAGAATGCTGGCGCCGTCGATCCGTGCTTCGTTCCCCTCCAGGGTACAATCGAGAAAGTTCATACCCGGGCTCCCGATGAAATAGCCCACGAACCGATGTTCCGGATTTTCGAAAAGATCCTGGGGCGTACCGAGCTGTACGATTTCCCCTTCGAACATCACCGCTACCTGATCGGCAAAGGTCAGGGCTTCAGTCTGGTCATGGGTCACATAGATAAAGGTCAGCTTCAGTTGTTCGTGGATCTCTTTGAGTTTGCGCCGCAGCTCCCATTTCATTTGGGGATCTATGACTGTCAAAGGTTCATCGAAAAGTATGGCCGCCACATCACTTCGAACCAGCCCTCGGCCCAGGGAGATTTTCTGTTTGGCGTCCGCTGCCAACCCCGCTGCTCTCTTATTGAGAAAAGGAGTCAGCTCAAGAATTTCGGCCACCTCCAGGACGCGTTCTTTTGTTTTGGCTTCATTGATCCCGCGATTGCGCAAAGGAAATGCAAGGTTATTGAAAACCGTCATGGTGTCGTATAACACCGGGAACTGAAATACCTGAGCAATGTTGCGCTTTTCCGGCGGCAAGCCGGAAACGTCCTTGCCGTCATAGAGTACCTTTCCCTTCGTGGGGGTTATCAAGCCTGAGATGATGTTCAACAGGGTCGTCTTCCCACAGCCTGAAGGCCCCAAAAGGGCGTAAGCACCGCCATCCTTCCAAACGTTGTGGATGCGCTTCAAGGCATAATCTGCCAGCCCCTTTGGTTTTCTGTGATAGCTGTGGGCGATCTCCTTTAACTCGATCCGAGCCATTTCAGTCTCCTATCCCAGCATCTTTTCAATAATTTCGCGAGACGGTGACGCAACGAGTGACCCTTTCCCATCATAAACGAAAAAACAGGATGGGTTGACATAGATGCTTATTTCGATCCCGATCTTGACCGGGCGGACTCCTTTTTCCTGTATCACCAGCTGAAACCCATCATAATTGGCATGGATGAATGTCTCGGAGCCGTTTATTTCCGTCAGTTCCACTCTGGCGGGAATTTCGGCGTCTTCTTTGTCCCTTTTGGACAGAAAAAGGTGGTTGGAGCGTACGCCGAAGGTGTAGTCTCCGTCACGCAGTCCACTCAAGTGCCCGCTCACGGGAATTTTCATGTTCTGCCCAAGTCTGACGGACTTCGACAAAACCGTTCCCCTGAGAAAGTTTATGGGAGGATCACTGAACACCTCTGCCACCCTGGTGGTCGCTGGATTGCGGTACACCTCAGGAGTAGGCCCGGTTTGGAGGACACGGCCCTCATCAATGACCACGATACTCCCTCCCAGCATCAGTGCCTCGGTGGGTTCCGTGGTGGTGTAGACGACAATTGCCCTGCCTTTTTTAAAAATCTCCTGCAGTTCTACGCGAAGCTCCTCGCGCAATTTATAGTCCAGGTTCACCAGCGGCTCATCCATTAAAAGCAGGTCGGTATCTTTGACAAGGGCTCGGGCAATGGCCACGCGCTGCTGCTGGCCACCGCTCAACTCCGAGGGAAGGCGCTCCAGCAAATCCTCGATATGCAGCATGGCCGCCGTTTCATGTACACGCCGATCAATTTCTGTGTTTTTGACTCGGGCCATTTTCAAAGGTGAGGCGATATTCTTATGAACAGTAAGAGAAGGGTAGTTTATGAACTGCTGATAGACCATGGCAACATTCCGTTTTCGGACTGATTTGCCGGTAATATCTTCACCGTCTATCTGTATCCGCCCGGAAGTCGGCCGGTCAAGGCCTGCCATCAATCGAAGAAGTGAGGTTTTCCCAGCCAGGGTACGACCTAGCAGAATATTCCGCGATCCCGTCTCGAATTCAAGACTCACATCATCGATATGAACGTCTTTTCCTACCTTTTTGGATATGGAGTCGAGAACCAGGCCCATTTGGCTTTCTCCTTATGTCTCTGCGTTATCCTATACCTGATAGAGTGACAAAAAACAAATAAAAACCCGCGTGTGTCATCCTTACACCCTAAGCCATGAAGGCATTGACTGCCCGGCACGCAGTAGCAATGGCGAGACCGGAGCCGCATTTCATGCGCATCCAGTCCTGATGCGCCAGGATGGAGCCCGCGGCGAACAGGTTTTCAAAGGCGGGTTTTCCTGAATTGCCGAGCGGGCGGCAGGAATCATCCGTTTCCAGTCCCGCCTGATTCACAGGATGCCCTCGTAAGTCGAAAAAATCTTCCCGATGCCACTCAGATCTTTCAGCAGGCTGGCTTACCGGTAAATTAAAAACAGCCTCTTTGATTCCCTTCCTGTAGGCATAAAGCCCCTTTGCCCAAAACCTGCCGCTCGCAAGAATAATCCCCTTGCTGACCACTTTGGTCTGTAGTTTCTTGTTCCCGACACCCAGTGAAAACCGCCCGTCAGACCCGTGCTCGGCAGTCAAAACCCGCTCTTGTCCGAATTGTCTTACTCCCCGTTTGGAAAGTGCATCCGTGAATGCTTCCATGAGACGTAATCCGGGGACGGAAAGAGAAAAGGTGGGTATCTCAAAGACAGGCACGCCAATCCTTGCCCCCAAGTCCTCAATGACTTCAATATGATGACGCATACCGAGGACAGCGGGAAGTCCCAAGCCCTGTGCATCTTTGACGTGAGGAAGAATCATTTCGGCAAGCTTCTCTCGCTTTTCGGATAACTCCAGATCCCGTGCCATGACATCTCCAACCACAATAGCCTCTTCACCTATTCTTCCGGGAAAAGGAACCCGCGCAGATCTCAGACAGGGCCATCTTTCTCCTAAATTTTCAACAAGCTGATGAGCGCTGAACCCATTCATGCCCAGGAAATCCACAAAAAGGCATGGTTTTTTTTCTTTCAAAGCAAGGACACCGTTCCACATGGACTGCGGGACACAGTAGGTGTATTTTGTCGTCCCAAGAGGCGTCATCACTTCTGAATTACCATCCTCGACCTGGCCATAAGGCAGGCCTTCGTCTTTGAGAAAACCCAAAAACTTCTCAAAGGCCAATTGGATCCCTTCTTTTGTTGAATGTGAGTAAGGGTGACCGGGAATATCTCGTATCAACGCCTCGATCCCTTTCCAGGGATCTTTCCAGGTATTTTTTTCACTGATAGGGTGAACCGAGAGCAAATCAAACAGACCGCTGGCAAATATAATTCCCCCATTCGTGCCCACCTGCACGGTAGAAATACCTTTGTCTGCGGCAAAAAGGGCCGCAGCCATGCCTGCCATCCCTCTTCCGATTACGGTCAGATCACATTCTATGGTATTTGTGTATGCCAAGGCTCCTCTGTTTAAACTTCCTTCTGCTCAAGTCCGGCAAGGCCGCAATAGAGGGCCTCTTTGAGTTCAGCCTGAATCAGCTGCCCGTCCCAGAGGACGGGACGTTCACCTCGCCAGCGTTCCCGCAGAAAATCTTTCAAATCACCCAGGCCATCATCCCCACGAAGGTCTCCGTTATCATACATCTCTGCGGTAATCCTCGCGCCGCAGAACGTGCCCTGGCAGGCTCCCTTGCCCACCCTGGTGGCCTCCCCGATGGCCAGAAGGCTTGCCTTCTTATCTTTCGTCCTGATGGATGAAATCACGCCCTTGATGAGACTTTGAGGCACGATTTCACATTCACAAAGCACTGGATCAGCAGGATCCCTCTTTTTTATCCAGGCCCGGGCACCGGCACCAGGCTCACTCCATCTTTCCATCCCTGTGGGCGGCACAGGATCTACCGCGGTCACAGACGGTTTTTTCACACCGAGCCTATCGCAGATCACGTCCCCTGTTTTTTCAGCCATAAACCGATAGGTAGTAAGTTTTCCTCCGGGAATGCTAAAAAAATTTTCCAGGCCGTCCTCTGAATGATCCAGCAGAGAAAAACCCCTGCTTACGGATCGGTCATTAACGCCGTTTTCGAGGTCCAGCAGTGGCCTGACACCGGCATAGGAACGGACATATCGGGTGTTTTTCAAGGCAGGAAGCATCGCTGCTCCTTCATTCACCAGGAGGTCTAGCTCAGGAAAGGTGGGGAGAGTAACATCCGGAGATTCCACGCGAATAGATGTCGTCCCAAGTATGGAAACAGAACCTCCCGGGACCAGGATATCTCCGTCATGGGGCGCTCGGAGACGGTTGACAACATGTGTTGTAAATCTGTGCCCGGTGACAAGAAGTGTCCCCTTGGAATAGAGCATGTGGATTGATATCCCCGCCATTCCGGCAATCTTGCCCACCCATGCTCCGGCTGCATTCACCACGATGTCGGCCTCGATAGCAGATTCCGTTCCCGTCAACCTGTCTCTCAGCAGCGTCCTGGTGATGTGATTTCCTTGCTTTTTGAATCCGATGACCTCCGTGTGAAGCAACAGGGTGCTGCCAAGACTTTGCGCCTGAGCAATATTTTCCCTGCAAAGCGCAAAGGGATCAATCGCTCCATCGTCCACCCGGTAAGCGGCAATCAATTTGACAGACAAACCGGGTTCAAATTCCCTGGCTTCATCTACACTCAAGGCCTGGGCCGGAATGCCACATTTTTCACATAAGTGGGGAAAATCGGCTACATACTGCTCGTCATCGCCCTCGATGGCGACGAACAGCCCATTGGTATCTTCGATAACCTGGGGGATGAGCTTCTTGAGGAGGAGGTTTTCTTCATGGCACTCTCTGGCGGCAATGGGATCCGTGCCTACGTACCGGGCACCACTATGAAGCAGTCCATGATTTCTGCCTGAAGCACCGGCATTCAGATTGCTTTTTTCCACCAGCGTGCAATGCACACCACGGAGTGCAAGATCCCTGGCAAGCCCTGTCCCGGTTGCTCCTCCGCCGATAATGAGTACCTGTGTGCGCATTGATGATCCCTTCGACTATTGTATCTGGACAGGTGTGATTGAATTTTTCTTTAGTGCATAACTGAAGACCTTGATTCTCGTACAAAATGTAGCTTTCGGGAGCAAATCTTGTCAAGAAAATAATGTTCATATTAGAACATGTTTTTGCTTGCTATTTTCATTTGTGAATTTTTTCTTCCAGGTTTCCGTTCCATAAAAAGTCATTAAAGTTTCACTTGTGAAACAACACGGTGGATGCTATTTAATAGCTGGCAACAAATCCGGAACGCGCGGCCAATGCTCATCCGGCACGCACTATTCGGATCGGAAGGAGAATGGATGTCTACCACAAACAACCTCCTGGACCATCTTATCAATGGGTCATCCAGGTTGGAAAATGAAAATCCGGATCGGAACCCATCTGCTCTTCAGCGGAAAAAGGAAATTCTTGAACTGGTAAGGAGTCAAGGCTTTTTCTCCATTGAGGCCCTGGCAAAATACTTTTCAGTAACGTCACAAACCATACGTCGTGATGTCAATGACCTCACAAAAACAGGGTTGCTGCGCCGCTATCATGGAGGCGCCGGACTCCCATCCAGCGTAGAAAATGTAGCCTATCAGGCCAGGAAGATGTTTTGTTCTTCCGCCAAGATTCGTATTGCCAGGACCTTGGCAAAGCACATTCCGGACGAGGCATCTCTTTTTATTGATATTGGTACCACTGCTGAAGAAGTGGCCAAGGCACTCTGTGATCACAAAGGGCTCAGAATTATCACCAACAACCTGAATGCAGCCTGCATACTGAGCGAAAAAAGTGACTTTGAAGTTTTCGTGACAGGAGGAGTCGTTCGGAGCGGAGATCGGGGTGTTACCGGAGAAGCCACCATCGACTTTATCAAGCAATTCAATGTAGACTTTGGGGTCATTAGCATCAGCGGGATAGATACAGAGGGCACGCTCCTTGATTTCGACTACAGCGAAGTACAGGTCGGCCAGGCCATCATTGCCCGTTCGCGAAAGGTCTTTCTCGTTGCCGACCATACCAAGTTCGGGAGAGACGCCATGGTCCGTATTTGTAATATTTCCGATCTTGATGCACTTTTTACGGACCGTGCACCGTCTCAGGCTATGATACAATTGCTTGCTTCTGAGAACGTTGAGCTATTCGTTGCCGATGCAGAGGTCGCAATGATTTGAAAAATCCAGCAAGAGGACGAAGTCGTGAAGATTGATCAATTTCCAAAAGATATACAACCGTACTTAATCCCCGAACCCAAGGGAGACATATTCTATCGCTGCCTGGGATGTGGCACGGAGTTCGATATTCAGGAGCTTGTCTATACGTGCCCCCACTGCGGCCAGGTACTCATGCTGGAGGACAGGAACCTCTCTCGCTGCCATGAGCTCGGAGGGGAAACCTGGCAAAAGATTTTTGATTATCGTCGAATGCTGAACACCCAGCCCCTCAAGGGCATATTCCGGTACTATGAATTCATAGCCCCGGTCATTCCTTTGGATCAAATCGTCTACCTGGGAGAGGGACACACCCCCCTGGTTCACGGCAACAGCAGTATGCAGAATCTGGTGGGGATGGATTTCTATTACAAGAATGACGGTTTGAATCCGAGCGCTTCTTTTAAAGACCGCGGGATGGCCTGCGCCCTGAGTTATCTTCGGTTCCTGGCCAAAAGCCGGAAACTCAAGGATATCCTGGCCATCTGTGCCTCCACCGGTGATACCTCGGCATCGGCGGCCCTTTACAGTTCCTACCTGGGCGATTTCCTTAAATCGGCCGTCCTGCTGCCCAAAGGAAAGGTGACGCCACAGCAGCTCTCCCAACCCCTGGGAAGCGGTGCCACGGTCCTGGAGATGCCCGGCGTTTTCGATGACTGTATGAAGGTAGTGGAATCCCTGGCCGAAAACTATCATGTTGCCCTCCTGAATTCCAAGAACAGCTGGCGAATCCTGGGGCAGGAATCCTTTTCCTTTGAGATCGCCCAGGACTTCGACTACGAGGTGCAAGACAAGGTGATCGTCGTCCCCATTGGAAATGCCGGAAACATCACTGCGATCATGAGCGGCTTTCTCAAGTTCTATGAGGCCGGAATTATCAATGCCCTTCCCAAGATCATAGGGGTACAGTCGGAACACGCTGACCCCGTTTACCGCTACTACCTGGAAAAACTTCCCGAAAAGAGAAAATTCATTCCCGTATCCGTGCGGCCCAGCGTGGCACAGGCGGCCATGATCGGGGACCCTGTATCCATGCCGAGAGTCATTGAACTGGCTGAAAAGTATCACCGTTTGGCCGGGGATAGGCCTGTCCGCGTGGTACAGGTCTCGGAACAGGAAATCATGGATGCGATGATCACGGCCAATCGGAACGGGAACATCGCTTGTACCCAGGGTGGAGAGTCTCTGGCAGGGCTTAGAAAGGCCATTGCTCTGGGATACGTGGGACCGGATGACGTGGGCGTTCTCGATTCAACGGCCCATGTCCTCAAGTTCGCCACATTCCAGGAGATGTACCTGAAGGATGGTTTTGATCCGGCCTTCGAAGTGGTCCCCGATCCGGAACTCAGAAACGGACCGATAGAGATAGGAAGAGAAAATCTCGAAGCCCCCATCCTGAAGCGTGATGAGATGACAGCCTTCGTTAATCAAGTGACCGCCGAAATAGCCGAACTGCTTGACCTGGAAAAAAAATAGAAGAAGCAGCTGTTTGCCTTCGACAGGATTCATACCCATGCCACGAATCAGAATAATCGTTGTGGGCCAGACCAGGGCCGGCTTCCTCCAGGAAGGCCAGTCGTTCTATCTCGATCGTCTGCGCCATTACGTACCCGTGGACTGGGTAGAGACCAAACCGGCCGCTTTAGCAAAAAACATCACCCACCAATCCGTCAGGGAGCAGGAAGCCCGTCACCTCATGAAAAAACTCCGCGATCGCGAATATGTGATTTCCATGGATCGGAAAGGAAAGAGTTACGATTCTTTGGAATTCGCTTCACACGTGGAAAGGCTGGTGACGGAGCAGGATCGGCTGGCTTTTGTTATCGGGGGGGCAGTGGGTCTTGCGGATGACCTGCTGAAAGGCTCTCAAGAAGTCCTATCCCTTTCGCGGTTTACCTTCACACACGAAATGACCCGTCTGTTTCTCCTAGAGCAGCTCTACCGGGCTTTTACCATCATAAGGGGGGAAAGTTATCACAAATAACTATTCGGCCTGTTTACTCGCCTCAAGGGCCATGACGATCTTGTTCTTGAGTTCCGTCAGATCAAAAGACTTGATGACATAGAAATCGGCGGCAATGGATTTCATGTCCTCTTTGAAGGTATCATAAGCCGTACAGAGAACGACGGGCAGTTCATAAAAATTGTTTCGGATATCCTGCAACAGATCCAGACCATTGTAGTCCACCATCTTGATGTCCAGGACCACCAGATCGGGGTTTTCCTCCTCAATCCTCTCCAGCAGTTTATACCCACTTTCAGCCGTAATCACCTCGTACCCGGCTTCACTCAGTTCCTCGGAGTAGAGATACCTAATGTGTTCTTCATCATCTACAATCAATATTTTCGCCATAACCTGCTCTCCCCCATCCTGCACTCAATGCAACATATGCAACATATTGGTTTGGACATCTTCCAGATTATTCAAGCACATTGAAACCCAGCTTGCGGCGAAAGCCGGACTCCACGAATCAGGCAGGCCGCCGACGTTTGTTCAGGGCACGATCAGAAGATACATCAATTACGCTGAATATGCAAACGGGAAAACCTTCCTTCACCAGGTCATGCGCACAGGCAGTCCCTTTTCCCGCAAATAGACCTTGAGATCCGAAATGGAGTACATACCGTAGTGGGTAATCGAAGCAATGAGAGCCGCATCAGCCATGCCCTCTGTCAGAACTTCGGCAAGGTGGGCCGGTTTGCCGGCACCACCGGAGGCGATAACCGGAATTCCTGCCTGGGAAGAAATGAGCCGGGTCAATTCAATTTCATATCCATCCTGCGTGCCGTCCGCATCGATGGAATTCAGGCATATTTCGCCGGCACCCAGGTTTTCCCCTTTCCGGGCCCAGGCCAGCGCGTCCAGTCCCGTGTAGGTCCGCCCCCCGTCGATAACCATTTCGTAGCCGGAGGGAATCATTTCAGACATTCCGACCTTTTTCACGTCCATTCCGAGCACAATGCACTGGCTTCCAAAGGCCTTTGAACCGCGTTCGATAATGGAAGGGTCCCGGATGGCGGCGGAATTGACGCTCACCTTCTCGGCCCCGGCCAGTAAGACCCGCCGCATATCATCCAGCGTCCTGATCCCGCCGCCGACTGAAAAGGGAATAAAGATCCTTTCAGCCACCTTTTCAACCGTTTCAATCATAATATCGCGACTCTCCGAGGAGGCCGTGATGTCATAGAACACGATTTCATCGGCCCCTTCCTCGTAGTAGCGTGCCGCTGTCTCAACCGGGTCGCCGACAACCACATTCCCTTTGAATTGAATACCCTTGGTCAATTGGCCGTCACGAACATCCAGGCAAGGTATGATTCTTCTGCTAAGCATGGTCTGATCCGTCCCAATGACAGAAATTTGAAAGGAGCTTCAAGCCGGGCCTGCCGCTTTTTTCAGGATGAAACTGAACAGCCACAAGATTGTTAAAAGCCAGCACCGAAGCAAATGGAAATCCGTAGGAGGTCTCGCCCACGATGCAGTCTTCATCGCCGGGCAGGGGATAGTAGCCGTGCACGAAATAAAACTGGCCGGCAGGATCCACCCCTTCAAAAAGGATATGATCTCTGAGGAGATGAATACTGTTCCAGCCCATGTGGGGCACCTTGAGTTTTCCGCCCTTATCCGGATCCTGCAGATCCTTTGGAAAAGGCTTTACTTCCCCCTTGAGCAGCCCAAGGCAGTTCGTGTTGTTCTCCTGGCTGTACTCCATGATGATCTGCGTTCCAAGGCAGATGCCCAGAAGAGGTTTGCCCATCTCATAGACCTTTTTGAGGGCCCCATCCAATCCCATTCGCCGGAGATCGGCCATGGCGCTTCCCGCAGCCCCTACCCCGGGAAAAATAATTCTCTCGGCGCAGGCGATAACCTCCGGATCGGAAGTGATGCAGGCCTGCTCATTCAAGAGATTCATGGCGCGTTGTACGCTGGTCAGATTTCCGGCCTTATAGTCTATGATAGCGATCATGGAATTCTCACATTCTCTTACGCCGTTCTTTCCACTGCATATGAAGATGGAAAGGCTGGATCAATAGGAGTAAAAGCCCTTCCCCGTCTTTCTGCCGAGCCACCCGGCATCCACATATTTTTTCAACAGGGGGCATGGGCGGTATTTGTCATCCCCCAACCCTTCGTGAAGGACCTTCATTATGGAAAGGCAGGTGTCCAACCCGATGAGATCGGCGAGGGCCAGGGGGCCCATGGGATGGTTCATGCCGAGCTTCATAACCGCGTCGATATCCTCAG
>CAYOIU010000127.1:0-10542 GCA_964404085.1 uncultured Desulfobacteraceae bacterium | reverse complement strand
TCGAGTATCCCCACAGGCACTGTGGGTTGGTCCATTTCCTCAAAGGCTTGCTGAAGACGGGAGGCCAGGAATGCGCCTCCGGTGCGGATGCCGACGAGGACGATTTCTTGGAGGGGCTTGTTGGTTTCGAGAATCTGGTGAGCCATGTCCCGGATGCTTTCCGAGATGTCTTTTTCCCGTAATATGATGGTCTTTTCCATGGTTTCGATTTGAAAATCCTGAGAGTGAAAAAACGTAACAATTACCAGACCAGGTAGACTATGTCAACAAAAACCTTGCCTATCTAGCGGCTCATTGCAAAACTCCCCCCATTCAAATCCATTGGAAGTGAATTTATGCCTCAAGCGGCAGCCTATGAGCAACGAATGGGAACCGAACCTGACAATCTTTTTCATATGCTTTCTAAACACTCCGTTCCCCTCCAAGTGCACTTTGAGAAAGCACATGAAAAAGCTTGTCAGGTTCTCTCCTGAACTCCGGCGAATGAGACGACTTCGTTGGAAGGGTTGAAAAAAACCGCCGAGTGAGGTAGAGTCAAGAAATTCCTTAGCGTATGGAGAAACGGCTGTAATGCTTACCCCCTCAAAGAAGTCCGGCCTAGACAACCTCGAAGGAGAACTCGGCTACGAATTCAAAGACCCCTCTCTGTTGGCCCGGGCCTGCCGGCATGCATCCTATGTCAACGAGAGGGATGACGGCGACCTCGGGGACAACGAAAGGTTGGAGTTCCTTGGAGATGCCGTCCTCGACCTTGTCATCAGCCATATTCTGATGGGTCGCTTTCCCGATGTGGATGAAGGGCTTCTTTCCAGGTATCGCGCCATGGTGGTGGATGAAGCCGGGCTTTGTGTCGTGGCGACGGGTCTGCAACTCGGGAACTACATCATGTTGGGAAAGGGTGAAGAACATTCAAATGGACGCACCAAGCCCTCCATCCTGGCCAATACGATGGAGGCACTTCTTGGAGCCATCTACCTGGATGGCGGTTACGACAGGACCTTTGAGGTTATTGAGAGACTCTTTTCCTTTTCACTCCACGGAATCGGGAACCCGGAGATGGCTCACGATTTCAAGAGCAGGCTTCAGGAATTTACACAGAAGGCTTTCAAGACGATTCCGAAATACAGGCTGGTTCAGGAAAACGGCCCGCCCCACGACAGGCGTTTCTTGGTGGAATTGACCCACAGGGGTCAGATCCTGGCTAAGGGGTGGGGAAAAAGCAAAAAGGAGGCGGAGCAGTGTGCGGCGAGGGAGGCCCTCCTGAAACTGAAGGTCGAATGAAAAAATGCATCGTGCCGGTTTTCATCCCCAACCAGGGGTGCCCCCACCAGTGCCTTTTCTGCGAACAGGAAAAGATCACATCTGAAAAACGTCGTCAAATCGACGGATCTTCAGTGAGAATGACCATTGAACAGGCTGTACATTCAAAGAAATTTGACAGCCGGGATGCGGAATTGGCCTTTTATGGAGGAACCTTTACCAGCCTTGAGAAAGACCGGATGATTGAACTGCTCGATGCCGCAGTACCTTATTTGCAGAAAGGCCTTTTTGACTCCATCAGGGTCTCAACACGGCCGGATTCACTGGATGAAGAGCGTCTCGAAATCATGAAACGCAGCGGGGTACGGACCGTGGAACTTGGTGTCCAATCCATGGACGACCGGGTTCTGGGCCTCTCGGCGAGGGGACACTCTGCAGAGGACTCGGAGCGTGCCGTTCATCTCCTGAGGAATGCGGGCTTCTGCGTCGGGGTTCAGCTCATGCCCGGGCTCCCCGGCGATTCAAGAGAAATATTCCTCTCAACCATAGACAGGGTGATCGCTCTTGCCCCGGATATGGCAAGAATCTACCCTACCCTGGTCATCAGCGGGACCGGGCTGGCACGACTGTATCAAAGGGGAAAATACAACCCTCTGACGCTCGATCAGGCCGTTGAAATATGCGCCGAGAGCTGTCGAAGGCTCGAGGAGGAGGAGATTTCTGTTATCAGGATGGGGCTGATGTCATCCCCCAAGCTCACGGAACCGGGTCAGATCCTCGCAGGGCCGTGGCACCCGGCCTTCGGGTTTTTGGTGAGGTGCAGCATCTACCGGAAACTCATTGAACCCCAACTCCCACCCCATGGTAAAGAGCGGAAGATCAGGCTAAGGGCCAGCGACAGAGAGGTTCCGATGCTGAGGGGCTACAGGAATGAGGGGCTGGATTGGATCGCCTCCCTGACCGGCGCACAAGACGTATCCGTTGAGGCCGATCACACCCTGCCGCTGGGAACGATAGAGGTGGAGAGGGCATGAACTACCTGTCCGGATTTGTGGGAATTGTCGGGCCGCCCAATGTGGGAAAGTCCACCCTCCTGAACCGGATCATGGGCACCAAGATGTCCATTGTTTCCCCCAAGCCCCAGACCACGCGTAACAGGATCCTCGGCATCCATCATGGCGAGGGTTTCCAGATGATATTTATGGACACCCCCGGTATACACAAGACCCGAACAGCCCTCCACATGAGTATGGTGGAATCGGCGCGATCGGCCTTTCAGGAAGTGGATGTCCTTGTTCTTATGGCGGATCTGACCAGTCCCGATTACCGGGAAATCTCCTCCCTCCTGAAAGAATTGCGCCAGGTGAGGAAGCCCGTTTTTCTCCTTATCAACAAGATTGACAAGGGTCGCAGGGAAGAACTGCTTCCCATCATGGATACATTCAGCAAAATGCATCCGTTTGAAGGGATATTCCCTGCATCCGCCCTGAATGGAGATGGCGTGGCGGATCTGCTGGAGGCTTTGAAATCGCAACTCGAACCGGGCCCACAGTTTTTCCCGCCGGACATGGACACCGATCAGCCCGAGACATTCCTGATCTCGGAGATTATCAGGGAGAAAATATTTCTGCATACAAGGAATGAATTGCCATATGCTTCAGCCGTGACCGTGGAGGAAATGAGAGAGATCCCCGAAAAAAACCTGATGAAGATCTTTGCCTTCGTTCATGTGGAAACCCCTTCCCAAAAAGGCATTCTGGTAGGGAAACAGGGCGGCATGATCAGGAAAATAGGGCAGGCTGCAAGGTTTGAGCTTGAAAGACGTTTCTATGCCAAGGTTTTTCTGAAACTGACCGTGAGGGTGGAGAAGCACTGGAGCAAGGATACGCGGGCGCTGAGACGCCTCGGCTATTGATGGAGCAGACACAGGTTTGAACGTTATAAAAAAATCAGCCGCTGGGTGGGCGGCTGATTTTGTTAGGAGGAAAGAGTCGTTATCGCTCTTTTCCTCCTTAGTTTCTGCAATATGCTTGCCAAATCCATGAAAACACGCTCTAAATTGTGTAACAGGTTGAAATATATGCTAAAAAACATACGCGCTCGCTTGCATTGGCCCGACCCACAAAAGGCATTTTGTTACAGATCTGTAACTGGAATTCATGGTCATGAGGGCCTTGACTTCTAATATTTTGATATTAATAGGGAAATATTTGTTACAGAAATTCAACCTCAGTCGATGATGTCATATTTTTTCATCTTGTAATGCATCATTCGCCTGCTCAGGCCCAGCATTTCGGCGGCACGGGACTGGACATTGTTGGAATATCTGAAGGCCCTCCTGATCAGTTTCTCTTCCACTTTTTCGAGGGCGTCCGGCAGGGACAAATTCAGGGGAACGATTTTGTCCAGATCCACCTCCTCCTCTTTGTCCTCCAACAACTCCTCAGGAAGGTCCTGAGGGGTGATGATGCCTCCTGAACTCAGAACCAGGGTCCTTTCAACCACGTTTTCAAGCTCTCTGACATTCCCGGGCCAGGGATACCGGTAGATGCGTTTCCAGGTTTCCGGGTCCAGACTGGTCTCTCCGCTTCTTTCACCTTTCGCGTATTTGTCAATGAAGTGTTTTACGAGCAGTGGAATATCGTCAATTCTTTGACGCAATGGAGGCACATCTATCTGGATGACGTTCAGGCGATAAAAGAGATCTTCGCGGAAAATGCCTTCTTTTACGTCCTCCTTGATGTTGCGGTTGGAGGCGGAAAGGACCCTGACATCCACTTTCATGGTCCTGGTTCCGCCGACCCTTTCGAATTCCATTTCCTGCAAGACCCTGAGCAGTTTTACCTGCAGGGCAGGGGGCATGTCTCCCACCTCATCCAGGAAAAGGGTCCCGCGATCGGCCAGTTCAAAACGCCCTTTTTTCATGGAGACGGCCCCTGTAAACGCACCCCTTTCGTGGCCGAAGAGCTCGCTTTCCAGCAGTGTTTCCGTGAGGGCGCCGCAATTCAACGAGACAAAGGGGCTGTTTTTCCTATTGCCGCCATAATGGATGGCCTTGGCAATGAGTTCTTTGCCCGTTCCCGATGGACCGCTGATAAGGACCGAAGCCTTTGATTGGGCGACCTTATCGATCATGTCGTAGATCTTGAGCATGGGCTTGCTCTTCCCGATGATATTCCCGTGCCTGAAGCGATCCGAAAGGGCTTCGCTCAGCCTCTGATTTTCTTTGACAAGACGGTATTTCTCGAGTGCCTTCCTGATTGTGAGTTTCAACTCCTCGTTTTGGAAGGGTTTGGTGATGTAATCATAGGCATTTTGTTTCATGGCTTCCACGGCCATTTCAATGGTGCCGTAGGCGGTCATGACAATGACGGGGAGATCGGGTTTGAGTTCCCCGCATCGGGCCAGGAGTTCCATGCCGCTCATTCCAGGCATTTTGACATCCGTAATGACCAGGTCCAGGTCCGCATCTTCGATCGTTCGAAGGGCGTCCCTTGCATTGTTCGAAAGGACGATTTCGTACCCTTCGGAACTCAGGAGGGCCTCCAGTACGACGAGATAATTTTTTTCATCATCCACGATAAGAATCGTTTCCATAGGTTATGACCCCTTGAAAGGCAACGCAGCAGGAATCCTTGGCAGCTTGATAATGACGGTCGTTCCCATGCCCGCCTTGCTCCTGATCGTGATTTCTCCCCCGTGCCCCTCGATGATCTTTCGCACAATGGAAAGGCCAAGGCCGCTACCCCTGTCTTTGGTTGTAAAAAAGGGATTGAAAATATTCTTGATATGCTCCTCGGGGATGCCGCATCCCGTATCTTCTATTTCGGCAAAGAAATGCGCCTTCTCCTCTCCGATCCTCACATCCAATCGGCCCCCACCGTCCATGGAGTGAACACCATTCATGAAGATGTTGAGAAAGGCCCTGTAGAGCATTTCAGGGTCGGCCATGATTTTGAAAGAGCGGCCTCTTATGTTGTTGTGAACCGTTACGCCGATCCTTTTGAACTCAGGTTCCAGGAACGAGAGGTTCCTCATAATAATCTCTTCCAGCAAACATTCCTTGATCACCGGTGTTTGAGGCCTGGCAAAATCAAGGAATTCGGTTACGATATTGTTCAAACGGCTGGATTCCTCGGTGATAACCGAAGACAGTTTCTTCTGTGATGCGTCCGCATGAGGCATTTCACCCAACAGCTCCGCCGTGCTTCGAATGATGCCAAGGGGATTCCTGATTTCGTGTGAGACCCCGGCCACCATCTGCCCGAGTGCCGCCAGACGTTCAGCCTGGTTCAACTGGTCCTCCAGTTCCCGCTGCTGCCTTGCCCTTTCATCAATGATCTTTTCCGCCTTGTGTACGATAAGGAGCAGAGCGATGAAAATAAGCGCCATAATACCGGCTGAAAGGCCCAAAATGGTATACTGGAATTTTGCGATGGATCCATATTCGTCCGTCAGGTCCTGTATGAGTTCAAAGACGCCGAGAATAGGGGCGGGTTTTTCGTCGTAGAAAACCTCCCCCCTGAAAGGGATGTAGGTCCGAAGCTTTTTTTCTCCGCCCAATTCAATGCCGAGGCCCCAGGGTCCTTTTTCAACGGAAAGCAGTCCTGAAGAATGTTCTCCCTTTACCGCCTTGTAGTAGCCCATGGTCTTTTTGGGTTTCTTTCCCACGAGACGGGGGTTGGTACTGTAGGCGATGACGCCTTTCCCGATGTCATAGATATTGACAAGATCGATCTTGAAGCTGTGAATCGTGTTCTTGACGATTCGATCCATGATTTCGCTCTGGCGAGGATCGCGAAGCAGGATCTCGCCGTAGCGGCGGATGACGGGTATGGTGAAGTTCTGAAAGACCTGGTGGTTGAGATTTTCCCCCAACAGAAGGGCATAGTTCTCATAACTCCTCATGAGGATGTCTTTGGCCTTTTGAGAGATGATCACGGAAAAGGGAAAACTGAACAGGATGAGGATGACAAAGCTGGCATAGGCAAAAAACTTGACCAGCCTGAATTGGCTCTGCTTGACGGGCACATCCTGAATGGGCGAATTCACGTTCAAGCGGTCCTCTTGTTCCTTTTCCAGGGAAGATCGGCCAGGTCCACATTCCCCCCTGAAAGAATAAGACCTATTCTTTTCCCCGAAGATTCTATGCCATGGGTCAGGAGGATGGCAAGGGATACTGCAGAAGAGGGTTCAACAATAATTTTCATCCTTTCCCAGATATGGCGCATGCTGCTCACGATCTCTTTTTCGCTCACCGTAACTATATCCTTGACCCGTTCCTGAATAATGGGAAAGGTCAGGTCTCCGAGGGAGGTACGCAGGCCGTCGGCGATGGTATCCGGATGATCGGATGGTATGATCCTGCCGGCCCGGAGAGATCGGAAGGCATCATCAGCCTGCTCCGGCTCTGCGCCGAAAATTTGAGTATTGGGTGAGACGGCCGAGACGGCAATGGCCGTCCCACTGAGCAGGCCGCCCCCTCCCACAGGGGCGATCACCGTGTCCAGATCGGGTATTTCCTCGCACAGCTCCAGGGCGGCCGTGCCCTGCCCGGAAATAACGCGATAGTCATTGTAGGGGTGAATAAAGGTTGCGCCTGTGCGGGAGACAACCTGGACAAGGGTTTCTTCGCGGGCTTCAAGGGTAGGTTGACAAGGTGTGATCTCCGCCCCGTAGCCTGCCACGGCCATCTTTTTCACATCCGGGGCATTGTCCGGCATGACCACGTGGGCCCTGATACCCCGCCACCGGGCAGCCAGGGCAATAGCGGCCGCGTGATTTCCGGAGGAGTGGGTGGCCACGCCGTTTGAGGCATCTTGGTCGTCGAGAGAAAGGACGGCATTTGCCGCTCCCCGGATCTTGAAGGCGCCCCCTTTCTGAAAGTTCTCACACTTGAAAAAGAGTTCCGCCCCCAGGAGGTCGTTCAATGTGGTGCAGTGAAGGACGGGTGTGCGGTGAACGAAAGGTCTGATGCGTT
The DNA here is from genome assembly GCA_964404085.1 of uncultured Desulfobacteraceae bacterium. Classification (GTDB taxonomy): domain Bacteria; phylum Desulfobacterota; class DSM-4660; order Desulfatiglandales; family Desulfatiglandaceae; genus CAYUCJ01. The sequence continues at coordinate 3,302 of CAYOIU010000127.1, read as the reverse complement.
CAGCAGCTTCCCGAATGTCATCAATAGAGAGTTTCGAGGTCATGACTGCCCTCTTGTCCGAAAGGATCATTTAACGGAAATGACCCTCCCGTCCGTCATCTTCTGCAGGTCGCCGGGGGCCAGCTTGAAAACCGCGTTGGGTGTTCCTGCGGCTGCCCAGATCTCCCCATACTGCAGCAGGTCTTCATCGATGAAGGTGAGCGGGGCTTCCGCATGGCCCAGGGGGGGGACGCCGCCGATGGCGTACCCGGTTTTTTCCTTAACGAAATCGGCGTCCGCCTTGAGCAGGGGCTCGGAAATAATTTCGCTGATCTTCTTTTCGTTTATCCGGTTTGGGCCGCTGGCAACAACCAGTATGGATTGATTGGTTTTTCCACTCCTGAAAACAATGGACTTGGCGATCTGCTCCACCCGGCATCCAACGGCTCGGGCTGCGTCCTTGGCGCTTCGTGTCGTTTCCTTCAATTCAATGACCTCATTTTCAAATCCAAGGGCCTTGAGGGTGTCTTGGAGCCTTTTTGAACTTGAACGGCGTTCTTCCTGCATCATGTCCCCTCCCGCAGTCAATCGTCTTCCTCATCACAAAGCAGGGGATGGCCCGGTACATCCATCCACTTACCTATTTCTTTATTTTCAGAAGGTTGTGTACCTTTCTCACGCCATTGACGGAGCGGGTCAAGAGACCGGCCCTGTCCTTGACGCTGATGGAATCCACGGCGCCGGTGAGCGTCACCTCCCCTTCAAAGGTGTTCACGGATATGGCGAAACCGCTCAAGACGGAATCGTGGAGGAGTTTCGCCTTCACCTTGGTGGTGATGGTCGCGTCATCCACCACCTGCCCGGCGGTTCGGCCGGCGGGTGTCTGGCATGAATACATGGCGAGAATAAGGCAGGCAAACACGGAAAAAACCACGATTCTTTTAAGTCTGTTCATTTTTTGCCTCCAGATGATTGCTTAAGTCATTGAGACATTTCTAAACAGATAGGGACCCATCGTCAAGAATTCTTTTTGCATGAAAGCTATATTTTCTTCGAAGGCAGAAAAACTATTCCGGCACGGTTGAAAGGGCCGGCGGCGTTGTGGTAACATATATGGATGCAACTAAACCCCTGTTGCAAGGGAGAAACATCTATGCCCAACAAGACCAAGATAATCGCCACAATAGGACCATCCTCCACTACCAGGGTCGTATTGAGAAAAATGGTTGCAGCAGGGATGAATGTGGCCCGTTTGAATTTTTCCCATGGGAACCATGTTGAACACAGTCGGGTTCTAGCGCGAATCCGCTCGCTCTCCCGGGAGACAGGCCGGCCTATCGGAATTCTGCTGGATCTCCAGGGCCCGAAAATTCGGACGGGAAGGCTGAAAAATGGAGAGCCTGTGCTGTTGAAAAGGAATTCGACGATTCGAATAACGCCTCGGGATATTCCAGAGGGGAACGAACAGCTGGTCTCGACGACCTACCCGAACCTTGCCCGGGATGTAAAGGAAGGCGACAGGATTCTCCTGGATGACGGTCTGATCGAGCTGAAAGTCCTTTCGGTGGAAAAGCAAACAGTCACGTGCAATATCGTTTACGGGGGATGGCTGGGTGAGCACAAGGGAATCAATCTCCCGGGCGTCAGGGTCTCCGCCCCTTCACTGACCGAAAAGGATCGCTTGGACCTGGCGTTCGGGATTGAGTCCCAGGTGGATTACATTGCCCTTTCTTTTGTGAGGCAGGCCAGTGATGTGAAACGCGTAAAATCCTTCATCAAGAGGCAATCGGCTGATATCCCTGTCATCGCTAAGATCGAAAAACCTGAAGCCGTCCAAAACCTCGAAGAGATACTGGAGGCTGCTGACGGGATCATGATTGCGCGCGGTGATCTCGGAGTCGAACTCAGACCCGAGGAGGTCCCGACGATCCAGAAACGCATCATAAGTAGGGCTATCGCAGCCAACAGACCCGTGATCACGGCCACGCAGATGCTGGAGACCATGATCAACCACCCCGTCCCAACCCGCGCGGAGGCGTCGGACGTGGCTAATGCCATCTTTGATGGAACAGGTGCGGTGATGTTGTCCGGTGAAACCGCCGTCGGCAAATACCCTGTCAGGGTCGTGAAGATGATGTCGAGGATAACGGCCGAGTCGGAAGGTTCCCCTTTCATGACCTACAATCTCCGTTTTGAAAGGGACCCCAAAGACCTGGTCACACATGCCGTGGCCCAGTCAGCGGTCAATATCCTTCATGAATTGGATGCCAGGGCCATTATGGTCTTTTCCATATCGGGCAAGACATCCAAGCTGATTTCCAGACAACGGCCGTCCAAACCCGTCTATTCCTTTTCACCCTCTAAAGACGTTTTCAGCAGGTTGTCGCTGATCTGGGGTATTACACCCGTGGTGATCCCGCCCATCAAGGACACCAAGCAAATCATCGAAACGGGAGTGGCCATGCTGAGCAAAAAGAAACTCATCAAGAAAGGTGATCTCGTCATCATCGTCACGGGCCTGGCCCTCAAAACGGGTTCCACCAATATGATCAAGATCCAAAGGGTAGGACACAAAGATTGACTTGGGAAAGCTATGCAACTTGCAGGTCCAATAGGTGTTTCTGGCTTTTCAAGGCCAGGGAACGGTCGTCCAAGGCCCTTGACACCGCCAGGATGCCATCCAAATGGTCATATTCGTGTTGAAGCAGTTCCGAGAGGTCTCCTTCAAGCGATTTCCGCCGGGAGTTCCAATCTCCGTCGAGATAGGAAATTCTGCACGATCTGTGCCGATTGACTTTCGCCAGGAGATCCGGAAAACTCATGCAGTCATCCCAGACTTCCATCATTTCCATGCTCTTTCGATCGATGGAAGGGTTAACGAAAAACGTCGGTTCTTCGATGAACAGGTAGATCATCCGTTTCATCACCCCGATCTGGGGTGCGGCAATGGCCCGTCCCGCACCGTGGCGCACCCTGAAATCCATGAGCGTGTCATGAAGATCGTCGATCACGGCCCGGAGTCCCGGCAATTCATTTTTTTCCACAGGGTCGCTGATCTCGTATAGCTGCGGATTCCCCAAAAGCAGGATTTCTCTGACCGTCATTTGCTGTCCCCCTGTCCAGGATTTCCCGAATTTTTATGGAGAGCTGTTTCATGTTAAAGGGTTTCTGGATGAAACCGTCACAGCCTTGATCCAATATTTTTTTTGCCTGGCCGTCAATGGTGTACCCGCTTGAGAGGAGGCATTTGGGACGCGGCTCCATTTGGCTCAATTCATCGTAGAGTTCACTCCCGCCCATACCCGGCATGATCATATCCAAGA
>CAYOIU010000126.1:0-10595 GCA_964404085.1 uncultured Desulfobacteraceae bacterium | reverse complement strand
AAGTTTTCCGTCGGATACAATTGGAGATTACATTCCTGCTCCACTCACTCAACTGTCTGCCGCAGATCAGGAAAAAAGACATACTGATCCCTGTTTTTCCACTATCGGGACAAGGACAAGAAGGAGATTGATTTACTGATACTTAAGGATGGAACCATCTATCCTCTGGAGTTCAAAAAAACCGCAGCGCCAAAAAGGGAGATCATCAACCACTTTAGGGTTTTGGATAAACTGAATGTGCCCGTCGGACCGGGAGGAGTGATCTGCCTGGCAGAAATGCCCCTGCCTCTCACCAACAGGTTTCAGTCTATTCCTGTGGCGGCCTTGTGAAGTATGAAACTGTAGGTGCTGGAGAAGTGTGGCCAGTTTGACACATTTACTTACTCCTATGCTGGCATGGAGAAGTGCGGATTTGCAGTATATGCCGTATCCAATTGCTGACGGTGTCATTTTTTCTATACTATTGATGTCGAAAGGTGTGATGGTTTGACCCAAAAATGTACAATAAATCGGTTGAATCAGGGAATTACGATTTTGGCACGGAATGTGCTATTGATATATGGCGAAGGTACCCGGATCGTAAAGGCACATCTGAGAGCGGGAGGTGTTCCATGAACCGAAAACTGATTTTACTTCTCTCGGTCCTTTTTATCTTTGTCTGGCTGGCCCCGACGATGGTCTTGGCCGACCCGACGCTGGTATGGGATCCGAGCAGTGGGGATGTGACAGGGTATCGTATCTACTTCGGACAATCGCAAGGGAGCCATCCCAATAGCCAGAATGTGGGGAATGTCACGCAGTGTCTTCTTTCCACCCTGAGTCTTGAGGAAAAGAAGACCTACTATTTTGTAGCCAGAGCGTATAACGGGGCAGGGGAGAGCGGGGATTCCAATGAGGTCTCCTGGCTGGTGCCTGATATGACGGCCCCTTTGCCTCCACAGGGGGTGACCGCGGAATAGCAGAAAACCAGGAAGGTGGTCAGACCATCAAACTGCTTCGGCGGTGTGCCCTGCCAGGGAATGGGTCCCTGGATAACCGAGAGGGACGGTGAATGTTCACCGTCCCTCTTTTTTGTGGACGGGGCCGGAACCCTGTCTGTTACCAACCCTGAAAAACACTCCTCCAACCATTTCGGAAGGTCTTGACCACCACGCCGTCCTTTTTTCCGGACACCAGGACCTGGATGGCGCCCTCCCGGTCCGTCCTGAGAATGCGGCATCCCAAGGTCCTGAGTTTGTTCAGGGTGGTGCGGTGGGGAAAGCCGAAACGGTTGTTTTCCCCACAGGAGATGATGCAGATCTTGGGCGCAACACCTTGAAGGAACCTCTTCGAACTGGAGGTCCTGCTTCCATGGTGGGGCGAGAGCAGAATCCGGCTTTTCAGAAAACCCTTTTTCTCTTCCACGAGGGCCGTTTCCGCCTGCTTTTCAATATCACCGGTGAAAAGGAAGGACACTTGTCTATCGGTCACTTTCAAGACCATGGACCGGTCGTTCAGTGAAGAAGGGCTCTCCATCATCGAGATATCGGCAGGGGCCTTTTTTGGATAGAGAAGACAGACCTCGGCTCCCCCGATGTTTCTCCCTCCGGTTAGATCCTGGGGAAGGCAAAACCGGGTTTCTTGGGATTGAAGCGCTTCAATCAGTTCTCCAAAAGAAGCGGCCTCACCAACATCTCCATTATACCAGAACTCCTTCGGGTGAAACGCCCTTGCCATGAAAACCAGGCCGTTCATGTGGTCTGCCTGCGGGTGGCTCAATAAGATAGTGTCTATAGACCGGATCTTTGAGTGCCAGAGAAAGGGCGCCACCACATTCCGACCCACGTCAAAACCGGATCCCGGGAAACCGCCGCCGTCTATGACCATGCGCTTGCCACCGGGGAACTGGATCAGGGCCGAGCTGCCCTGCCCCACGTCCAGGAACGTGACCCTGAGGTCCTGCCGAAATTCAAGCTGGTAGGTCCAATAGGCTGCATCCAGCACCAACAGGCCGCAGAGGACCACCAGCGCCTTCCTGGTCCAGGCCCAGCGTATAAAAAAGAAAATGCAGAAAAGGACGGCGTAAAAAAGGAGGATCTCCGAAAAATTCGGAGTAACCATCCAAAAACTGGCAAAGGGAACCTGGGACCAGAACTCGATGATGTGCATCATTCCCTGAAGACCGATTGCGCCCAGCTGCAGGATCAGACCTGCCAAATCAGGGCTCAGGGGAAGGACCAATGCGGAGAAAAGGCCGGCAGGGATGATCCAGAGGCCCAGAAGGGGTATGACCATGAGATTGGCAAAGAGGGCCACGGGGGATACCCGGTGAAAATAGAAAACGGTCATGGGAAAGAGGAAGACCTGGGCTGCAAGGCAGATGGCCGCAAGTCCCAGGAAGTGACGGCCCAGAAACACAGCCGCCCGTCTTATCTTTCCTTGATCCAGGATAGAACCTCCCATCCGACGGATAAGGGGAGAGGTCAACCAGAGGATCCCCAAAACGGCCCCAAAGGAGAGTTGAAAGCTGATGCTGAAAAGGGCATCCGGATCGAGGGAAAGGACAATGAGGGCGGCAAAGGCCAGTGTGGACCATATATCTTTTTCCCTATCCAGGATGACCGATGCGAAAAAAACAAGGGCCATGATCATGGCGCGTTGGGTGGAGACCTGGAGACCCGCAAGGGATGCGTAAAAGACCACGGGAATACAGGTGATGAGGGCCGCAAGTTTTCGAATATCGACCGAAAGAGTCAGGCGGTAGGAGCGCATCAGAATCCATTTGATCAGAAAAAAGGCGGCCCACGATACGAGTCCGATGTGGAGGCCGGACACCGCCAGGATGTGGCCCAGGCCGGTCTTTGAAAAGGGTTCTCTCAGGGAACGATCGATACCCTGGCGTTCTCCGAGAATGAGCGCCTGAAAGAGCGCCGCCTCTTCGGGTCTCAGTTTTGCCCGGATGAATTGCCTGATGGGCTTCCTGATCTTTTCGAGCAGACCGTAAGGAAATGGCATCTTTCCGGGCCCCATGGGTACGATGTAGCGTCCGTCCGAAACGGTTGCGGCGCAGACAAAACCCTTTTCAGCCATGGATGAAACATAGTCAAAGGCCCCGGGATTCCTGAAGTTCCTGAAAGGCCTGAGTTTCGCGGGAAATCGAATCTTCCGGCCCGGGAGAAGACGTGGTGTTTGTCCATAAACAGTGACTGTCACTTTCTCACCGGTAAGAACCCGAGGGGTGTGGAGAAAGAGCCTTTCAACGCTAACCACCAGCTTGGCGGTGTTTTCAAGGAATCTTACGGGTTCAAGGAGCGTTCCTTCGAGGATAACCTTTTCTCGCTGTTGTGCGAGGGGACGCAGCTGTGACGGGCTGTAGGTGAGAAGCTGGAGAAACGCGCCCAGGGAGAAAAAGAGAACCAGGAGCAAGACGGGCCTGTAACGGGGCCTACAGGCGAGGTAAAGCAACAAAAGGGCCGCGAGGACCAGGGTAAAGGGAAAGATCAGGTAGTTGAGTTCATGGGCCGGGAAATGGACCGCCAGGATACCCCCGGCGAATGCGAGGAGGAGGGGTATGAGGGGCCTTTGAAGCATCCTTCACTCGCTCTGGCGCCATATTTTTGCCCCCAAACCGGCGAATTTCTTTTCCAGTGCCTCATAGCCTCGATCAAGGTGATAGATCCGGTGGACCTCTGTCCGCCCACCCTCGGCCACCAGTCCCGCAAGGATGAGCGAGGCGCTTGCCCTTAGGTCGGTGGCCATCACCGGCGCCGCAAGGAGTCTGTCCCGACCTCGCACAAGGGCCTGATCGCTGTTGATCTCGATATCCGCCCCCATCCTTTTCAATTCGCTTACGTGGATAAAGCGGTTTTCAAAAACGGTTTCCCTGATCATGCTCCAGCCCTTTGCAATACTCATGGCGGTCATGAACTGGGCCTGGAGATCCGTAGGAAAACCCGGAAAAGGCATGGTCCTGGCGTCCACACTCATGACCGTGTCGGGCCCTTTGATTTTCACACCCCCATGCGTCACCTGGATGGAACCACCTGCTGCTTCCAGTTTTTCAACCACGGCGCCCAGGTGATCGATCCTGCAACCCAGGATTTCCACATCCCCACCGGTCATTACGGAAGCGATCATGAAAGTCCCGGCCTCGATCCGGTCCGGGATAACCGAATAGTTGCCGGGGGAAAGGGTCTTTACACCCTGGATGGTGATGGTGTGGGTCCCGTCTCCTTCAATATCCGCCCCCATACCCCTGAGTCTGTCTGCCAGATCCTGGATCTCGGGTTCACGGGCGGCATTTCTCAAGGTCGTTTTGCCCTCGGCGAGAACGGCCGCCATCATGATGTTTTCCGTCCCGGTGACGGTGGGGGCGTCAAAAAAAATATCGGCTCCTTTGAGCTTATCCACTTTTGCGTTGATGTATCCCTGGTCCAGGAACATATCCACACCCATGGATGTGAGGGCCTTGAGATGGAGATTGATGGGCCTGGCGCCGATGGCGCAGCCGCCCGGAAGGGAGATCCTGGCGCTGCCGCACCGGGCCAGGAGAGGCCCAAGGAGCAGGATGGACGCACGCATCGTTTTGACCAGTTCATAGGGGGCTTCGTGGGACGTCAAGGGCCCGGAATCCACCGTGAGGGTGTTTTGATCGAAATGAAAAGCCAGCCCAAGCTTTGAAAGGATTTTGATGATGGTATCGATGTCCCGCAAGTGGGGGATATTGTCCAGTTCATGCCTTCCCTCTGTGAGGAGGCAGGAGGCTATGATGGGAAGGGCGGCGTTCTTGGCGCCGCTCACGGCTACCTGCCCTTTCAGGGAGACGCCGCCTTCAATGAGGATTTTGTCCATGGTTTTTCACTCCGGTTGATCTGATAGCGTATCGTGAAACGAACTGAAGAAAAACCATTTCACACGACCGCCCGTTGTCGGCTATAATAACACGAATGGAGCGTAACAAATCATCAGGTCCGGTGCAAATGAAATTCGTTGCAGACACCATGCTCGGGAGACTGGCCAAGTGGCTTCGCGTCCTGGGATATGATACGCACTACCAGTCACACTATCATCCGGGGCAGTTGGAAGCTCTGGTAGGAGAAGACCGTCGCTTCCTCACACGGGACAGAAAGATGTGCCCTCTCGATACCCGGGCCGTTTTTCTACAACAGGAAAAGGTCGGCGAACAGCTGGCCGAACTCACCTCCCTCCTCGGGCTGAAACCTGATCCCGCTCTACGGTTTCTCCGGTGTCTTCGCTGTAATGCCCTTTTGAAAACGGTTCCTGAGGCGACAGCTCGGGAAAAGGTCCCGGAATATGTCTTTTACGAAAACCGGGGACAGATCAAAGTCTGCCGCAAGTGTGGGTGCTATTTCTGGCCGGGGAGTCACCGGGAGAGGATGGTGAAGCAACTCCATGCGTGGGGACTGACGGATGCTTCTAAAGGAGAAGGAATCGCCAATGTGAAGATCCATTCATGATTTGACCCAGTTAGAACTTGACTTGAATCTGTGATGACCTATAATTGATGTAACGGTAAAAAGTCCGTCCATCAACAATCATCAGACCCCTGTTCCTTTCTTAACGCCTTGACCAACCTTTTCATGGAAAGGAGGTGAATTTCCTATCGAGTGGAGATTTTCGCTGTCAACCACATAAATTGAAAAAGGAGAAAAAAAATGGCTGGAAGCACTTACAAAATTATAGAACTGGTGGGCACAAGCGATCAATCATGGGAAGAAGCCGCTAAAACTGCACTTGAGACGGCGTCTTCGAGCCTGAAAGATCTGAGAGTCGCGGAAATCACAAAGCTGGATGTGACGATCGAGAATGGGAAGGTTACTGCATACCGGGCGAGGCTGAACGTCTCCTTCAAATATCAGCAGTAAAGCCGGTTCCACTGACGGAAACCGAAACTCAGGAGGAGAGCCTGAGGGTCTGTTTCGGATACTTTCTTATGGTGCACTTGGCACCCATCTCCTCCAGTGTGTTTAGAAAGTGTCTGAAAAAGAGTGTCAGGTTCTCCTCCCATTCGTTGCTCACAGGCTGCCGCTTGCGGCACAGATTATTTTTGCAAAGCCAACAGAGTTTGATGTATTTCGGGAAAGGGAATTCAATGAATCGTCCCAGGAATAAACTGACCGTACTGGATCAAATTGCGGCCTCGGACAAGGTGAGGAGAAAGATCATAGATGTGGCGAGTGGACTCTACGCCAAGAAAGGGTTTACCGCCACCTCCATTCAGGAGATTTCCGAGAAGGCCGGCGTCAGTTTGCCGGTCACCTACCATTACGTGAAGAAAAAAGCGGAAATCATGCGGATGATCATGGAAGATGTCTTGAATATCTTCCAGAGCAGCCTCGTCGAGCAGATCAAAGGCATTGAAGATCCTTTGGAAAAGCTGGCCATAGCTGTTGTTCTCTATTTTCGTGTGGTGGATCAGCAAAGGGAAAAGGCCTTGCTGATCTACCAGAAATCCAATTCCCTGGACAAGGCGTCGAAGGCCCGGGTGATGCAGCTGGAAGTGGATGTGAGTACCATTTTCGGGGAGATCATCAGGGAAGGCATCGATCAGGGGGCCTTCAAGGAGGTCGATGTGGACCTTGTGGCCTATGACATTATCATGATGGCCCACATGTGGATTCTCAAGGGATGGCATTTCAAGAAGCGTTTGACCCTGGACAAGTACATCGATCTACAGCTCCAGGCCATTGTGGATATCTTGAAAAAATGACTTTTCTTGCTGGATGGAGGCGAAACAGTTGAGGGGTATTCCGCAATGGAGGCGGACGAGGAGGGACAGGTGTATCCCTCCTTTTTTTTCATAAAGAGAACGGCCCGTTCCCGGTTCTCCCCCGGCAATTTGTAAGGGAGAGATCTTGAAAGGGCCAGATGATGCCTTGCCATGATTTCCGAACATCTTTCCACACGGGCCTTCCAGAAACTCCCCTGAAAACTGACCAGCAGTCCTTCTTCCCTGAGATAGGGCGCACACCATTCGATGAGTCGAGGCAAAGCGGCTGCGGCCCGGGTTGTCACCGCATCATAATACCCCGGGAGAATCAGGCCACCGCTCTCTTCAATCCTGACCCTGAACACTCGGATGTCCCGGAGGCCGAGCATACGGATGACCTGACCCAGAAAAGCGGCCTTTTTGCCAATCGGTTCAAGGAGGTGAAAGGTGACCTGGGGAAGACAGATCTTTAGAGGGATTGCAGGAAAGCCGGCACCCGAACCCATGTCCAGCATCCGGCCGGTCAGGGGAAGATGGGGGAGGGGAAAAAGGGAGTCCAGGAGGAGTTCACGGAGGATACGGTCTTTAGAACGAAGGCCCGTCAGGTTGATTTTTCCCTGCCAGGACAACAATTCAGAGACATACCTTTTCAAAAGGGCTACTTGATCTCCGGAAAGCTCAATGCCGAAATCACCGGCCCACCTGCAGAGATTTTCAAACGCCTCGGTCTGCACGTTAAATGATGACCATTTGGCTGATAATGTGTACGGCCTCTTCGGGCGTGTCCACAACGTGAAAGAGGCCAAGATCCGTCTCGGAGATGGTGCCCCGGCGGACAAGGGTATTCTTGAACCAGTCCACAAGTCCATTCCAGAACCTTGAATCCAGCAGGATGACGGGAAAGGCCCTGATCCTCTTGGTCTGGATCAATGTCAGGGCCTCAAAGAGTTCATCCATGGTCCCGAAACCTCCTGGCATGATGACGTAGGCCACCGCATATTTGATGAACATCACCTTTCGGATGAAGAAGTATTTGAAATCCAGCTTGACGTTTGCATAGACATTGGCCTCTTGTTCGCTGGGGAGGTGAATATGGAGCCCGACCGATTTGCCTCCCGCCTCTGCCGCCCCCCGGTTTGCCGCCTCCATGATACCCGGCCCCCCACCTGAAATGACATTGAAACCGTTCTCTACGAGCAGACGCGCTATCTGCAGGGTTTTCTGATAATCCGGCCTTTCGGGCACCGATCTTGCCGAGCCGAAAATGGTTACCGCAGGATAGACTTCGGGCATCACTTCAAAGCCTTCAACAAACTCCGCCATAATGCGGAACATGCGCCACGAGTCCTTCAGCTCCAGATCATCCACCAGGTATTGTCTTTCGGGCATTTTCAAGTTCCTTTCTTTGTCAAGCAACCTTTGTCTTTTTGATGGGCCAGTAAAAAATCCGTTGATTTTTGATACGTTATCGTCTAGTTTCTAAAAGAATATCCCCCATACTATGTTCGCCCATTTTCTGTGTCAAGGGATACGATAACGGTCTCCCATAACTCACCACCCATCGCGGTGAGTTTTTTACAAGTGGACAGGTGAAGCCCTTTGGTCAAGGGTGTCCGTAGCGCCTGAAACCACAGAACTGCCGTCCGTGGGTATGACGACGGCTTCTAATGAAATTCACGGTTTTCAGCTGTTGCAGGAGGTGATGCACATGGATCGTGTGGCAAGGGTTACGGAAATCATCGCAGCTTCTCCCATCAGTTTTGAGGAGGCAATCAAGGCCGGTTTTGAAAGGGCCAATCGGACCTTGAGGGGGATTACGGGTCTACGGGTTCTGGAACAACGTGTAGCAGTGGAAGACGGAAATATCGTAGAGTACAGAGTGAAACTGGAAGTGATATTTGTCCTTGAGACCTGATTTCACATCTTTAAGTAAAACGAAAATTCCAGCTTCGGAATGGACAGATCGCATCGTAAACCAGGGGTAATGAGCATGGATGAAAACAAACATCAGACCGAGAAGGGGCGAGACGCCTACAGCGATTTTCTCAGCGACATCAGTGATCAGTTTGCCCGAAAAGATGAAGAAAAGCATTTCATGGACAGCCTCGGCAGAGGGCCTGCCGGGGAGGAGGACTTTGCGATCCATGTGGGTGGACGCGTCCGTTCCGTAAGGGAGAGCCGCAACCTGAGCCTGGGCGATATTTCCCAGAGAACCGGGATACCGGAATCCAGCCTGGAAGAGATTGAAAACGAAACCGTGGCCCCACCCCTTGGAACGGTGATCAAGTTGGCCAAGGCCCTGGAAATGAAGATGGGCTATTTTATTTCCGGGGAAGAGACGAGGCCCTATACGATTGTGCGGCATGATGACCGGAAGCTGATTTCCCGTTATGATTCAGGAAAGGGGAAAGCCTATGGATACGAGTACGAATCCCTGGCACCCTACAAGAAAGATCGTCACATGGAGCCCTTCCTGGTGACCCTCGAGCCGGCCGATACCGAAGAAGAGCGTTCGGCCCACGATGGGCAGGAATTCATTTTCGTGCTGGAAGGAACCATGGAAGTTCGCCTTGGAAAAGAGGTGCATCTCCTCGATCCAGGGGATTCCATCTATTACGATTCTACGGTTCCCCATTTGGTGAAATGCCACGGAAAGGATACCACCCGCATCATTGCGGTACTTTACGCTGAAAGGTAGCAGCTATGATCGTCTTCGATCTTGAATGCTCCAATGGCCACACCTTTGAAGGGTGGTTTGACAGTCTGGATTCCTTTGAAGATCAGAGGGAGCGGGGTCTGGTGGCTTGTCCGTACTGTGAAGATACTGCGGTGAAAAAAGTCCTTTCCCCTGTGGCCGTGAAGAAATCGTCGTTCTCCGGGAGGCTGCCGCAACCCCGCATCGACTACAAAAGGTTGGCCAGGGAGGTGGTGGAATACGTGCACGAGAATTTTGAAGACGTTGGCACCCGATTTACCTCCGAGGCCCTGAAGATGCATTACGGGGCGACCGAAAAGCGCAATATTCGGGGAGCCGCCACAGAGGACGAGGAAAAGACGCTGAAGGATGAGGGGGTCGAGTTCTTCAAGCTTCCCCTTCCCAAAACAGAACCTGAAAAGGAAAATTGATGACTTCGTTGGAAGTCATCATCGTGCCCATGGACGGGCACGCAAATCAATGGGCTGCAGCGCAACCCGTTGATTTGTGAGGAGGCCGAAAATCACACTTTTCGGATTCCGTCAGTAAAAAGTCCATGGACGGACTTTTTACGGTTACATCAAAATTAGTAGATCCCCATTTCACAACCCGCCGCAATCGTCTTGCCGAGTTCTTCGCATCGCCTCAGGATTTCTTCATCAAGCTCACCTTTGGCCACGACCGGGTCATAGACTTTTTGCAGAGGATATCCCCTGCAGATTCGTTCTATCTGATTCAGGGCGCCTGATCCGTCATTGCCGGCGCTGACAAAGATCACGTATGGCTTTTTGAAAACCCTCCTGTCCTGCCGGGCCGGTTCATAGGTCCGGTCAAAGAAATCCTTCACCATCCCCGCCATGTATCCGAAATACTCCGGAGACCCGATGGCCAGGCCGTCACACTGAAGGAGATCGGTTAGGGTCGCCTCGCCGGCCCTTTTCAGGATAACCTCCATGCCGGGGATGGAACGGGCCCCGACGGCCACGTGCTCGGCCATTCGGGCCGTATGGCCCGTTTGGGAGTGGTAGATGATCAGAATCCGGGTCATGACAGCTTAGGAGAGCTTCCTTTTACAGACAAGATAGATGGATGACTTCGCAAAAAGTTAACTCATGCCGCAAACGGCAGCCTATGAACAACGAATGGGAACCGAACCTGACAATCTTTTTCAGATGCTTTCTAAACACTCCG
>CAYOIU010000125.1:5639-10597 GCA_964404085.1 uncultured Desulfobacteraceae bacterium | reverse complement strand
CGATGATGGTGTCACCGGCATCCAGTTCCAGGCCCTCAAACCCGCCCATGGTCCAGCGGTGGTTCCGGGAGTCCCACGTGGCCATGCCGAAGAAGCCTTCCTGGTTCCTGCTCAGAACTTCTCCGTTGGCCTTGACCACGTACATCTGGTCATCTTCCGCATTGTCCGTGGGTCCGCCCACCTGCTGCAGATAGTCGCCCACGGTCCTTCCCTTTCCGGACAAGAGGGCGGTGGGATTGTAGACCTCTCCCAGCACATTGACATGCTCCGGCTTCTTGGGAACGATCAGACGGTCGCCGGGCCGAAGTTCGAAATTGAACCTGGATGAGGCGTTTTCAAGAACTTCAGTGAGATTGATGACCATGCGGCCCGTCACCTGTGCCTTCTTCAGTTTATCCAGCAGTTGTTTCTTGGCCGTCAGGGTCTGCTGCAGGATGGCCGTCTGGTCCTTGTCCAGGGCTGTTTCTGCCGACTGGGCACCAAGCGTGAGGATATCTTCCTCCAGCTTGTCGGCGTATTCTCTCAAGCGCTGTTGCTGCACTGCTTTTGCGGATTCGCGAAAAAAAAGGGCGCCGTATGGATAGGCTGTTTCCGTAATCCCCCCTGCCCGTTTGATGACGGAGCTTAGGTGTTCCCCTGCAGAGTAGGCATATTCCCCGGGGAACCGAAACTCACCGTCGAGATAGACCTTCCGCTGAAGGGCCTGATGATAAAGAGGAATCTCCCGAATGTGGACCACATCATCCGGTTTGAGGACCATGTTGTCAGGGCTCAATCCGGCCACGGCGCGTTCCGGGGAAAATTCAAACTTGGCTATATCGGTCCCGCCCTTTCCCTTGGTCAGTCTTGACAGTGCCCCTTTATCCTTAGAGGCGCTTTTCTTGAAATTGCCTGCCTGGAAAATCAGGTCCCTGATCTTCATATGATCGAGCAGTCGGTAGGTCCCCGGCTTTTGAACGGCACCTTCAATCGTCACCTGAGGGAGTTCTTCCCTTTCCGCCAGGGCGTATACCTTGATATGATCCAGATCCTTCAGTCTCAGGTTCTGGGATTCATCGCCCGAGAGCAGACCACCCAGGTCAAAGGCGATGGTCTCCGGATGCAGGTCCGGCTGGACGAGGCGCACGATCTCCGCCTGGTGCAGATAGGGTTCAGGAAGCAAGGCATCGTATGAAGGGATGACATCCCTGATTCGCATCCCCGGTTTCAATTCATACTCCCGGGGGTACTTCACGTGGCCTTCGAGATACACGACCCTGCGCAGCTCCTTGAAAACAGGATAGATCTTGACCACGTCTCCATCCCGGAGTAAGGTGCCAAGATTTCCGCGAGCCTCCTCCTTTGAAGGATCCAGGTTGAAGCTCTTCATGACCCGCCGCTGGTGGTTGACCACCCTCTCCACCTGCACATTCTGGAGGTAGCCGGTGGCCATCACCCCGCCCGCGAGATCGATGACATCACCTATGGTCTCGTGCCCCTCGAGCTCGTAGATCGCCGGGCGCCTCACATTGCCCGCCACACCCACGACCGGCCCCAGCACGGGTATGAAAATGGTGTCTCCCGGTTGGAGCCGCATGTCATTCTTCTTCATCCCGTGGACAAAAAACTCGTAGAGGTCCAGGACGCCTGCTTTTTTGCCCCCGCGAAAGAGCCTGATTTTCCTGAGGCTTCCTCTCTTGCTGGGCCCGCCCGTCGCGGACAGGGCGGAAATCACCGTGGAGAGGGAACTGAGTGCGTAGGTACCGGGTTTTCTGGCCTCCCCTACCAGGAAGATTTCTATGGTGCGCAGCCGGCCCATGGTGATACTCATCTGAAAGTCCGGGTAGAACTCCTTGAACTTGTGATAGAGAAATTTCTTCAGCTCCGCGTAGGTCAGGCCATTCACATCCAGGCTTCCCACACGCGGGAGCACGATCGTCCCGTCCCTAGTGACGGCTGCTTCATAGGACTTTTCCGCCTTTCCCCAGAGATGAATGGTGAACTCGTCTCCCGGACCAATGGCATAGTCGGGGCCGACCGGGACATTGGTTATGGGTGCGAAAGTGGTGACCTGACTGTCAAAGAAGTCGTAGCCGTACTGTTTCAGGTCGCGCACAACATCGGTGGGAAACTGGCCGGAAAGAATTCTTTCTATGCGGGAGGGAGGCGGGGTTGCCTCTTTCTCCGCTTTGGTCTCCTCTTTGGTGACATTGGATGATTTTACAGAAGGCTTGACTTCCTGGATCGGCTCCTGCAGTGCCCGTGATGTACCCGACTCCTTTCCCTTCAAGGCCTCGTAGAGTTCTTTTTTCTCCGATACACTCAAATTGGAAAAAGGGCTTTTTGCTTCATCAGCCTTTGCTAAGTTCACCTGAAACACAAATGCGGCCAAAAGACAGGAGAAAAACACGAACATCAGCAGTCGAAGGGGTTTATCAGTGGTCATGGGTTATCTCCTCACGGGGTACGGGTTCGAGGAAGGGGGAGACCAGACAGACAGCTCCGCCCCTTGGATTACACAGAAAAGGCAGTCTAACCAGTTATGATTGCATGGTATATTGACAAGATCAAAACCCAACCTTTCGAAATCCGGTTGAATTTCCCGCATAGTAAACGCCTCAAAAAAAACATTGTCAAGGGGTTTTGGAAGTTTTGCCAGGAGACTCCTCTCCTCCGGTTTTGTTGACACGCCTGATTCTTTATCCTATATTCCGTTCATTCCGTTCAATAAATCCACGTGAATGTTTTTCCTTCTCTCTACCCTGTCTCCCAATCGGCAGGGACATGAAACGGCAGGAACGCGACCATGCTACCAAGAAACCGCATGTTGTGTCTTTTTCTTTTTTGTACCTTTTTCTTGACGAGCCAGGCTTCCGCCGAAGTATCCGTGAACGTGCCCATTGGCCACTGGAGTTATGAGGCCATTGAAAAACTGACCAGCCTGGGTCTGGTCCGGAGCAGCATGCCGGGCACCAAGCCCTTTACAAGGCTCGAAACGGCCAGGTTGCTGCGGGAGGCGAAAACTGCGTTCGAAAAAGACGGTGCACCAGGTGGCACCAGGCCCCTGACGAGCCGCAATGCCATCATTCGGGGCATCCTGGCGCGGCTGGAAACGGAATTTGGCGCGGAACTTGACGAACTCCGTGGAAAAAGTAAGACAACCTCCTACGTCAAACCCATCGATGATATCTATGTGCGCTACATCGCTTCAAACGACGACTTCACCATTGAAAATGACAAGGGGCAGACCTACGCCGACGGGTCCAACCTGCGAACGGGTTTCACATCTCACGGGGTTATCGCCAACCACCTCGCCTGGTATATCAATCCGGAATACCGCTATTCAAAGGAGCAATTCAGCGGCGACGACAACGATCTTACGATCCTTGAAGGGTATGGAAAGCTGCAATTTTTCAACCTGGAACTGGAGGCGGGAAGGGACAGCCTCTGGTGGGGAACCGGGTACCACGGCTCTCTGATCCTGACCGACAACGCCAAACCTTTCGATCTCGTCAAATTATCCAACCCCCGGCCCGTTGTCCTGCCCTGGGTTTTCAAGTACCTGGGCCTTTTCAAGTTTGCGGCCTTCTGGACCCGGCTGGAGGAAGAACGATACATCCCTGACGCTGAATTCATGGGGTTGAGGTTCGACATCAAACCGTTTCCTTTCCTGGACATCGGTGTTTCCCGAACCATCATGCTCGGGGGAAAAGGGTCACAGGCCCCGAAAGGGGTATCGGAATTGAGCGGCCGGGACTGGGTGAAGTTGCTGCGGGGCAGGAACATTGCCGGGGATCTGGACACCAACCAGATAGCAGGCGCCGATGCCAGGCTCCATTTCCCCTTTCTTGATCGCTGGACCTCTTTGCTCAAATCCGTGGATCTCTGGGGCGAATTGTACGGAGAAGACCAGGCAGGGAAATTTCCCAGCCGGAACGGTTATGTTCTGGGTATGCGACTGGGGGATATCCTTCTTACCGGAAAAACCGACGTCATTTTTGAATTCGCCAGTAACGTTGTGCAGAAGCATCCCGGCTTCTGGTACAACCATCACGTCTACCGGACGGGCTACCGTTACGAGGGAAGAGTCATGGGGCATGACATGGACAGTGAGGGCAGAGACCTGCTTGTGCGGTTGGAACACTATGTCACTCCCGACCTTGTCCTGGGACTCAATTACGATAACCAGGAGCGGGGGGCACAGCACCGTTCACAGGAAAACCGGGACCGGTATGACCTGGATCTCACCTGGTTCAGGACGAACAACATGACGCTCAGGGGCGGTTACCGTCTGGAATCCATAGAAAACTTGAGCAACGTGGAATCAGCGGACCAGGACAACCGGATTCTTTCCATATCCATGACTTACAGCTTCTAGATATCACCTGGAAATATGGCCAAACAGAAAAAAAGCGTTTTTGTGTGCCAGGGCTGCGGATACCAGGCGCCCAAGTGGCTGGGTCGGTGTCCCGACTGCAATGAATGGAACACCCTCGTGGAGGAGTTCTCCGCTTCGAGACCCGTAAGGAAAAGGGGATCAGGGGCAAGTCCTCCTGCCCCAATGCCCAGTATCTCCCTCGACCGGGAGTCCCGACTCAAGACGGGGCTCGGTGAGTTCGACCGCACCCTGGGCGGGGGGTTGGTGCCGGGATCCCTGGTCCTTATCGGCGGCGATCCCGGCATCGGAAAGTCCACTTTGGTGCTTCAGGCCTTGGACCGGCTCGCATCCCAGGGTCTCGAGGCCCTCTATCTCTCGGGAGAGGAATCTCCCCAGCAGATCAGGCTCCGGGCCGACCGGCTGTCCGCCCGGTCTGAAAATCTTTATGTCATGGCGGAAACCTGCCTGGAAGATGTCCTGGAATCCGTGGAACGGATGAAACCCCGCGTCCTGGCCGTTGACTCCATTCAGACGGTCTTTACCGAGGCCATGGCATCCGCCCCCGGGAGTGTGGGCCAGGTCCGCGAAGTGGCCTCCCGTC
>CAYOIU010000125.1:0-5629 GCA_964404085.1 uncultured Desulfobacteraceae bacterium | reverse complement strand
ACCACGGGTCTGCCCATCTTCCTGGTGGGGCACGTGACCAAGGACGGGGCCATTGCAGGCCCCAAAGTGCTGGAGCACCTGGTGGATACGGTGCTCTACTTCGAAGGAGACCGGGGGCACCTCTTCCGGATTCTCAGGGCCGTCAAGAACCGGTTCGGTTCCACCAATGAAATCGGCGTCTTTGAGATGAAGGATACGGGCCTGGAGGAGGTGGGCAACCCCTCCCGCATATTTCTGGAAGAACGCCCGGAAGGGGTTTCGGGATCTGTTGTGATCCCATGTCTGGAAGGCACCAGGCCCCTCTTGGTGGAGATCCAGGCACTGGTGACATCGAGCCCCTTGGGCATGCCCAGACGGACGGCCGTGGGAGTGGACCACAACCGTATTTCCCTCCTGGTGGCGGTGCTCGCGAAACGGATGGGGATGGAACTTGGGGACCAGGATATCTTCGTGAATGTGGCGGGAGGCCTCAGGGTGGAAGAGCCTGCGGCCGATCTGGGCGTCATCTCGGCCATGATGTCCAGCTTCCTGGACCGGCCGGTCCCCAGGGATGTGGTCCTGTTCGGAGAGGTGGGCCTTGCAGGGGAAATCCGCGGGGTGGGTCAGCCGGAGCTGCGCATGGGAGAGGCCCGGAAGCTTGGATTCTCCCACTGCATCCTGTCGGAAAGCAACCTGGGAACCACCAAGGTCCCGCGGGGAATGAAGGTCTCAGGCGTCTCCTCCATTCAGGGACTGTTCGAGATTCTCTTCAGGTAGGCTAATCCCTCCATTTCACCACCTCTTCCAGGGGTGCTCTTTCCGACCGGGAGCGATTGATGGGTGCTTCCGGGTCTCTGTATCCCACGCCCACTCCGATCACCACCTCTTTTGTTTCCGGGATACTCAGAACATCCCTGATCTCATCGTCAAAGGCGGTGATCAGCCCGATGGGGCAGGTTCCCAGATTCAGACCATGGGCGGCAAGGACCAGGTATCCCACAACGACTCCGATGTCTGTCAGTCGGACCTCTGAAAAAACGGAATCCAAGGTGATGATGACGGCCGTGGGTGCGCCGTAGAAATTGCAGCTCCCTTCGTTCACGAAGTGCTGAAACGGCAGGGAGTCTGGAAGATTCGGGAGCATGACATTCAGGAGGCCTCGTTGTCTTTCCCTGAAGTGTTCCGGAAGCGGTTTTTTTGCCCCCGGACCGCAGGAGACATTTCGCTCCCGCATACGCTTGACAAGGAGGCGGCTGAGGCGCTCCTTCTCTTCCCCGGAGACCACGGTGAACTCCCACGGCTGGAGGTTGATGGCCGAAGGGGCCTGGGTCGCCAGTTGCAGGAGCCTTTCGAGGATTTCCCTTTCCACCGGCTTTTTGAGAAAGCCCCGTGTGCTCCGTCTCTCTTCTATTGCTTTTGTGATATCCATTGTAACGACTCGGTTTGGTTCATGGTCCATTAATTCTTGACAGGATGAACAGGATTGACCGGATTTCTTGAGTCACGGTAAATCCCGTAGATCCTGTCTAATATTCCGAGCCAGTTTCAAAACGCCCCCTTTTGCCCGATCTCTGCGTCAGACTCTAATTTTAATCCTCGAAATATCCTATATATTCCTGTGGTCAAAATTTTCGCCTTTCTTGACCTCGAACAAAATTGAACATTTTGAAACTGGCTCATCCTTATTCTTTTTCTTCTTTTTCTTTGAGGTTGAGGGTGCGCTTGACCAGCTCTTTTTCGTGGTTATAATCTATGACCCGCTGGAGCATGATCTTCTGGGCCATGACCGGACCGGCCCCGTGCCAGGTGGCCACCCCGTGCTGCCCGGCCGTCCAGTTCTGGAGCAGTTTGTGGACTTTCATGATGTTTTCGGTGGGCTCATCGGAGCCGAAACTGAAGAATTCCTCCACATAGTCCTTGACCTCCGGGTTCTTGAGTTCCTTCAGGGAAGGCATGGTCACCACAAGCCCCCCTCCGATATCGCCAGCCAGGGCCATAAGCCGCCAAAAGGAATTGCAGATATTGAGCTTAGATACATTGCCCATGAGTTCATCAGGGAGGAAAACCCCGGAACCTTCAGGTTCTTCCGCACCTTTGTTCGCCGCGGCCAGCCCGCAAGCCCTGCCCGTCTCCCGCAGCACCACCATCTCCATGAGCTGTTCGTTGATATGGGTTGCCTTTTGAAGGCCCTTGTATTCCTGGATCAGTTTGCAGGCCCCGATGACCTGGTTCATGAACCCCACTTTGCAGGTTCCCCCGCAGGTCATGCGATGCGTCTTGGCAAAACGGGTCACCAGCTTGACGGAGTAAGGGTACTCGCCGCAATGAAAGACCCGCTCCCAGGGGACAAAGACATCGTCAAAAATCACCATGGAGGTCTCGCGCTGCCCGAATAGGGGATTGCCCAATTCCTCCAGGTCATCGGCGAGATCCCGCTCAGCCGAGTAAGGAGAATACTGGCAAACATAAGTAACACCCTTGGTGTCCGTTGGAATGGCGAATGCCACCGCATAATCCTCTTCACCTTCAAAATGGGCCGCCTGGGGCAACACCGCCAGTTCATGGCTGGCATAGGCCCCGCTGATGTTGATCTTGGCCCCCCGGACCACAATTCCCTCCTTGTTCCTGTCCACTACCTTCAGCGACAGGTACGGATCAGGCCAATCCAGGGTTTTCTTGCTCCTGCTTCCGCGCGGCTCCGTCAAGGCACCGGCCACGGAGAGGTCCTTCTTCTGCACCATCTTGAGGTATTCCAGAAATCGAGGATGGTATTCGGTGCCCAGGTCCCGGTCCATCTCCCAGGTGGTGCTCGCCAGGGAGTGGAAGGCATCATACCCCACGCACCGGTAGATGCAGGTGCCCAGCATTTCGGCCGTAAATGTACCTGCCTCGGCCTTCTTCACCAGGTCATCATTGCTGGCGCTCACGTGGGTATACCGGTTTACCACGTCATCGATGAGCGGCGAATAGCAGGTCATAATGTCCCGGTACCTGGTGTCCATGGCCCAGGCGTAGCTTGCCTTGTTCGCCTCGATGACGGTCCGGGTGTTCCGGTTTTCAAACAGGTTCTCTACGCGTTTTCCGTTCATGAAAATGCGCGGCTTGAGTTGCTTCACGCTCTCTTCAAATTGCTCAGGTGTCATCAGTGCCATGTTTTTCCTCCATTAGTTGTAATAGCTCAATAAAAAGGGGCAATGAGATCATCCAGCTTTATTTTCACCGCAGAGACGCGGAGAACGCAGAGGACGACCTGTTTTTTGTTTTTCCCTGAGAGGGCGAAAAACAAAAAGAACTATCCTGCCGGAAAGACATTGATTTTCCTTTGCCGCCCTCTCAGCGGCAAAGGAAAAAGTTTTTTACTCTGTGCCCTTTGCGCCTCTGCGGTGAGATCCTCTTTCATTCAACTGCCCCGTTTATTGAACAGATACCATTAGTTGATGTATCCTTGGAAAATCCAATCTATTTCATGTATAAATTACTCGTGAGTCCCACGCGCACCCCCGTGCAGGGCAAGGATTTCATTCCCCTTTTGGGTCAGGAAGGCGACCATTTGTTTCGGCAGAAATATCTCCGACGCCAGGATGGATCTCCCCTCCTTATCCTTGAATGTGACCCCGGACAGGGTGAACTGGATATTCCGGGCCGCATCCCTTTGGCTGGCGAGGAAAGGATGAGGGCCCGATTTGTGGGGAACATCGAGGAAATCCAGCGTTTTCAGAACCACTTTCATGGGGTCTTCTTCCTTACTGAGCGACAGAATCTTGAACTGGTGTTCTCCAAGGAAAGTCATGATCTTCGGCCCCAGCCCGGAGAAGTCTATAATGCAATTCTGTCCATTGGAGGTCAGATAGAGGTCCGCCTTGATCATCAGTTTTACACCGGCCGATTTATTCTGATAGATGGGGATGTCCCGGGACCTTGAAAACTTCTTTCCAAGGCGGTTCAACACCATTTCCACGAGTTCCGGCGGATTTTTCGGGGCGTGAACGAGAGCCGTTTCCGGCTTCCCCTCCCCTCTTACGGCCTCAACAGAGGGATAATCAATGACCTTGATCCCCAGTCTCTCCACATAGTCCCTGATCATCCACGGAACAGAAGGTTCACTGTCCCGCTTCAAGGTGAGAACGACCGTTTTCGGCCTTTTGTCGCCAGGATCCCTGCGTATGGTGATGATCCAGTCACCGGTCAGCCGAAGGGGGATATCACCACCGATGGAAAGAGGCTCACCCTTCCTGTGGACCTTCAAGAAATCACAGGCCTTGAAAATCTTGTTAAGTGCCGACCTGAGGTCGTCTGTTTTCGTGAGATGGACCACCTGGTAGGTCCCCCAGCTCGCCCGAATCAGCTCCGCCACCCTGGAGGGAATCTCGTTGTTCAGGTCCACGATAATCCGTCTGCCCGTTGACAGATTGAGCAGAGGGAAGGATTCCGCCCTGAGATTAATCTGTCCGCCGCTGCTCAGGGGAATAAAGTGTTGCCCCGTCCCTATCCAATCCTGACCCATCTCTTTGAAGATCCGGGCCAAATCCTTCCCGAGGGGGTTGATCTTTTCTTCCGGGGCCTTCTGTTCCTCTTTCTGAAACCGTTCGGGGATGACGGGTTTCCTCACCATTTCAGGCGAATAGATAGGGAGCCTGATGCGTTGTCCCGGGAGGATGTGGTTGAGATTCCTTATATTCGGATTCAGCTTTTTCACAAGCGCCAGGTAGTCACCGTATAGTTCCTTGGGCGGTACAGCGTAGCGTCCCGCGATGACCTTGGTAAGCGCGTCCCCCGGCTGAACCGTATAGTTGTCCATCTTCAGGTCTTTCAAGTCGGCCAGTGTCGTCTTTTCTTCAACCACCGGCCGAACCCTTCCCATTCCTGATATCGGTACGATCTTCAAGGGGATCAGGAGACGATCTCCCGGGTGGAGCAAATCAAGGTTTCGCAGTGCGGGATTGAGCTTCTTCAGTACGGACAGGATTTCCCCCACCTTTCCCATCTTCAGGAGCCGCTTCTTTCTCATGATCTGCCACAGATGTTCGCCTTCCGCCACCACGTAGGGACTTGCGAGCACCTTTTTCTCGCCGACCTTATGAATCTCTCCCTCCTTGAGACCGGAGGTCTTGGTCAGGGTTATGTCGTAGGTTTGTTCCCCTTCCGCCGCCATGGCGGGGGAAAACGCCAAGATCGAAAGGAAAAAGACGAACAGGATGAGCAGCGGTTTTCCGGGGGTTGAGTCTGGCATGTTTGCCTCATTATTTGATGGAGCTCAATAAATCTAGCTGCACCCATTGCGACGAGGATGCCGATGGTTGAGAGGGACATCCTTGTCATATTAGAAAAAATACATAATCCCGGGTTCCTGTCAATGGAAAAAAGACATACACGACACGGGAGGGGATCGTGGTGCCCACCGCAACCTTGACAGGCAAGGAAATACGACCCTTGACAAAGAGGTTCAGCACCATATATTGATGGTTCCGCCCGACATAAACACACCATCTGGTATTTTCCCTTTACAAATAGGACATTCTTTGCTATAAGTATCCAATTTTATGTACATCAATGCCCTTTGTTTGGACCCAAATCCACCGTCCAATTTCGTTTATGTTTGTGAAAGCAGGTGGTGTTGGAGGATTCCTGATCACCGGCAAGGCATTAGATG
>CAYOIU010000124.1:0-10631 GCA_964404085.1 uncultured Desulfobacteraceae bacterium | reverse complement strand
ACCCATGCGCTCACTACTGCGTACCGCTAAACCCCAAATAACCGTCCATCCCCTCAAGAGTGTTTAGAAAGCATCTGAAAAAGATTGTCAGATTCGGTTCTCTATATGCGTTTAATAAAGCGACTTCTTTAGAAGTGGTTATTGGCTGTTGGAACTTCCTGACGGGAGTTCTATCCGGATCTGGAATCCCTCTTCCGTATTGACGGCTCCGATCCGGCCTCCATGTCTCTCTATGATCTTCTTTGTAATGGCCAGCCCCAACCCCGTTCCGGTTTTCGGGGCCGCTTCAGCCCTGTGGAATGGTTCAAAAATCCTTTCCAGGTCTTCTTCAGACAGCGCTTGGAAGGAATTTGTGACAGTGATAAGGAGCCATTCGCCTGCCGGCTCCATTTTCACGTTCAAGCCTCCGTTTTCCGGCGCAAATTTGACCGCATTGTCAAGAATATTGGAGAGTGCCGTTCTCAGCGCCTTCCTGTCCGCGATGAAAGGAGGATGGAATGCCAAATCTTTCATGAGACGCATTCCCTTCCTTTTCATAGTGGACTTCAGCCGATCGAGAAGCTCCGTCGTCAGGTGCGCAGGGTCAAGGGTCTCCAGGTTCAGAGGTGCATCGTGAAGATCCATTTTTGAAAGATACAATATCCGGCCGATAAGGCGATCCAGTTCTTCGATATCTTCGCGTATTTCATCGAGTCGGTTCTCCCAGTCCTTATTCTCAAGCTTTTCAATCTGCTCTCTCAGGAGTTCTTCTGCAACCCGAATTCTTGCAAGTGGGCTGCGCAACTCATGGGAGACATTGGCTGTCAGCTCTTTTCCACCCTGGATCATCTTCTCCAGTCTGTCCGCCATGCGATTGAAAGCGCGCCCCAATTCTCCAATTTCATCTTTCCCTTTCACCGTTGCGCGGTGGGAGAGATCTCCTTCAGCAATTCGTGAAGCGGACTCACTCAGTCCCTTTACACGTTTTGTGATGTATCTGGAGATGGGCAGAACCAGGAGAGCGATAACAATACCGATGATTATGAGTGCCGGGCCGAACCCTTCGGGATGGTCTTTTTCAGGCTTTTCAAAAAAGAGGTGAAGGCGTCCCATTTGACCTTCCCGAATTTGCGTGGGTATAACGCCATACCATTGCCAACCCCTGTGCATCCTCCGGTACAATTTAAAGTGCCTGGATTCCCCGACACGCTTCCATCGGGTATCCGAAAGAATTCTTGGAACATCGTCGGAAAAGGATTTGACTAGGACCTTTCCGTCCGGGCCGGTGAGCCAGACCTTGGAGCTGTAGGCTTGCGCCAGGCGGCCGATCACATTCCCTAAGGCTTCATTCCGGGAAATCGGTATGTCCGGATTAGCTTTGATTTTATCTTCCACAAGTTCTTTTGTAAGGAGGACGTGCGCACTCATATAGTGACCCATTCGGGAATGGAAGTCCCTGCCCGCTGCGATTACGAAGATGGCAAAGATCAATACAAGGGTGACAATGAGAACCACCAGAAAGGAAAGAAATATTTTGATGTAGAGTCTGCTCAACCTCATGGGGCCTCCACAAACATGTATCCCGTTCCCCAGACCGTCTTGATGGACTTCCCATATTTGGGGAATGGTTTCAATTTGGCCCTCAAGTTGCTTATATGCACATCTATGCTTCTGTCAAAGGCCATGAAATCCCTTCCACGTGCAAGGGTCATGAGTTGATCGCGCGTCATGACCACATTGGGATGCTTCATAAGGGCTTCGAGAATCCTGTATTCAGTTGATGACAACGGTACCTCTTTTTCGTCCAGCATGAGCGTCTGTTTCGCCAGGTTGAGGGACACGCCCCCCACCTTTATGATTCTGCCTTTGTCTTGTCCGGATGCCATTTCATCGAGATGAGGCGGCCTTCGCAACACAGCCTTTAATCTGGCCAGCAGTTCGCGGGGATTAAAGGGCTTTGGCAAGTAGTCGTCTGCGCCAAGCTCCAACCCCACGATTCGATCGGCATCCTCACCTTTCGCCGTGAGCATGATAACAGGGACGGAATGTTCCGTTCGAACTTCTTTCAACACGGCCAAACCATCCCTTCCCGGCAGCATGATATCAAGGATGATAATATCAGGTGCTTTAGCGACAACGGTTTCCATGACTGCCGAACCGTCGGGGAGGGTGAGTACTTGGAACCCGTAACCCTCCAGGTATTCCTTTACAAGTTTCAGGAGTTTCTTGTCGTCGTCTACAAGTAGAACCTTTTTCACCATGGAAGTCACCTGCTTTTACAGTCTTTTACATTTGGTTAACATTCCTTAACAAGTCATCCTGGTCGGCCCTGATCGACCATCAAGGTATCATCTGCTGCGTTGCCTTCGATCGCTCCTCCTTGCGACGTATTGTTCATACGACTCAGTCGTCGCTCCTCGGCGCCTTACATCTGACACCTTGCTGGTGATCAAGAATTGCGCCAAAACACCCGGTGAAATGATGCGCAAATTAGAGGGTGGATTTGGGATCGCCCGCATGTTCCGCCTGAAAGGTCTTTTCCCTCTCCAACCTCTTTTTAGGCCTGATCAGTTGCAGGGCGGGTACGAACCTGATACACCCTTACCGGTTTAACTATGTTCTTTACAGATTTTTCACCCAGGTAGGCATAATCAACCGGCAATCTATTTTCGATCTGATCATAAACGGTCCCTGAAATACATATGCCTCCGGCCTCAGCGAGTCTTTCAATCCGGGCGGCAATATTCACCCCGTCACCATAGATCCTTCCCCTTTCAAGAATCACATCTCCGAGGTTTATCCCGATACGGAACGCCATTTTGCGATGTTCGGGCATGGCGGCATTTCGCACTTCCAGTTCCTTTTGAACTTCCACGGCGCACTTCACCGCATTCAATACGCTGCCAAACTCAGCAAGCATGTTGTCCCCGGGGGAATCCACCACTCTTCCCAAATAGGTGCGAACAAGAGAACCGATGATGTCTCGATAGGCGTTCAACGTGCGGATCGTGTGCAACTCATCCTCAGCCATGAGGCGGCTATACCCTTGCACATCAGCACTCAAAATGGCTTTCAGCTGGCGTTGCATGTCTTGAGAAGCCGCTTTCCCGTCACTTTGCTCGCTTCTGCCCTCAAATGAAACCCTTCGAATCACGGCCTTCATCCTGGCCAGCAGTTCACGAGGATTGAAGGGTTTTGGCAAATAGTCGTCCGCTCCGAGTTCGAGGCCTACGATACGGTCGGCATCCTCTCCCCTGGCGGTGAGCATAATGACAGGCACGGAGGAGTGTGCACGGATTTCTTTCAGCACCTCAAGACCGTCCTTCCCAGGCAACATGATGTCCAGTAGGACAATGTCCGGAGACTCTTGCTGGATTGTTCTCCAGGCGTGCAAACCATCAGAAAGGGTCGTGACATGAAATGCGTAACCCTCCAGATACTCGGTGACAAGCTTGCTGAGTTTCTCGTCGTCGTCAACGAGAAACACCTTGAGGTCCATAAATATTCCCTGTTTTTACAAGCTATTACATTTTATTGACAATTTTTTACAAATTGGAAAAACTTTTTTTACAAGAAAGTTTTATTATGTCGGTAAGCGTAGCGAAGTCACCATCAAAATTAAACACAGAAAGGAGGAAAATGAAATGAAAAAACGAAAAAAATATCTCATCGTCGGAGGAGTTATCTTATCTCTCCTGGTCCTTGCGGGCTTTGGATTTACTTCGGCATGCGGCCCTCACGGCCGTTGGCACAAGGGCCACCATCACGGGTTTCATGGCGAAGACGTGGCAGACTTCATTAGTTGGAAGATGGACAAGCATGTGAAAGACTTGAACCTTGATGATACCCAAAGGCAGGAATACGAAAATATCAAAGCGGAGGTCAAGGCAAATATTGCAAAGGCCATGGAAAGGAGAAGGGAGTTTCACACCATTTTGCACGATGAAATCATTAAGGAGAGTCCGGACCTGAACCATGTGGTGAAATTGGCGAAAGAACGTCTGGAGAAGATGCCTGACATGATCGGGGAGAACCTGGATCTTTTCATGGATTTCTACAACCGGGTCTTAACAGGTGAGCAGAGGAAACTGGTTATTGAAAGGATTCGAGAGAGATGCAAATAAGAGGTTCATTGACAATAGAACGGTAGTGGTTATTTTAAGTTCAAAGAGCGACTGATTGTGAACCCGCCCTGAAACAGGGGCTATGAGCCGGGTTAAAGGATCTTGGATCCGCCCGGCTTTCGTTATTGGAGGTTGCAACATGAGAGAAAAACAAGGTTTACTAACCGAAAAGATGTATGATTACGGTCCGTTGTTTTCGTCTGAGTCCTTTTCTCGAAAAGATAATGGGGATGACAGGCTGTTTTACAAAAAGGCGCGATTGGTCAGCCACCTGGACTCCGTTGCCCTTTCAACCGTGGAAAAGGTGATCGGGGAACTTGTCGTTGAGGATGGACCCGTTATCCTGGACCTGATGGCTTCGTGGGATTCTCACATTCCTGAAGGCTTGGACCCTTCCCGCGTGGTGGGGCTGGGGCTCAACGAGACTGAACTTGACAGAAACCGGTTCTTGACCGAAAGGGTGATCCACGACCTCAACAAAGAGCCGATTCTGCCCTTTCCCCCGGACACGTTCGATGCGGTCGTCAATACGGTCTCCGTGGACTACATGACCCGACCGGTGGAGGTGTTCCGGGAAGTGGGCCGGGTCCTGAAACCGGGCGGGCTCTTCCTGGTCATCTTTTCCAACCGTTTTTTCCCGGAAAAGGTCGTCAAGGCCTGGCAGGAGGCGAGTGAAGAAGAGCGGATCATCCTTGTGGAGGAGTTCTTTACCCTGGCGGAACGCTTTGAGGATACAACCCTTTTTGTGTCCAAGGGCAGGCCCCGTCCCGCAGATGACAAGTATGCCCACCTGGACATCCCCAGCGATCCCATTTACGCGGTCTATGCTGAGAAAAGGGGAGGAGACCCAGACAGCAAAAGGCGACCGAAGGTTATCCTGCCGTTCGGTGAAAAACCGGATCCAAGGGAGGTCGAGAAGAATAAGACTAAGGTGAAAGAGACCCTGGAATGCCCCTATTGCGGGGAACGAATGAAAAAATGGATCGTTCCCGACAACCCGTTTTGCCAGACGTGGGACAATGACTATATGTATATCTGCTTCAATGACCGATGTTCTTATTATGTCCGGGGCTGGGATCAGCTCTCCGCAGAAGGAAATCGGGGGATGTCATATCGGTTGATGTACAATCCTGAGAAGGACCGCTGCATGCCGATACCGGTGCCTTCAAACAAGGCTCTGAGGGAAGGGATCGCGGAGGAATCGTGAGTTGACTTTGTTCTGTGTCTTCTCCGGATCATGGCTTCCGCTGGCCTTCGCGTGGTATCCCCCGCGAGAATCTCTCCTGGAATACGATGGCAATATATGGTGATAAGTTCTGATTTGATGGTTATTGCCCAATATGCTATAAGAAATTATCAATTCTTGAGGCGAGTAGAGTTTTATGGATGAAGACATTCGCGAGAGGACAAAAACACTGATAAAAGAGGCGCGTACCTGTGTGTTGGCTACGGCCTCCGCAAACCATCCCCACTGTTCCTTGATGGCCTATGCCACCAATGCTTCCTGTGATGAAATCTACATGGTAACCACAAAAAACAGCCGCAAATATCAGAATATGCTTGAAAACCCGGCGGTCAGCCTCCTGATCGATACAAGAGAAGGGGGATTAAGATCCGGACATGCGGAAACCATGGCGTTGACCGTTTCCGGAAGGTTTCAAGCCGTGGAAACGGACGCAGAACGGCAGCGGGTACGGGCAAAATTATCCCGGAAGCATCCTGAGATGAAGGGCTTTTTTGAAAATTCAGAAGGAGAACCTGTGCGAATCGTCATTGAATCGCTTTTGCTCCTTGAAGGTCCAACCAAGATCCACTATGCGAAGAACGCCTCATCGCCTAAGTTCGGCGGGGCATGAGGGGATAAAACCGGTCGAGAAATTTGATGGCTTCGCAAAAAGCCATCATCGTGCCCATGGACGGGCACGCAAATCAATGGGTTGGTTTATAACCCGTTGATTTGTAAGGAAATCGAAAATCACACTTTTCGATTTCCGTTAGTAAAAAGTCCACGGACGGACTTTTTACGATTCCATCAAATTTGGACCGGCCAAGGGACTCGAATTTTGAAAAGCGCAGTCTGAAAAGCATTGAAGGGATATACCCGATATGAAAGAAAAACCTGTCCTGGTCAGTGGTGCCACCGGATATGTGGGTGGCCGGCTGGTTCCATTGCTTCTGGAGTCCGGGTATCGTGTGCGTGTGCTGGGCCGTTCCCTTTCCAAACTTGAAGCGAGGCCTTGGGCGCGACATGAGAATATCGAGATGGCCCAGGCCGATTTTCTTGATTACCCCTCCCTCGAGAAGGCCGCCGCAGGGTGCCGGGCGGGTTTCTACCTGGTTCACTCCATGAACTCGCGGCATAAGGACTTTGCAAAGGCCGACAAGGAAGCGGCCCGGAATATGGCCAAAGCGGCCTCACGCGCTGGAATGGATCGAATTATCTATCTCGGGGGTCTGGGTGCGGAAGGTAAGACCCTGAGCAAACACCTGCGTTCCCGGATGGAAGTGGCCCACATCCTCCAGGCGGAAGTCCCCACCACGTTCCTCCGGGCGGCCATGATCCTGGGATCCGGCAGCGCATCCTTTGAAATGATGCGCTACCTGGTGGAGCGGTTGCCCGTCATGACGACGCCCCGGTGGGTGCAGAATCCTGTCCAGCCCATTGCCATCCGGGATGTTCTGGGCTATCTCAAAGGGTGCCTGGAACACGAAGAAACCATTGGGGGCACCTTCGACATCGGGGGACCGGATATCCTGACCTACAAAGAGCTGATGGAGACCTATGCAGAGGAAGCCGGCCTCCCGAGACGCTGGATCATTCCACTGCCCGTACTCACGCCCCGTCTCAGTTCCTACTGGATTCATCTTGTCACGCCCGTGCCTTCCCACATTGCGAGGCCGCTCGCCGAAGGACTCAGAAACCCGGTGGTCTGCACGGAAAACCGAATTCGTTCCATCATCCCCCAGAACCTGCTGAGCGTAAGGGAAACCATTCGGCTGGCCCTGGGCAAAGTAAAGGAGCAGTGTGTAGAGACCTGCTGGGCGGATGCCGGACCGATCGCCTACCCCGAAT
The DNA here is from genome assembly GCA_964404085.1 of uncultured Desulfobacteraceae bacterium. Taxonomy (GTDB): domain Bacteria; phylum Desulfobacterota; class DSM-4660; order Desulfatiglandales; family Desulfatiglandaceae; genus CAYUCJ01. The sequence continues at coordinate 3,455 of CAYOIU010000124.1, read as the reverse complement.
GGAACCTGTGCGGGGACGCCCCCTACGCGGGCGGAACCGTCATGGAAGCCGGTTACCGGGTGGTCCTGGATGCCCAACCCGACGAGGTGTGGGCGCCCATCGCCCGCATCGGGGGAACCAGAGGGTGGTATTCCTCCAGGTTTCTATGGGCTTTGCGGGGTGTCGTCGATCGGCTGGTGGGGGGTATGGGGCTCAGGGGTGGACGCCTCGACCCTGTCCGGCTTCGTCCGGGGGACCCGGTGGATTTCTTCCGGGTCCTGGAGGTCAGTGAACCGAACCGGCTCCTTCTGCTGGCGGAAATGAAATTCCCCGGAGATGCGACCCTGGAATTTCGGGTTTACCCCCTTCCGGAAGGTGGGACCGAGCTCCAGCAGCTCTCCCGGTTCTTGCCCAAAGGCGTTTCGGGCCTTGCCTACTGGTATGTCCTCTATCCCTTCCACCAGTTTGTCTTCAAAGGGATGTTGCAAGGCATCGCCCGGGCGGTGGGGAAGCCCATTACGGAAGGCCCCGACCGCTTCGCCCCTAGGCTCCCCAACGTCTGCCGTATCGACCCAAGAGGAGGAGTCTAGTGTCATGGAAACGGAAAAAGATTTCTTCATTCAAACCGTTCTTGACTCTCTGGATGTTCATGTGTCTGTCGTTGACAGGGAAGGAAACATCAGATACGTGAATGCGGCCTGGGAAGATTTTGCGAGAAAAAATGGCGACCCGGACCTGCGTTGCACAGGCATCGGGGTCAATTACCTCCAGGTCTGCAGAGCTGCGGTATCGGATGATCGTTCCGTCAGCGACATGATGGGCCGCCTTGAGGAAGTCATTGAAGGGAAGCGGGACCGTTTGTCCTGGGAATATCCATGTCACAGTCCGGAAAAAAGCAGGTGGTTCTTGCTGAACGCGAGACCCCTGGGAGTGGAGCGCGGTGGAGCTGTGCTGGCACACGTGGATATCACGGAACGCAAACTTGCCCACGAGGCTGTGGAACAGGTCAACGATCAGCTGGAAAAACGGGTCAAGGAAAAGACCGCCTCGCTGCAGAAAGCGAATGAAGAATTAGAAAATGCGCTTTTAGAAGTGGAGAGGTTGAAAGATCAACTTCAGGAGGAAAATATCGCCCTCCGCGAGGTCATTGAACTGGAACAAGACTTCCCGGACATTATCGGACGAAGTGACACCCTTAAATACGTACTTTTCAAGATCGAACAGGTGGCCCCCACGGATGCCCCTGTATTTATAGCGGGAGAGACGGGTACCGGAAAAGAACTGGTCGCCCGTTCCATCCACCACCTCAGCCCCAGGAAGGACAAGCTTTTTCTGAAGGTAAATTGCGCCGCGCTCCCCCCTCAGCTCATCGAGAGTGAACTCTTCGGCCATGAAAGGGGCGCTTACACCGGCGCTCACACCGGGCAGATCGGCCGCTTCGAACTCGCCCACGGAGGCACCCTCTTCCTGGACGAGATAGGCGAACTCCCGCTGGAGCTTCAACCCAAGCTCCTTCGGGTGCTGCAGGATGGAGAGTTTGAAAAAGTGGGCAGTCCCCGGACACTGAAGGCGGATGTGCGGGTGATCGCGGCCACCAACCGGGATGTCCAGGAAGAAATCAAAAATGGCAGATTTCGTGAAGACCTGTGGTATCGCCTCAATGTGTTCCCCATCACAGTCCCTCCGCTGAGAAAACGCAAGGATGACCTTCCCATGCTGGTTGAGCATTTCATTGCCGTTTTCAACAAACAACTGGGAAAATTCATTAACAGAATTCCTTCTGAAGCCATGGAGGCCCTGAAGGCATACGATTGGCCGGGGAATATTCGGGAATTGGAGAACGTGATCCACCGGGCGATGATTGTGTCTCCAGGGCCTGATTTTATGGTTGAATTGCCTGAAGGTGTTACAGAAATCGTCGGGGGAAGTTCGACGCTACAAGATGTGGAAAGGAAGCACATCCTTCGGCTTTTGAAGGAGTCTGCATGGAAGATCGAGGGCAAGAACGGCGCGGCGGATCGATTGGGCCTGAATCCGGGCACCTTGAGATCGCGAATGAAAAAACTCGGTATTCAAAAGCCGCACTAAGACGATGCGTCCTCTCTATTCTGATTTTCTAAGAGGAGCAGAGTTGATGGAATCGTAAAAAGTCCGTCCGTGGACTTTTTACTAACGGAAACCGAAAAGTGCGATTTTCGGTTTCCTTACAAATCAACGGGTTACAAGGCAACCCATTGATTTGCGTGCCCATCCATGGGCACGATGATAACTTTTTACGAAGTCATCAGTTTTAAAGGGAAGCGTTTTTTGTTAGCAAGTTCCCATATTCATGAGGTTATTCCCCCTATGGAAAAGAGCGAGCGATTCCGGATACAATTGAAAGAATTATTCAGTGCACAGGCTCTGGCAGCCTTATCCACCCACCATGCCGGGCAGCCATATGCCAGTCTGGTTGCCTTTTACGCTACCAATGATCTCAGCCATATCTACTTTGTGACGCCGAAGACCACACGGAAGTATGCCAATCTAACAGCCGACAACCGGGTGGCTTTGATGGTCAACAGCAGCACAAACAATGCCTCTGATTTTCATCAGGCCATTTCCGTAACTGCGGTCGGCAAGGCGGAAGAGGTCGTTGGATCGGAAAGAGAGTCGATATTGGTGCAATATCTGGCCAAGCATCCCCATCTGGAAGATTTTGTAAGCTCCCCAACTTGCGCCCTGATGCGGGTAGCCGTAAAATGCTATTACATGGTTAAGAACTTTCAAAATGTTATGGAGCTTCACCTGGAACCATGAAAAGGATTCTGTCTGCAGAAGAAATCCAATCCGGGGATCGTAACCGCGTGGGCGGCAAGGGATATGCCTTGTCGCTGCTAGCCCAAAGGGGCTTCAGGATTCCCAGGACCATCTGCATTACCAGCGATGCGTATCGTGAATACGTGAGCAGGACCGGTTTACGCGAACGAATCTTGCTGGAACTTCATCGCAAAGATTTCAAAGAAATGCGATGGGAGGAAATCTGGGATTGTGCCACCCGAATCCGCAATATGTTTCTGGTCAAGCCACTCCCGGAAGACCTTGCGCTGGAAATCCGAGACAATATCGGAAGGCTGCTGGGTGAGCGAACGGTGGCTGTGCGTTCATCGGCTCCGGGAGAAGATGACGCCCATTCATCCTTTGCCGGCCTCCACGAATCCTTTGTTAATGTAACCGGAGCGGAATCGATCTTAAAGCACATCCGCATGGTGTGGGCGTCTTTGTGGTCGGATGCGGCGTTGTTGTATCGCCAGGAAATCGGCCTGGATGTTGAAGAGAGCTCCATGGCTGTGGTGGTGCAAGAGACCGTGGTAGGTGACAGGTCGGGGGTGGCCTTTACCCGAAGCCCCAATGACGAGGATCAGGGCGTTGTCGAATCGGTCTACGGACTAAACCAGGGCCTGGTGGATGGGACCGTGGAGCCCGATCGCTGGATC
>CAYOIU010000123.1:0-10658 GCA_964404085.1 uncultured Desulfobacteraceae bacterium | reverse complement strand
CGGCCCTCACATACGCGTCGTCCGTAGAAACCCGGTCCCGCATGTACCGCCACCAGTAGCCTACGGCCAGCAGGATGCCGATAAAGACCAAAATGATGACCCATTTCCATCTTTTCTTAACTGCTCCGTTCAACTTTTCGCCATTCATTTTCTCACGCATTCACAACTGTCTCCGTTCAATCATATCTTCGTGATAACTACGCACCGCCTTACAGCTCATCCATCGTCTCTTGCGACCGCCGTATCATATTTCGAGCCCCACAAGACATACCGCTTGCATCCTCATCATTCAAGAATATTTTGCGGGAATCATGGTTTCGTCCGTCTTGATGTTCCAAAGGGGGGGTGACGGGCTGCAAAGATGCGTCATGAAGGAGGATGATCGATTGGGGGAACCCAATGTACGCCGTCTCTCTGGATGGCCACCGGCACTTCTCTCCCTCTCTCAAGGGAGACCGGCAGGGCACCGGCCTCGCGCCGGGAAAGAAAGGTACGAAGGTGTTCGCCGCTGGAGTGGACAAGATCCAGTTCTGCCTGGCCATCCATAGCATGGATGCCCGCAACCTTCATGTTGCCTTTCCAAGCATACTGATTCCCGGCCTTTCCGGGGAACACTTCCACACACCAACCCGGAACCGTGAGTAAGCAGTCACCGGTCCTTTTCAGCGAAACGGAAGAGGGGATGGAGATATCCACGATACCCAGGCGAGTGGCGAATCCGCCGTTTTCTCCGATTTTTCCCGGGATCAGGTTTTCTATGCCCAGGAGTTCCGCGACCGCGCGATTCCGGGGGCATTTCAGCACATTCTCCGGGGTGTCCTGCTGCAAAATACTCCCATCTTTCATGACCGCCAGGTGGTCTGCCAGGAAAAAGGCCTCGGTCAGATCGTGCGTGATATGAACAATCGTGACGCCGATTTCCTGGTGGATTCTCTTGAGCTCACGCCGGAGACGGTCACGTGTGGAACGATCCAGCGCGCTTAACGGCTCGTCCAGGAGCAGGACATGGGGCTCCAGGACCAGGGCCCGGGCCAGGGCGACACGCTGCCGTTCCCCTCCCGATAGATTACCGGGGCGGCGGTCAAGGATAGAGCCGATATCCAGAAAATCGCCCATCTCTTCCACAACTTTAGAGACCTTGCCCCTAGGCTCACCTCGCAATTGCAGCCCGAAAGCGATGTTCCTGCGAACCGTGAGGTGTGGAAAAAGCGCATAATCCTGGTACACGACCCCCAGGTTTCTCTTCTCGGGAGGCAAGCGGGTGACATCCCTCCCTTGAACAAGGATGCTTCCTCTCACTATTCGATACATTCCGGCAATGGTTTCCAAAAGCACTGTTTTTCCTGTTCCCGTGGGTCCGAGGAGGACCATGTACTCCCCATTTCTTACGTGGAGTGAGATATCCTTGAGCTGAAAATCTCCCAGAATAACCCGAATGTCCTGAAGGCGAAGCACCCTATACCTCCTCTCTTTTCGCCGCAAGGGAACGGAGCACGGCGAATATGACCAGACACAGGAGGATCAGGAGCACGGCGACCGGTCTTGCGTACTTGAGACCGAAGGACTCGAATCGTTCCCAGATGAGGACAGGGGCGGTCATGGGATGGTACGCAAGAACGATCACGGCGCCGAATTCGGAAATGCCTCTCGCCCACATCATAATACCGCCTGAAAGAATGGGCCGCCAGGTCAATGCCAGACTGACCTTAAAAAAGGCCTCCCAGGGAGACGCCCCCAGCGTTCGTGCAACTCGTTCAAGCCTCGGATTGATGGACAGGAATCCATCTCTGGCCGCATTGACCAGGAAAGGGAGGGAGACAAAGGCCATAGCCAGGCTGATGCCTGCCTCTGTCCCCACAAAACTGAGGCCAATGGACTCAAAGGCTTTGCCCACAAGAAATCTGCGGCCGTAGATCATCAAGAGTGCAATTCCGGCTGCAGTGTGGGGAATCATCACGGGAAGATCGATCATCCCCTGGACAAGGCTCCTTCCAGGGAAATGCCAGCGGGCCAGGATATACGCCAGGGGAATTCCGAAAAACCCGCAGACAATGGTGGCCCACAGGGCACACCTGAGCGTCAATAGAATAGACCCTATGACTTCAGTATCAGCAACGGTCGCCCTGAGGACTGTTGGATCCGCGGCCAGGATCATCCTGAGCAGCGGGACCACAACCATCAGGATCAGGACCATACCCAGGACCCATATGACGATCTTGAAGCTTCTCACGCAGTATTCCGTTCTTGGTTTGCCTGTCAGCCGGTTGAACCCGTCTGCCCGTTGGTCCATCAGCGCATAAATGGTTTCAGCGCGTCAGGCAATTGGTTGACATCGCCTGTTGCCTTTGCAATTGGTAGAGGCTCCTGCCCGTTTCGCCTCATGATCTCACGCCCCTCGGGCCCAAGCAGGAAAGAAACGAATTGAATGGCCCTCTTCCGATGGGGCGCATTCTTGGGAATGGTGATTCCATAGACCATGGGCTTGCCTTTCTTCATAATGAAGGACCCCGGCGTTTTTCCCGAGATCCTGATGCCGACTTGTTTGTAGAACCCTGCATATTCGGAAGAGGCCAGGTTGATGTTGACCGGTAGATTCACAAAGGGCATGTGGTGCTGCATAGACACGGATTTGTAGATAAAGAGATAATCGAGTTCTCCCGCCTCCAGGAGGGCAATCAGGTCGGTCTCCTTGGGCCGCACGTTCCTTGCGGGACAACCCGCCTTCAACTTTTTGTACAGCCCCGGTACCTGGTAGTATTTCTCAGCCAGCTGCCAGACGAGTTGGCTCCTGTACCCGCAGGGATCGCTGTTGGGGTCGGAATGGCCGTATTCCACGTCTTTCCGCAAGAGCATACGGTACCAGTTCTGTCCGTTGATCTCCTTTGCATATTTTGAATCGGGCCTGTACATGATGGCCATCTCGTTGGTGGCAAAAGAGATATTCCAGGAGGCATACTTGGGAATCAGCAGGTTTTCAATCACCGTATAGTCGGCGGAGGCCATGATATCGGCGGGCCGGCCCAGGTCACTGATCTTTCTGGCGCAGGTCCTGGAGCCCGACGCTTCCCTCATCACCTCCACACCGGGATGATGGCGGTTGAACGCCTGGACCACGTCCCTGAAAGGAATGGAGAGGGACCCGGCGTGAAATATGATAAGTTTGTTGCCTTCATCCGCTCGCAGAGGACCCGCAAGCAGGGATACACAAATAGTTCCCGCCAGTAACACAATCCCAAGTAGGTTTGAAAAACAATTTCTCATGACTCTTCCCCTTTCTTTTGTTTGGCTCCTTGCGGAAAGACCATCTTTCCATACAGGCCCAGATCGTAACCTTCCAATTCCTCTGCAAGCTCACGAAAGGCCTTTTCATGAAAAAGGCCCAGGAAAAGCTGCACTCCATGGTCAAAAAAACGTTCTTTCGGGATGAGAAAATCGAACCTTTCCCACCTCCACGGGATAAAATCCAAATTTAGCATACCAGCGACGGCTTTTATGCCGGGCCCGGCATCCGCGCTCCCTGAAAGGATCTCCAGGCCCACATCAAGATGACGGGAGACCTCATGTTGGTATCCCTCCACCTCCTTCCCGCTGATCCCGGCGTTTTTGAGTTCCCTGTCAAGGAGCAGACGGGTCCCCGTCCCGGGGGGACGGTTGACAATACGAATACCCTTCTTTCCCAGGTCTTTTGCTCCCTGAATCTCTTTCGAATTCCCTTTCCGTACAATGAGTCCCTGCTCGCGCCGACAAAAATTGACCACCGCGGGCATTTGATCCAGTTCCTCCTGCGCAAAACCGAAGTTGTATTCCTCATCGTCTTCCTGAAGCAGGTGACTGGAAGCCAAGTGGCAGAGGTTCCGGTTCAGGGCCCGAATACCGCCTAAACTCCCCAGGTTACCGAAAACAGCCAGATGATCGGGGTATTTCTTGTTGAAAAGGGATATGGTCCTGTCGAGAAGGATATCATTGCTCCCGGCGATGATCAGCAGCCCATGATAGGGAGGCAGGGGGTGTGAAGACTTTGGGAAATTGACGGTCTGATTCTCCAGCCACTGCTCCACCAGGTGTCCGGGGAAAAGCCACTTTCCCGTGGCCTTGGTTCCGGGAAGCCCTTTCTCGGAGATCAGGGAATAGACCATCTTTTCATTGATATCCAAAAACCGGGCCACCTCACGTGTGTTCATCAAGCGCTTTTCTTCCACCGGCCGTGCACCTCCTTCTCCAGGGGTTTCTTCGACACCTCAACTGTTTTGCTCTGCACCTTACAGATTGGTCGTTTTTATACATTCAGACCCTTTTTATGTCAATATGTTTTGAACTGTGCAGCATCCATTTTTTAATAATTACTTATACGGACTAATAATGACAGTTGTCCCCCCTTTCCTTATGGACGGACCAAAGTCTTGACCTTGGTTAGTTTCCATCCATAAATGGCCTTTTTCCACAATCTCGGCGTCAATCTGCGGGATCATTTGTTCCCGCACATGTGCGGGACGCGTAATCCCTTGATTTCCTTGATCTTGAGAAAAAATACTCATTTCTGGATTGAAAACTCAACAGTGCCAATATTTATTTGTGGATGGGCGCTGGTTAGATCAAATGGACAATGCAACGGTCAGGGAGGCAAAAGAAAGGAGAGTGGACAGGACCACTGATGATGAGGCCAATTCCGTATCGCTGTTGAGCTGGGAAGAAAGGACATAGATGGCCGTTGACGTAGGCAGGGTAAAGAAAATCATGCCCGCATGAAAAGGTGTGCCCGTGATATGGAACAGTCTGAAAAACCCGTAGCCTGCAAGGGGGAAAAGGGCCAACTTATAGCCGGCTGCAATGAGGGACACCCGCAGGTGGCCTTTCAACCCGCTTAGGCTGAGTGCTCCTCCGATGGACAGGAGTGCCATGGGGAGGGTGACCATTGCCGCCAGCCTGAACGTGTTTTCGATAAAAACGGGAAAGGTTTGGACGTACCTCGCGTATAGGATACCTGCCACGCAGGCGATGATCAGGGGGTTGGAGATGAGCGCCCGGAGCGTAATGCGGCACCGCTCCACGAAGGAGAATTTCTTCCCGGAAAACCAGATCAGTGTGGAAACGGACAAGACGTTGATGATTGGGATCATAAAACCGATCAGTATTCCGAAGTCACGGATCCCCTGGTCTCCGAGGGCAGTGAGAACAACGGCCATTCCGATATAGGAATTGAAGCGGTAACAGCTCTGGGAGAATGAACCGGCCTGATAATCCGTCACCCTGAAGACCTTGATCCCGATGCTGCTCAACACTAAAGTGGAGGCGAGCGCACAGATAGCGGCAACACAGAAACTCAGGTCCCCCACTGTAGCCGGTGCGGCACTCCCCACCTTCCAGAACAAGAGGACCGGGAAGAAAATATAATAGATGAGTCTGTCCGAAGTGGCCAGAAACGTGTCGCTGGTCAGGTTATACCGCCTCAGCAGACGTCCCAACAACACCAGCACAAAGACAGGGAAGAGACTGTTAAAGATCATAATGCGCGCGTATCCTCCGGCTGGTTCAATCCAGTTTGAAACGAATGGGGACCTTAACCTTCATACCCACGGGAATCCCGTTTCTGGTCCCCGGTTCAAATCGCCATTTCTTGACACCATCCTGCGCAGCCCTATCCAGTCTCCTATGACCGCTGGACCGAAATATTCTTATGTCTCCGACCCGGCCGGTTTTCATGACCAGGACCTCCAGAACCACGCGTCCCTCGTAACCCCTGCGTCGGGCAACCTTTGGGTAGGAAGGATGTGGATTGATTTTGTAAAGCGGCCTGGCCAGTTTTACCACTGCCGACACTTCTGGTGGCGTCTCAAGATCAGGCGGACCCGACTCCGGTGTTTCATGGATCGGATCAGGCGGATCCGAGAGCAGTTCCTCAACGACTTCATCTTTCAAAGGTTCTTCGTATCGGGCCTGTTCCCGGTGAATTGGGACCACTTTTCTTGCGGGTTTGACTGCAACGGCCGCCGGTTTCGGTCTCTCTTCTTTGTGCCGCTTCTTCGGCAGTGGAACTGGAGGCTTGGATACCTTCCTCCTTATTTTCTTAACGTGTTTTTCGGGCTTGGCCCGAATGACAGGCTTGGGTACGGTCTTTGCTTTGGGACGTGGCACTGCCGTGGTTTTGATCAATGGCTTCGGCGCTATCTTCGGGGAAGGCGCCACCCGCTTTTCAACCGGTTTCACATAGGTCAGGGTCATGGTAACGGCATGCTTGACGGGCGGGAAATGGCTTTTCCGGGAGAGCCAGTTGGATCCTCTCGTCAGGAGAAAGGCATGCAAACCAATGGCAATGGCCACGGCCGGGAAGAGACTCTTCACCTTTTCCGCTCCGCCCGTGCCTGGAGAGAAATCCTTGTCAAACCGGCCACCCTGATCTGATCGAGTACTCTGAAAAGCCGCTGGTAAGCAAGCCCGCGATCAGCAAAGAGGAGGACTCCCGCTTCGGCCTCACCTGCGGCCTTTTTCCGCAAGGTTTCCGCTAATGCAGCCTCCGGAACCTCTTCCTTGTTCACAAAAATACGACCATCACTCTTGACCGTCACTGATAGGATCAACTGCTTGTTCACCTTTGCGGTGGCGGAGGTGGGAAGGCGCACGGGGAGTCCCCGGTGCACGGCCATGGAAAGCATGGCATAGATAAAAAACACCAGCAGGAGGAAGACGATGTCGATGAGCGGCAGCATTTCAATGCGGGCACGTCTCTGGTTGGGTCTATGGACTCTCATGATCAACTCCCCTGCAGGCTATTCCTCTTGGCCTTCCCGGCTGAGTTTTTCATAGACGATTTCCAGGCTGGTGGCATATCTCTCTATGGACATGGCGGCATTTTCCACCCGCGCATTGAAGTAGTTGTAAGGAAAGACCGACAGAATGGCTATGGCCAGTCCGGCGGCGGTCGTTATGAGGGCCTGGGCAATCCCTGCCGTGACGGCCTGCGGGTGCTCGATCCCGGCGCTCCCCAAAAGATCAAATGAGGATATGATCCCCAGGACCGTTCCGAAAATACCCAGCAGCGGGGCCACCGTGATCATGGTGTCCAGTACGGCCATAAAGCGTCTCATTCTCTTGAGTTCTTCCGCTGCGGCCGACTCCATGGCCTTGATCATGGAAAAATCACGATGCAGGATGCCCGTGACCAGGATCCTGATGACATAATCCCTGGAGTCTTCAACCATCGCCTTGACCCCGTTCCAGTCCCCTTTCTGGCAGAGACTGAGCACACGGTCCACAAGGGACTGGTCGCGCCTCATATCTTCCTTGAGCCAGAACAGCAACCGTTCAATCACCACCGTCATGGCAATAATGGAACACGCAAGGAGCGGGTACATCACGGGTCCGCCCTTTTCAAACAAATCCAACATTGCGTCTACGTTCTCCTTTCAAATGATGCTTACTCTAGGTGACCCGGTGGCAGGATTCTTGTCCACAGTCACCGGGCACCTATAGACGGCCTCCACGTTTTGTGCCGTAAGAACCTCGTCCGGTCTGCCTTCCACATATACCTCTCCCCTGTCCAGGAGAACAATCCTGTCGCAGTACCGGGCGGACAGATCGATATCATGGGAAACCGTCAGCAGGCTGAGACCCCGCTCCTTCCTCAAAGAAGAAAGGAGCTCAAAAATCTCCTTTTTGAACCGAAGATCCAGAAAAGAAGTGGGTTCATCGAGCAATATCAGCTTTGGCTCCTGGGCAAGCGCCCTCGCTAACATCACCCGCTGTTTTTCGCCTCCGGAGAGCTGATCTATGGGCCGTTGAGTCAATTCCGCACAGTGTGTGGCTTCCATTGCCTCAAACGCCACCGACATATCTTGCTCTCCTTCAAATTGGAACAGGCCCATTCGTGAGAACCTCCCCATGAGGACCACTTCCAGGGAAGAAAAGGCAAACTGGAAATGATTCTCCTGGGGAACCATGGCAATTTCCCTTGCAAGACGCGTCCTGCTATAGGACTGGAGCGGCTGCCCCCTGAGCGACACGGTCCCTTCCTTAGGCTCCAGGATTCTGTCCGCGACCTTGAGCAAGGTTGTTTTTCCAGACCCGTTGGGACCCAGGATTCCCACCAGTTCCCCAGCCCCTATTTCCAGGGATATGTCGTGCAGTGCCCACTCGGAACCGTATTGATAGCCCACCTTTTTAAGGATCAGGATCCTGTCCACCGGCTTCCCCTTTTTCTTAATAGATAGATAAAGAAAGGCGCGCCAAGAAACGCCGTAATGACTCCTACGGGTAACTCCGAGGGAGAAATAACGGTCCTGGCCAGGGTATCCGCGGCAATCAGAAAAATAGCGCCTCCCAATGCGGAGACCGGCATCAGGAGCCTGTGATCTGACCCGAAGGCCATACGGGCCAGGTGAGGGATAACCAGGCCGACAAATCCTATGAGCCCTGAAAAGGCCACCACCAGGCCGACGACGAGTGAAACCACCAGAAAGCAAATCAGCTTGGCCTTGCGCACGTCGACACCCAGATGAAGCGCTGAATCTTCCCCGGCGGTCATGAGATTGAGATGCCTGGCAAAGCAATAAAGGACCACGAACCCGGCGAGAACGGCCGGGCCCGTCAGTGCGGATTCGGCAAATTTGCTCTGGCTCAGATCCCCGTAAAGCCAGAAAAGCATGGTGTGGAGCCGATCATCCGTTGCCGTGGCGATGAAAAACATGATGATTGCCGTGAAAAAGGCGTTGATGATAACCCCTGACAGGAGGATCGTCGAGGATTCCATCCCCATCCTCTTCTGCCCAAGAAACAGAACGATATACATGGTCAGCAGGGCTCCACCAAAGGCCATGGCTGGGATTCCCAGGTTGTAACTGAGCCCAAGCATGATCCCCAGGACGGCGCCAAACGCGGAACCGCTCGACACGCCCAGGATAAAGGGATCGGCCAGAGGATTCCTCAGGAGGGCCTGGAAGACCACGCCGCCGAGTGACAGGGCGAATCCGCTGAGGCCTGCCAGCATGACCCTGGGAAGACGGATTCTGAGGATAACGAGACGCGAAGGGTCTGATGCATCACCATTTCCGGCCAAAAGACTCCACCATTGGCTCCATGTCACTTTGGCCGTGCCTGTCATCAAGGAAAATACCACCGTGAGAATAAGAACAACCAACAGGATCAGGCATATGGTTGAGACCCGCGCGGGTGTAAGGGGCCTTTGGTGCCGTCCTTTATATACTGCTTTTCTCATTTCGCGGCTCCCAATGGCTTTTCTTCGGGATTTGAATTCCACTCCACCTCCGGGTGGATCAGCCTGGCCATCATCTCCAGGCCGTCTACAATACGTGGAGAAGGCCGGTCCAGGAGATCCGAGTCCAGGAGAAAGACCTGCCTTCGTTTTACAGCCGGTATGCTGGGCCATTTGTACCAGTTCATTTTTTCCCGCTCGAAACGCCCTCCCCGCTCCATGGACGAGATAACAATTACGTCCGGCCTGCTTTTCAGCACCTCTTCAATGCTTATTCTGGGATAGGTTACGTCCAGATCTCCTGCCATGTTTCTTCCCCCGGCGAGGCGGATGACATCATGATGAATCGTATGGCTGTTCACCGTCATGATAGGCCTCAGGTTGATCTGCAGGAAAACCAGCGGTTTTTTCAGCCCGGACGTTCTGGTCACGATCTTTTCAACGCGCTCCATGAGCAGGGAAGCCAGGTGGCGCCCCCGTTCCCCGATTCCGCAGACATCGGCTATGGCGGCCATGGTAGTGACGGTCTCCTTAACCGTCCTCGGGTTGACCACGTAGACGGGAATTCCCGCCTGCTCCAGGAGTCTGACCACGCCTCGCCTGTTTCCATCCACGGTTCCAATAACGAGATCGGGCTTCAGCTCCAGGATCCGCTCTACATTCACCTGGATATAGGTTCCCACCTTTGGTTTTTTCAGGGCGTCCGGGGGATAATAACTGTAGCGTGTCACGCCCACGACCCGGTCTCCCAATCCCAGGTAATAGAGGATCTCCGTCAGATTCGGTGCCAGTGCCACAATCCTCCGGGGGGTGTCTGGCAAATCCACCGAACGGTTGAGGGCGTCGTGAAAAACGGCGCCCGGGCAGGGGGCTGCTTTTATCAGGAGTATGCAGCATGCCAGGAGAAGCGCAACTGCATATCCCCTATGTCTTTTGATGTCTCCGTTCATTTTTCGCCACAAAAAAACCCAGACCGATAGTATCGACCTGGGGAAATCCCGTTTTAATCCTCAAGTTCATTACTGGCGCTTCATTTCCACGAATGGTGCACCGTATGTCCAGGCAGGTCTTCTGACTCCCCCACCCCATTGACGGCCTTCCCGCCGGTCGACTCCTCCAGCCAAAAACCTGGAGCCTTCCCTTCAGTGGCGCTGAATGTCAAAGGGGTTCCCATCCTCAAAATGGGCAGGGTCACAGCGGCGGGCCCGTCCCCGATTTGCACAGGGTTCCCTATTAAGCTAACGCTCTGCACCTGAACAGATCCGGATTTCAACACAACGCCGAAATATCCGGATCGGCATTGTCTCTTATAGACGATTCTCTCTTGGAAGTCTACCCAAATCAGCCCATACCCCACAAAGGTGAAGTATCCCGGGATAGATTCATTTCATTTCGAGCCAGTTTCAAAATGTTCAATTTTGTTCGAGGTCAAGAAAGGCGATCCCGCCATGGC
>CAYOIU010000122.1:0-10738 GCA_964404085.1 uncultured Desulfobacteraceae bacterium | reverse complement strand
AATCTTATAGAGATAAAATCAGGAGTTACTGGAAAGAGAAACTAGGGTAGGACACCATTAGTTCCTCCGGTGAGTAGCCGAGTGTCTTTTCCAGATTTTTATTCCATCGTTGATAACACCCTTCTTCGTCCACCATAAAAAAGAAACCCGGCAAACAGGCAATAGTCGCATCCAATAATTTCCGCTCTGCTAGGAGTTTTTCCCGAGTGGCTCTAAGCTCCTCCTCTGCTCTTTCCAATGTGAGAGCTTTTTTTTCCGCGCGCATAGGTAATCCCTCCAAGCATCAGAAAGCCATAATTCCATGATAAAAGAAAGGGCAAAAAAAGGCTTTATACAACACGTTCTCCGGGACTAAGTATAGGAGGCATTCACCTTGTGCGTCAAGGCAAATTGAATTGAACTTCATGACATTATGGCCCAAGACCTTCATTGGAGAATCAGTACCTTGAAAAAGAAAAACCTGGATGCCGGGAATGGAATCACGGTTTTATAATCTTCCACGTCACCAAAATTCTGAACCATATCTATCCAAACTTCGAGTAGCCGTTGAGACAGTGGAAACAAAGATGGATAAGAGAAATGACAAGCCTAAGAGTGAAGGCGGGCTCGTTTGTGACATCCGAGATTGAGAGAATCGGCAAGCCGTCGTGAGGGGATATTAGCGTGGGCATGGTTTAGGGCAGGTTAGCAAGATTATATGAACATTGGGCTCCTCACAAGAATCTTTTGACGAACCCATCACCATCCGGAACGCTCGATACGACCCGTACAGGGACAGGTTTGAACCCGCTGATATCAACACACGCGGTTTCGCAGCCGCACACAACCAGGATCAAATCAAGGTTTCCCGCTTGAAAGGAGACGAATTCCGCCTCCTTATCCAGGGCCCTCTTCATGCGGTTCACAAGAGCAACCCGGTCATACAAGGGATTGCAGCCGCCGCAATACTTCACCCCTATTCGGAGCTTCCTATTCCGATTCATCATCAATCCCGCAGAGGCGCTTGGCGGCTTTCCGCTTTTCTTCCATGTTGATGCGTCGGGAGATCATGATCCTTTGAGCCTGCGGTGATCCGGCCCCGTGGATGGACTCGGTGAGGTAGCCTACAGCAGCCGTTCCCAGGGTCATATTCTCAATCAGCCTGAGGATGCGCAACCGATTTTCTGTCGGCACATCCTTTCCGGCCTTGAAGTACTTCTCCATCCACTTGCCCACATCCGGTGACCTGAAATCCTTTTCAGACGGCATGGTCACCATGAGCCCCCCCGCGATATCCTGGGCCAGCCTGGCCAATTCAAAAGGGAAACGCGTCACGTTGTGTTTGTGGACATTGGCGAGCAGGGTGTTGACCGCATAGGTGCCGCTGGGCTCCTTGTGGCCTTCCGATGCACAGGCGATGCAACCGCAGTAAAGGGTCTCATTAAGATGATTCATCTCGACAATCTTGTCCTTGATATGAGAGGCCCGCTCAACCCCGTTGTACTCTGCCGCGGTCTGGGCGGCACCTATTAAGACGTCTCCCACACCCACCTTGCAGGCGTAGCTTTGCCGGTGATAGGCGGCAAAGATTTCCACCAGCTGGGTTACAAACTCATATTCCTTGTACATGAACACGCGGTCCCACGGGACAAAGACATTGTCGAGGACCACCAGGGCCTCGTGTCCCCCGAAGTTCTGATTTCCCCGGTCCAGGGTTCCTTCTTCCAGTTTCCTGGTGTCACAGGACTGACGACCCATGATGTATAGGATTCCTTCGGCGTCACTGGGCAGCGCAAAGGATATGGCGTAATCCCTGTCTTCTTCACCCATCGCGATGGTGGGCATCACGATGATCTCATGGGAATTGACTGCGCCTGTCTGGTGCGCCTTGGCCCCCCTCACAACGATGCCGTCTTCAAGCTCCTCCACCACGTGAACGAATTGATCCGGGTCGGGCTGTTTGTGGGGAGGAAGACCCCTATCCCCTTTTGGGTCTGTCATGGCACCGTCACAGGTCAGGTCATTTTCCTGCACATACTCAAGATATTTCAGGAACCGTTCGTAGTATTCTGTGCCGTATTTCGCATCGATGTTGAATGTCAAAATAGAGAGGGCATTGAGGGTATCCATGCCCACACACCGTTGAAAGCAACACCCGGTTTCGCGGCCCAGGAGTCGGCCCATTTTACTCTTTTTCACCAGGTCCCGGATGTTCTGGTGAATGTGTGTAAAACGGTTGATCTTCTTTCCGTTAATATGGGAAGTGGCGGTCATGATGTCCTCGTGTTCCGGGCGGTGTGCAAGCTCATAGGTCCAGGCAACCGCATTCATGGAAGGCCGTATGATAGGGTTATCCACCACGTTCTCCACACGCTCTCCAAACATGTACACCTTCAAGTGCAATTTTCTCAGACTCTCTTCGTATTGTTTCGCCGTCATCAAGGCCATAGGACTTCCCTCCCTTTTCTTGCGAACTCTGATTACCGATTATCATATTATTTTTGCCACAGGGATCGGTGAAGAGCTACTGAAAAATCACGTCATCCGCAAGACCTACCTGGGGCTTTAGGCTTTACTTGGGATGGTTTACAATTTCGTCAATTATCCTGGGCCACAGGGCCTCAGGCAAGGCATGGCCCATGCCCTTGATAATGACAAGTTTTGCTCCGGGGATTGCATTGGCAGTGTCAATCCCGCATTCTACCGGCACAAGGGGATCCCTGTCACCATGAATAACCAGTGTTGGCACGGAGATTGATCTGAGCACTTTCTTTCTGCTCCCCGATACAATGATCGCGGCAAACTGGCGGGCAACTCCTTCAGGGCTGAATCCACGATCAAAAGTCCTTTCCGCATATTTCCGGGCCAGGGATTCACTCACGGGGACCTCAGGGCCACTCAAGACACGCAAAACATTAATGTAACTTTTTATGAAATCTTCTCGATCAGTTGGGAGTGGCGCGTAGAGAATCTTGAGAGCTTCCGGTTTTGGCGGTGGAAGGTCAGGCTCACCTGTGCTGGACATGATAGAGGTCAGGGTGCGCACCCTGTCCGTGAACTGTATGGCCATTATCTGTGCGATCATCCCTCCCATAGAGGTCCCTACCACATGTGCGGATTCAATCTTTAACACATCAAGCAGACCCACTGCATCTGCTGCCATATCGTAAAGTGTATAGGGTACTGGTAAGGCTATTCCCTTGAGTTGTGCCGCCATCAACGCGCTGATGTTGGGTATGCCCGCCTGATCAAATCTTTGGGAAAGCCCAATATCGCGGTTGTCGAACCGGATGACCCAATATCCCCTGCTGGCCAGACGGGAGCAGAATTCATCATCCCAGATGATCATCTGCCATGCCAGACCCATGATGAGCAGCAGAGGTTTGGAGGATGGATCTCCGAACGTATCATACGCTATCTTAACACCATTGGCCTTTACAAAGGCCAGATCGCTGTGAAAGGCGTCCTGGGCCACATTTATACCTCTCTGAGTTTTTTCGTGCCCACCCCGCGGCCATATCCCTCCTCGGACTCTTTACTCAATCATTGTCAGGATGGAATCCGAAGCATCAGGCACGGCCGGCTCCTCTCAGGTTAACAAAAAGACCTGAAAAGGCCGATAGATTGATACGATCTATTCCAGGAAGTCTGATCTTTCATATTCCGGATGAGGATAGGTGTAGAATCCCTTTCCAGTCTTTCTGCCAAGTTCGTTGCGGTCGATCATCTCTTTGAGTGCCTCAGGCGGGTGGTCCCTTGCCTCCTTGGAATCGTTAAAGTAGACCATTTCTATGTTATAGACAACATCCAGGCCAACATTATCCATGAGCCCAAAGGGGCCTTGAGGCATCCCGGTGAATATCATCCAGGCCCGATCAACATCCTTGAAATCCACAAATCCTTCCGCCCACATATGGAGGGTCTCCCGTTTGACGGTCCTCCAGACCCGGTTGAAGCAGAAACCGAGTATCTCCTTTTTGACGGTCAGCGGGACGCACCCTATAGAGCGGACCCAGACCTTTCCCACCTCTATGGTTTCAGGAGTCGTCCTCGTTCCTCCCATGATATCCACCATAGTTTGTCCCAATACAGGAAAATAGAAGTGCATGTTCAAGCACTTTTCCGGCCTCGCAGTAGCACTCTCTATCCTGGAAATTGGGATGGAGGAGCTATTGGTGGCCAGTATGGCATTGGCGGGGGCAAGGGAATCGAGTTTTTGGAAAACCTTGCGTTTCTGCTCGATGTCTTCAGGCACGGCCTCGATGACCAGTTCTGCGTCCCTGAGTGCGTCAGCCAGGTCCGTACATAACCTCACCTTCTCTGCCCCTTTCTCCCAGATCTCAGGAGTCAAAATGGGAGTTCCCACAGCCTTGCTCAAAGCGGAGCGAAGATTTTTGTGCGCTCTGCCAAATGATTCCTTATCAGCATCGTAGGCAGAGACCTCACATCCAAAATGTGCGGCCTGAACCGCGATCTGCGTGCCAAGGATTCCCGTTCCGATAACTGCCATTTTCCTTATTTGTGGGTCCATGAGGCAGATTTCCTCTCTGAATAAACGGATATTATTTTACTATGACCCGGTATTTGATAGTGTACCGTACCAGGATATCCCTTACTCTGTCCCTTATCTCCTGCTCCCCCACCCCTGGAGCGGCCTTTACAGTAATGGTGGCCAGTGCTCCGTGAGTCTTGTCTTCGGCTACCGTAATATCTACCGAATCAGCCATTTTGCCAAGGTCTCCCAGCTCGGTCTGGTAGACCCTTTTGATGGCATCCCAACGGAGTGTCGGCTTGAATATTTTACCCACAGGGGTCAGCGGCATCTCATCCAGGATAAAAACCGCCTTGGGAACCGCAGCACGTTCACCGATCTCTTTCTTGAGAAAGTCGAGAATGTCATCCGGGGCGAGCTTTATCCCCTCCTGAGGTTGGACATAGGCAACAGGCACCTCTCCTGCGTATGGATCCGGCCTTCCCACGGCGGCAGCCACCTTGACCCCTGGAAAGCGGTAAAGCGGTCCCTCTATAGCTGCAGGATCGATGTTGTGGCCGCCCCTGATGATGAGGTCTTTACTTCGACCGGTAAGCCAAAAATACCCCTCACCATCCATCCGTCCCAGATCACCGGTATTAAACCAGCCTTTTTTAGGCCAGATGCCCTGATTATGTTTTTCGTCAAGGTAGCCGTTGAAAATATTGGGTCCTTTGATGCATATCGAACCGATTTCATCTGTTTCAGCCTCTCGCACAAAGCGGCCGTTTTCATCCAGAACAAAGACTTTCATTTCCTGGTAGGGGAGCCTTAGCCCGATCGAGCCGATCTTGCGCTCGCCATGGGAAGGATTTATGGATGAAACACAGGTGCCCTCGGTCAGGCCGTATCCTTCCAGGATCTTCATACCAGTGTGCTCCTCAAATCGCCTGAACAGTTCCACGGAAAGAGGGGCGGCCCCACAACCGGCAGCACGCAACGACGAGATGTCTGCGCCTCCCTTTGGGACATCCAGCAGCATAGAAAGGACCGTAGGGACGGAGGAGAAAGTCACCGCTCGATAGCGTTCGACGATCTTATAGAAATTCTGTATGACCGACGGATCCCGATAGCCCAATGCTCCCAGAATGACCACATGGGCACCAATGGAAAAAGGGCCTGAACCTGTCACAGTGGTCCCGTTTACATGAAAGAGTGGGAGGCCACACATGGTGACTTCCCCCGCTCCAAGATCCAGTGCAGACGAAAACATCAATGCCATAGCGGCTTCGTTGTAGTGGGTATGCGGGGCCAATTTTGGTGTGCCCGTGGTACCGCCTGTGTGGTACATGGACGCGATATCCCGGGGATCGATGATGCGGCCTGAGTCGAGACTGTCGCCTCGGTAACGGCTTACGATCTCGTCGTAACCGAAAATTCCTTCTTTATCATCCCCGGGTCCCATGACCCGTATTATAGCCTTTAGAGAGGTCAAATCGCTGCGGATTGCAAGGACCTTATCCCAAATATTCGATCCAGGAAATTCCCCCAGTGCCACCAGGATTTTTGTTCCTGCACTACGACATATCTCCCGAATGGTGGACGGCTCAAGCATCGGGTTTATGGGATTAACGATACCGGCGGCTTCCCCTCCCCATAAGATATAGTGTGTTTGCGGCAAGTTGGGGAGGAGATAGGAGACGACGTCCTGTGACCCTACTCCCAGGTCATGGAAGAGATTGGCGGTTTGCGTGATATGCTCCAGCAAACCGTGATAGGTCACTTCTATAGGTTTGTTGTAGCCGTCACCGGAAAGGAAAAAACTAATGGCCGTTGCCTCAGGATCAATGGCGGCCCCGTGTTTGATCATGTCATAAGTGTTGAAGAATTGGAGCCGCTCGTCAATGGGCACCTTCTCAAATTCTTCAATATCCGCCAGGGTGACAACCTTAAGTTTTTCCATGTTTCTATCTCCCTTCATACTTCGAGATATTTTGCCTTGATTTCAGGATGATCACCCAGCTCCTGCACATTTCCAGTGAAACCGATATGGGCCTTTCCCATCAGGTAGAGACGATCGGCCAGGGACATGGCCATTTTAAAGTTATGCTCCACGAGGAGGATAGAAACACCCTCATTGTTGATATCGGCAACCATATCTCTGACCTCCTTGACCAAGATAGGAGAAAGGCCCTCTGTAGGTTCGTCAACCATCAAAACATCAGGATTACCCATAAGGGTCCGGCCGATGGCCAGCATCTGCTGCTCACCGCCGGATAGGTGGGACCCTTTACTGTTACTCCGCATTTTTAGGAGTGGAAAATGTTCGAAAATCCGATCCAAGCCCCAGCCGTTATCTTTTCCGACCTTTCCCGCTTTGACACCCATATTCAGGTTTTCCAGCACAGACAGATTGGGGAAGATCCGCCTCTCCTCAGGGACATAGCCGATGCCGGCCTTGGCCACCTTGTATGGTGGATATCCTGCAACATCCTTTCCTCTAAAGATAACCTGGCCTGACCTTGGCTTGACCAGGCCCATGATGCTTTTCAAGGCCGTGCTTTTTCCCATGCCATTCCGACCCAGAAGGCAGACTATCTCTTCGGAGTCCACATCCAAAGAGATTCCCTGGAGCACATGACTCGCGCCGTAGTATGTGTTCAGGTCCTTGACTTCAAGAAGCATCCCTATTCCTCCATTTCTCCTAAATAAGCATCCTTGACCGCCTGATTCTCCCTGATCTCAGCCGGGGGACCGGAGGCCAGGATGGTTCCCATGTGGAGCACGGTAATTCGGTCTGCTAAGGAGAAGACCACGTCCATGTCGTGCTCGATGATGACCATGGTCTTGCCCTCGGTGAGCCTTCTGATTAGCTCAACTGCATTATGGGTTTCATCCCTGGACATACCGGCGGTGGGCTCATCAAGCAAGACCAGATCCGGGTCGGTGGACAGTGCCATGCTTACCTCCAGGCTGCGGTGTTTGCCATAGGATAGTAGATCGGCGGGCACGTCCCGCTCCGCATTCAGGCCAATCCGCTTGAGAAGTTCGTCGGTTTCTTGCGTTATGGCCTGCATCTTGTCCACCTTGCGGAACAGGTTGAAGCGAATGCCCCTTTTTGCCAAGATTCCCATACGGATATTCTGGAAAGCCGTCAACTTGGAGAAGGTACTCGTAATCTGAAAAGAGCGCCCCATGCCGATACGCGCCAGCTCGTGCGGCTTAACCCCAGTGATTTCATTCTCTTTGAATAAAACTTGCCCCCTGCTAGGCATGTAGGTCCCTGTAATGACGTTGAAAAGCGTTGTTTTCCCCGCGCCATTCGGGCCTATAATGGCATGGCGTTCCCCTTCTTTAACTTCAAGATTCACATCGAACAAAACCCGCAATCCACTGAAATCGTGGTATATCCCTTTTGTTTCCAGTATGTTCATAAAGCCTCCTCTATAACGGCTTTATCAGATGGTCTACTGAACCATTTTTCCTTGATAAATTCTAAAAAACCTGCAAATCCCATTGGAGCAAACATGATTACCAGGATGAGGATCAGGCCGGTCAGCAGGTCAACCCGTTCCGTATATCGGCTGGTCAGCTCATCTATAATTGAAAGAATACCAGAGCCAACAATTGGACCGAAAAAACTGCCGATGCCTCCGACGAGTGTCATAATGATGGGTGCAAAGGAATTGCCGATGTTGAATGCGTCGTCGGCTGAGATGAGGTTCTGAAAAAGGGCATAAATCGAACCGGCTACACCGGCAAACCCGCCGGAGATAATAAAGACAATCGCCTTGGTATATGGGACCTTGAAACCAAGGTACTCAACCCGCATGGCGTTGTCCCGGGTTCCGACCTGGATGCTGCCGAAAGGAGTCTTGGTAATGAACCAGATAACCCAAAGGCTTAGCCCGATTACGGCCATGGCGAAGTAATAGAACTTAATCGGATCAGTCATATCAATAGAGACTATTCCCGGAATGTTGAATGGGGGTATGGGAAATCCCCCGACCCCATCCTCACCACCGGTGAGCCCTCTCAATTTCATGGCAAGCACGTATATGAGCTGGCCAAAGGCAAGGGTCAGCATGGCAAAGGCAACGCCGCTGACCCTGACCAGCAGGGGGCACAAGACCAGGGCCAGGACAATCGCAGCCAACACGCCGATCAAGACCGCCGGCAACAGTGGTAAGCCCTCGATCCGGGTCAGGGCAATCGCCGTGGCATAACCTCCGGTTCCAAAAAACATAGCATGGCCAAAACTGAGAAGTCCTGTATAGCCAAGCAGAATGTTGAAAGAGAGGGCAAACAGGGCATGGATTGCAAAGATCACAAAGATGTTGGTAAAATAGAGGCCAAAAAGCCTGGGGTATAGGACCAGGATGAGAAGCAGCACCACCCATAAAATACCTTTGATTACCCTATTCGTCATTCTCTCTCTCCAAAAAGGCCTATCGGTTTAATTGCCAATACAATGGCCATGAAGCTGAACATGAGGACGGGTGCGAGCTGGGATACGAACTGAATGCCATAAGCATTCAACAATCCAAATATTATGGACACGATAAAAGCACCCTTGAGGCTCCCGAATCCTGCCGTAACCACCACGACGAAGGCATCCATACCAACCTGGTCTGCCAATCCGGGATATACCGTCAGTATTGGGGCCACGGCCACTCCGCCCACTCCGGCCAGCCATGAGCCTACTCCAAAAACAAGCATGAAGACCACGGGTACATTGAGCCCGAGGGCATTGACCATATCCGCATCAGATACGGCGGCGCGCACGATCATGCCCAACCGGGTCTTATAGAGGAGCAGGGCCATAATACTCAAAATCAGGAAGGCCAGTCCGATAATGAAAAGCCGATATATCGGATACTCCAGGCCTCCAATCCTCAAAAGCCCTTGTAGAACTGGAGAAACAGTAATTGGCAGACTCTGGGTTCCCCAGAAAATCTTGACACCCTCCAAGATAACCATCGCCATTCCTATAGTTAAAAGCAATTCACCGACATGCCCATAGGCGTGTACCCTTCTTAAGAGAAATCGTTCACACAAAACCCCGAGGAAACCCACGGCGATCGGCGCCACAAGAAGCGACACCCAAAAATTTCCGGTTGTGGACAAGACCTGAAAAGAAAAATAGGCACCCAGCATAAAGAAGGAGGCATGGGCGATATTGAGGATACCCATCATGCCAAAGATAAGTGTGAGCCCGGATGCCACCAGAAAAAGCACCATTCCGTATGCCAGTCCGTGTATGCCCTGAGACACATACAACGCCGTAGTTGGGTCCATCTGTTTAATCCCCTGGTTAAGAGAGTGTCTAAGGTGCCTAAAGCAAAAAATAAATCCAGCATCTCACCTAATTTTAGGTACTTTATCTCATTTTAGGCTCTCTACTTTCAATCATCCCTCATAGCCCGCTTTCGGTCGGAAATGGAAGCGGGCCATGAAGGGGCTTATAATTGGGGGAAACGGACTGCCTAATTACCCCATAAATCTTTGTCTTTGCACCTTGCCAGGTTTGTATCCATTGGTGGAAGGCATTTTGCTGCAGGTACCCTATATGTCTTGACCGGGTTGGAACAGCCCTTGTACCAGTAATATGGTGGAATGTTAAAAGACGCTTTCTGTTTCTCGGGAGGGCCATATTCCTGGACATAAAAGTCTGCTATCACCTTGTGATCACAGGGCCTCATGTAATAAACAGTGTTGAAAACATCTCTGTAACTGTCCCCCTCCCAGACCTTGATGATCTTTTCCGGATCAGTGCTTCCGGCCCTTTCGATAACACTGAGAAGCCAATAAAGTTGCT
This sequence comes from uncultured Desulfobacteraceae bacterium, assembly GCA_964404085.1. Lineage (GTDB taxonomy): Bacteria > Desulfobacterota > DSM-4660 > Desulfatiglandales > Desulfatiglandaceae > CAYUCJ01. Next base: position 470 of record CAYOIU010000122.1, on the reverse strand, counting down.
GTATGTAACTCCCCATGCTCCCACCCGATGCCCAGCCATGCTTGTATAGCATGGTATTGTAGGGTGCTTTCCACTTTTTCCATTGATCGTTCCACGCATGGTAGTATTTTATCTGGTCGGCTGTTGGGAAGGCAACTCCTTCGGCTGTTCCATTCATGCTAAAATTGTACAAATTCTTCGAACCTTCAACTCCGGCTCTGTGAAGCATGTTGGGCTCGTTCAGGAAGATATTTGCAATGGGGATCTTTATGCCCATCTGCCTCGCCTGAACGAGGAGGTTTTCTGCGTCAGGGATCCAGTCACCGGTATAGACGACCTCGGCCCCGGATGCCTTTATCTTTTCAAGATAGGGAGCGAAGTCTTTCATAAAGAGCTTATGGTAGTCCTCGCCCACGAGCTGGGCTTCAGGATAGTATTCTTTCAGACCTCTTTTGAAACCCTTCGCCATGGAGTGACCAAAGAGGTAATCC
>CAYOIU010000121.1:0-10805 GCA_964404085.1 uncultured Desulfobacteraceae bacterium | reverse complement strand
CAAATAACCGTCCATCCCCTCCGGAGTGTTTAGAAAGCATCTGAAAAAGATTGTCGGGTTCGTTTCCCCTTCGTTCCTCATAGGCTACACTCGCGGCATAAGTCAGCTTTTTACAAAGTCATCAATCTTGATGGAATCGTAAAAAGTCCGTCCATGGACTTTTTACTGACGGAATCCGAAAAGTGTGATCTTCGGCTTCCTCACAAATCAACGGGTTGCGCTGCAACCCATTGATTTGCGTGCCCGTCCATGGGCACGATGATGACTTTTTACAAAGTCATCAATCTTCCAGGAAGGCTGTTGACGCAGCGCCTATCCAACCTCTTTCCAGAGTTCTCCACTCTTTGAAGGGTCGTAACCGCCGAGTGCCAGAACCCGTTTGCGAAACGCTTCGGTGCGAATCGTCTCCAAAGCGGTCACCACACCGACCTCATCAAGCATCTCGTTGGGGATGATCAGGTCATATTGTTCCCATTCCAAGGGAATAAAGTCAAGTTCCAGGGCCTTTGCCGCAGCAAAGATCCCCATCCCGCAGTCCGCAGCGCCGCTCAGGACGTCTACTGCCACGGCCATGTGGGTAAACTCTTCATGATCGTACCCGGGGACGGTCGAGCCGTCGATCCCAAGCTGTGCCAGTTTGTAATCCAGCAGCACCCTGGTACCGGAGCCTGCCTGCCTGTTAACAAACAAGACCTCTTTCCGGGTGAGGTCTTCGATATTTTGGATATTTTTCGGGTTCCCCTTTGCCACTATGAGGCCCTGGCTCCTCAAAACCAGGTTGAATACGCTCACCTTTCTCCCTTTGAGATATTGTCCAATATAGGAAAGATTATACTCTCCCGTACGGATGTCAAGCAGATGAGATCCCGACATGTGGCAAATCCCTTTCTTGAGGGCCATCAATCCTCCAAGGCTGCCCACATTGCCCGATGAGACGCGGAGATTCCTGCCTTTTTTTCTGATCTCATCCGCAAGGATGTCAATGGTCATGTCATGACTGCCGATAATGACCACCGTGTTCAGTATGTCTTCCCTGGGTACCAGCAGTTCCGCCTCGACGGTTTCCATCTGGGAGACCCCCTCGGAATTGGCAGGGATCCGGATGATCCCCTCCGCCCGGGTGAGTGTTGTAATGGACCCGGCGGCCCTCTGCAGGGGAACGGCCACATAACCCTCCCCCACCTTGCCGATATGAACACGCAGAAATTCTTCAAGTCCCGGCTTGGACGGGATGTCTCTTGCCGGCGTTACGCTGATCGTTTCACGGGGAGGGGTACGAATCCCCTGAAGATTCTGAAGCAGGGGTTCTACAAATTGCATGAAGGAAAGCGTGGACGATACGGGATAGCCCGGGTTTCCGATGACCGGCTTCCCCTTCACGCTGGCAAGAATTGTGGGCTTTCCGGGCATCATGGCTATTCCATGAACGAGGACCTCCCCTATCTCCCCGACAACGTGAACCGTGTAGTCTCGGCTCCCTGCCGAGGATCCGGCGTTGATCATCACCACATCGCAATCCGAATCCACTGCCTCTTCCAAAACCTTCATGATTGCTTTTTCATCATCGGGGACAATGGGATAACGCACCGGCTCGCCACCGGCCCTCTGCACCAGGCCCGCAAGTATTATGGAATTGGAATCTATGATCCGCCCCCTCCCATTGCCTTCCATGGCTTGGGGATCGCGATGGGAGATGATCTCCGAACCCGTTGGAATGACGGCGACCTTCGGACGGCGCCACACGTTCAACTCATGGACCCCGGCACTGATGAGGGCACCGAGATCATAGGGTCGAATCTCGTGATTCCGTGGAAACAGCAATTCCGTATTCACGATATCTTCACCCACCTTGCGCACATTTTGCCAGGGATAGGCCGGGGCACGTATCTCCACATGATCTTCATCCAGCACATGCAATTTCTCTACCATAATGACGGCATTGAAAGATTGGGGAAGGGGTTGTCCGGTGTTAATCCACAGTGCCTGATCCGACAGCCTCAAGACCTTGGGCCGCCTTTCCGTGGTGCTGTAGGTCTCCTCGGCCCTTACCGCCACCCCATCCATGGCGGCGGAATGAAACCCGGGGATGGACCGGTTGGCAAACACCGGTTCCGATGTCACGCGCCCCAGGGCCTCCTCTGCGTCAATGGTTTCCGGCCGGGTGCGTTTTTCAGGCCCGAACCTGGAAAAAAATATTTCTCTGGCCTCTTCAACGGATTTCATGGCCAGATAGACTTGCCTTTTCACGTTCTGCCTCCATCAAACAATAGAACTTCTACCGAGTCACCCTGGTAAAGCCCTTCCGTGTTCAAATCCACCCTGACCATCCCCTGCCCCTCCACCAGGGGTGAAATGAGTCCCGATTTTCCAAACACAGGTTCCGCACTCAGGGCGTCCCCCTCCCTGTGGAGCCTGACTCGGATATAGTCTTCCCGGCCGCCCTTGGATTCAATGTTTCTGCTAAGTTTCGCCATCACGCTGCCCCCCAGGCTTAACCCCGGCCCAGACAGCCCCGAGAGTCTGGCAATCAGAGGCCCCATAAAGACCTCCGCCACAACGAGAGCCGATGCCACGTGCCCGGGAAGCCCCACCAGTGGGGTGGACCCGGAACGTGCTATAATGGTGGGTTTGCCGGGGCTGATGGAAATTCCGTGCACCATGAGCTCGAAATCGTCGAGGGTCTCGAAAACCTTGAGCGTCAAATCCCGGGTCCCGACGGAACTGCCACCTGAAATCCAGACCCCATCCGCCGTCTCCAGCCCCTTGCGGACAAAGGTAGCCAAGGTTTCAAAATCGTCTGGACAGATTCCCAGGAAAAAGGGAACGGCCCCTGCCTTCAAACAAAAGGCCCCCAGGCTGTAACGGTTGATGTCCCTGACCTGCCCCGTTGCGGGCTGCATGTCAAGGGATACCAACTCGTCCCCCGTGGAAATGATGGCAATACGCGGCTGCCGATACACCCCGATTTCCGCCACTCCCAAACCGGCAAGAACACCCATGTCCTGGGGGCGTAAACGGTGTCCCTCGGGCAGCACCTGTGCGTGTTTTCCGATATCATCACCCGGTTGAATCACATTTTCGAGCGGCGAAATGGCCCGGCTTATCTCCAGTGTTTCCCCATCCAGGGCGTGGCAGTATTCCACCATAACCACGCCGTCCGCCCCTTCGGGCAACATGCCGCCCGTGGAAATTCTGACCGCCTGTCCTTGGACTATCGCCTCCGTAGGGCTCTCTCCCATGGAGACCTCTCCTGTTATCTCAAAAAAGGCGGGAAGGTTTTCGGTGGCACCGAAGGTATCCCTTGCCCTTACGGCATAGCCATCCATGGTCGAACGGGAGAACCCGGGGAGATTCTCCGGGGAAACAACAGGACGGCTCAGCACCCTGTTGAAGGCCTCGCCCAACGGGATCTCCTCTTCAGCGCAGGGGCCGAAACCCTCCAACAGTTTCAGCACGTCATCAGGTTTTCTTAATTTGAAAAAAGACTCCATACCTGTGCATCGCCTCGAATGAAAGATGCGCGTTCCGCACCTCGCTGTTCCCTTTTCCAATAAGGGAACAGGATTGCAAAGCAATGGGAAATATGTCATAAATGATATAAGGGCGCAACTGAAAAGTCATTGTAAAGACAAACATACCTCAATACCGTGGATCCCGTATGGGAAATCTTTTGAAAAGGCGATGAGCAAACACTGCACTGAAAAATACATCAAACATATCTACTGGCTGACAGAGAAGGAGGAAGACGGACTTCGAAAGCAACTGGCTGACGAAAACATCAACCTGAAATCCGCAAAGGGAATTGTCTGTCATCCCCTCGACCCCCTCAACAAGATCGCCAGTGTCGCGCCGACCGTCTGGTCGGATACCTGCGCCCGGCAGGGAAGCTGGTACCGAAACTCTAACAAGAACGGACTCTACCTGATCATAAGTTCCTTTGAACTCGAAGGGTATCAGGCCCAGGAAGCCGCCATCGTGACCGCAGCGGACTTTACACCACCCCGCCTTGCCACCCCGGAAGACAAAAGGTCGCTCATTGAAGACCCCCTCTTCAGACAAAAGATGCCGGAGGAGTGGCAAAATGTCGGAGAAACGGAAAAAAGGATCTATTTGAGATGGGCCCGAAGGCTGGGATCACAGGTGGAGAATTATGATTTTCTTTACCTCTCGCACTCCGCCAACCACGCAAACTTTCTGACCCCAAGGTTTTTTGTGGGCGATGGGGAGGGCATTGTTCCTTATTCCATTGACCACAGTGCCCATCTCTGTTCCTGCTGTGTTGAACTCTTTCAGGTCCTGGGAGGGAACTACCAAAAAAAACTGGTGGCGCCATGCCCCGGCGCCACCATCTTTGCACGCTTGAAACCCGACCAGTATCTACTGGTGGAAAAACCGTAGTTTCCTGCTTTTTTACACTTCGTGGTAGATGGGTTTTCCCATCTCCTTGAAGCTGAAGCTGTGAAAAACGTTGTATCCGTTGTAATCCAGGACCCGCAGGTCATCCGTCTGGTAGAGGTCCCCCATGACCACCGTGTACTGGTTTCCATACCTCTCCTGGACCTTTTCAATGGGAAGCTCGGTGGCGATGAATTTCCTGATGCCCTTCACTTCCAGCTTGGCCACCAGCTTGGGATCCCTAAGAGATTCATAGCTGGTCAGGATGAGGATGGGGCCTGTGCCTGTAAAGATAATTCCTGCTTTCATAATCTTACCTCCTTTCCTAACATCCATTTGTTCATGAAACCGTGCTTGTGAAATGAAATTCTGTGCTGAAGGGCAATTGCAGGGGAGAACGGAGAAAGAGAAAGAGAAGCTTCGCGTTGCGTGAAGATGGATCAGCAGTGTCGCGGGGGTATCGGTCTTTGATCACAACTATTTGGTATTAGAACATACTATCCGTTTCTGATCAAGGTTTTTCCCCTTTACCACCTTTTTGACAACAAATCCGCCGAAAATACAAGGGGAGATCCTGATTCTTGTTCGTGCCGATTCATTGACTCTTGACAAATGATATCAACTCAGCCAATTTGTAACTTACCGGCGTCAGGAAGGTACATGGCAGACCCCTTTTTGCAGATGAAAGCGAAAACCCTTTGTTTCGGATTCCGTAAGTTGCCCATTTCCCCCACTGTTCAGCTTTGTCTGGTTCTGGACCCGATGCTGGCAACAGGGGGATCGGCTGTGGCAACCATCGATATACTCAAAAAATGGGGAGCACGACAGATCAAGTACATCGGTATTATCGCCGCGCCGGAAGGGATCAAGGCCATGCGCGAGGCCCATCCGGACATACCCATTCAAGTTGGGGTCGTAGACGATGGGCTCAATGAAAACACCTACATTCTTCCCGGACTGGGCGACGCCGGCGACAGGCAATTCGGAACGGCATGATGGCCGATCGGGTTAGACTTCCGCTTTGCTGGAGAGCGGAAAGAAAGGAAGGTGAACCCCATGCATTACGATACGGCACTGAGGGCTTACAGCTCCAAGCGGGTTGAAGAAATAGCCCATTCGGACATCCTTGTGGGAATCCCTTGTTACAACAACCAGAAAACCATTGCCCACGTTATCCAGATGGTGAGCCATGGGCTCTTTAATCATTACAAAGGCCTGCGTTCTGTGATCATGATCGCGGACGGGGGGTCAACGGATGACACGAGGGAGGTGGCCAAGGAATTTGAGATCAAACCCTGGCAGGAAAAGCTTGTCACCATCTACCGCGGACCCGCAGGCAAGGGGTCCGCTTTCAGGTCCGTGTTCGAGGCGGCCAAACGCCTGAAAGTGAAGGCCTGTGTGGTGGTCGACTCGGACCTGCGATCCATCACCGGGGATTGGGTCAAGTATCTCCTTGAGCCGATCCTGGAAAAAGGATACCACTACGTCTCCCCGGTCTATTCCCGATACAAATATGACGGGACCATTACCAACAATATCGTGTACAACTTGACCCGTGCCCTCTACGGCCTGCGCATCCGCCAACCCATAGGCGGGGACTTTGCTTTCGCCGGTGAGCTGGCGGCCTACTATATGGAACAGGACGTGTGGGATACGGATGTGGCCCGCTACGGCATCGACATCTGGATGACCACCAATGCCATCACGAACCACTTCAGGATATGCCAGTCAAATCTGGGAGTGAAAATCCATGACGCAAAAGATCCGGCAGAGGCCCTGGGGCCCATGTTTCGGCAGGTCGTTCACACCCTCTTTGTCCTCATGGAGGAAAACGAATCTGCTTGGAAGAGTGTCAGGGGGAGCCGGACCGTTCCCCTGTTCGGGCTCCCGGAACTTCTCGAGCCCGATCCCATTAAAGTGGACCTCGGCCGGCTCGTGACGGAATACAAGACGGGATTTCGGCAATTCAAGGGTCTTTACCGCGACATCTTTTCCCCGGATTGCTTCCAAGACCTCAAAAAATGCGCTGCAATGGCCAAGACCAAATTCACCATGCCTGTCAAGACGTGGGTCCTGGCGCTCTATGAAATCGCGGGCACTTTCCACCGCTGGGAGCACAACCGTACCCAGCTGGTCAATCTGGTGACCCCCCTCTACCTTGGACGCGTGGCGTCCTTCATCAACCGCACCCGAAAAATGACCTCAAGCCAGGCTGAAGAGATAGTGGAGGAACAGGCCCGGGTCTTTGAAGATCAAAAGGACTACCTCATGGGCGTGTGGGACGGGGTCGGCAAACGCTAGCCAGGCTTTTTACCGATCTTCGTTGCGGGTAAGAGACCATGGCTACCAGATCACGCCGATCTCCGGTCCAGCAATTTCGATAAGCTCGTCAAAAATGTGTATGGAATCGACCACACCGATGGTCTCTCCATCCCGTATCACCAGGGGCTGACGTACGTTTTCTTTGAAGATGGCAAAGATCGCCTGATTGATGCTGTCGTCTTCCTTCAGTACGGGATGCACGGGAGACATGATATCACCGACCTTTTTCCCGCCCTCCTGCCTGATGAGTTCGTGCAGGCCGTGATGAAGCCACTTGAAGCGCTCCTGGAAATCACGCACTTCGTCGGCAACTTCCATGGCCCTGGATGAGAGCACGGAATACAAGGCCCTCGACATCTCGGGCTTCTTGGCCATCTCGGGAACCAGCCCCTTGACCACATCATACATGGAAAGTTTCCCCACGATCTTGTTGTTAGTATCGGTGACGAAGAGGGTCTTGTGGAAAGGGCCGGCCTTTCCGGCCTTCATGTCTTCGTAGTCTTTTTTCAACAGACCCAATGCCTGGCGAAGCTCTGCCCCTTGATCAACTTTGTGGTATTCTGCGATCGGGATCATGATATCCCTTACCCTTTTTTCATCTGACATGCTCTATTTCCTCCCTGGCTGGTATTTCCCATAAGATACCGCCTGTCATTCAGTACTCCAGATTCATGGAATCCTCCGAATATCGCAATCAACGATAAAATTCAACCTCTTTTTGCAGAGATTCCCCCTGTCGGGCGAAAACGCCCAAGCCTTTGATATTTGATAAAGGTAGACGAAAATCCTGAGGTTCGGATTCCGTTAGCAAGAAGTAACCGGACGAACTTCTATGGAAGTCGCTTTATCTTACGTGTCCAAGGAAGCGGATCTGACAATCTTTTTCACGTGCTTTCTCAAAGTGCACTTGGCAATTCACTTCTACATGGACGGCTATTTGGGGTTTACACCTCCCAAACCTTACGCGCTTCTACGACGTAGTGCTAAACCCCAAATAGCCGTCCATCTCCTCCGAAGTGTTTAGAAAGCATCTGAAAAAGATTGTCAGGTTCGCTTCCACTTCGTTCCTCATAGGCTGCTGGTTGCGGCAAGAGTTAGCTTTTTACGGTTTCATCAACAAGGGATTGAATCGCGTTTCATAATCATAGGCATCCCGCTGTTCCTGCCTTTTCAGGTAGGCCACCACCTTGTAGGTCAGGGGTGTTGCCAGCGCTTCATACCCACACTTCACCAGCCACTGGGTGAGCACTGCGGAGGCCAGGGCACCTGTCGGTATGGTGCCCACGAAAGCGAGGGTGATGAACACCGCGGAGTCCAGGCCCTCACCCACCAGTGTGGATCCGATGGTCCTGGTCCACAGCCACCTTCCCTTCGTGGCGATCTTCATTTTTGCCAGGATATAGGAATTGGCGAATTCGCCCACAAGATAAGCGAGGAAAGAAGCCGCAAGGATCCTTGGGGTGTAGCCGAGTATCCTGGCGTAGGCTGCCTGTCCGTCCCAGAATGGGGCTGGAGGCATGATCCCTCCGACCCAGAATGCCGCCACGACAATGAGGTTGCAGAAAAAGCCCAACCAGATGACCTTTCTGGCCACGCCATAGCCATAGACCTCCGTCAGGACATCTCCCGCAATATAGCTGATGGGAAAGATGATGATGGCCGCGGGTAGAATAAGGCCGAAAACGTGCACAAGCTTGACCGCCATGATGTTGGCAGCCAGAAGGCAGGTAATAAACAGTGCCACCACCACTACGAAAGGCGTTGAATATTCTCCTGATCGATTCATCTTAACGTTCCGGTTTTCCATCTAAACTCCTGCATATACCAAAATCTGCCAAGGTCTTTTCCATTCATTCTAATGGGAATTGAGCCATGCCGCAACAGAAACCCGCACCTAGTACTTTTCCCTCCAGGCATGAAACCGGACCCAGATCACCGCACCCAGTTCTATGTCTTTGTCCTGTCCATCGTGCTTCATTTTCGAAGACCCAGTGTTGAGTGCGGCAAACCCCCACCATCCCGCGTGGGGAATTCCATAGGTAAAGACCCCGTTCACGTCTGCCTTGACCACCTGAGTCACCATGTAGTCAGTGGGAGCAGTTGTCCTGCCGTCCTTGTTGTAGTATTCCACTTCCACTTCCGTGTAGGGAGCAGGTTTCCCATCCAACAGTACAACTCCCTGGAATACGTTCCCAACATAAAGCCCGAACGGCCTTGAGAGCGGTACGATCTCCGTTTTTAGCCCCACCGGCTCATCCCAGCCCTCTTCGTTTCCGAACGCCGAGATGATGGTCTTTGTGTAGTGGACGATGTACTTATCTTCAGCAGGTTCCCAGTAGGGTTTCGGCTCCATATAGAAGCTGTAAACTCCCGGCCTCTTCATCCTGTATGCGAGCTTCCAGGCCTTGTGGTCGAACACCTTTGTTTCTTTCAATTGCGCCAGAAGGTCTTGTTTCTTGCCTCTGAACAGCACGCCGAACCGGATGGGTTTCAAAAGATCCATCCCGTTTCTTTCAAAGGGATGGGAGAAAGAGGCCACCACTTTCACGATCCTGTTATCCCCCTGCATCACCATGGTGTCAGAGGGGATCACCATGCCGAAATGCGCGAAGGCGACGCCCGAAAAAGAACAAAGTAACGCACCCGTCATCAGCAAAAATATCCATTTCCGCATCTTCTTATCTCCTTTTTCGATTCCTGAAATAAAGTAACAAACCCATGATCCCGAAGATGTAGCCTATGCCCCCAACGACTTCAGTCAGGCCGGGACCTTTTTCTTCCTGCAGTTTGGCGATGGATCGCGCAATGGGCCGCAGCCGGGAATCAAGCGTCTGTTCAACAATCTTTCGGATCTGATCGGTATCGACCCCTGCCGGGGAACTGGATTCCGTCTTCGCGACGTGTTTCTGTTGTACGGCGTTGGTTTGCGATGCAGCGATTCCTCCAATCTCATCCGCTTTTAAAAGATACTCGCCCCGATGACCCATGCTTGCATTCACGACAATCCTGAGGCCGCTTTTTCCAGGTACTTGGAATGAATACTCACCCTTGCTGTTGGTGTGGCCTTCAGTCAGCTTTTCCCCGTTCAGGTCAAAAACCTGGATCAATCCGTTTTTTACTTTTACCCCGCCGCTGAAATAGCTTTCCGTAAAAACGGTATTCCCCTCTACCCAGGCATAGATATAGACCCTGTGGGCAAAGGCAGGAACTGAAGAGCAAAGAAGAAAAAGGACGATCAAGCTCACGATCGGCATGAGCCTTGACCTTTTGAAATATACCGTCTCACGCGCTTTTCTTCGCATGGGTGACCTCCAGAATTTCTGGTTTGACTTTCTTGAGAAACCCGACACAGAGCATCGTTATGAGCCCTTCTACGATCATGACCGGTAAATGGGCAATAATGATCAGCTTTGCCGCCGCATAAAAGGATTCTCCCGTGCTCACCAGGGCCGACGCCACCAGGATGCCTGAAAGGAATACGGATGTGGCACCGCAGAAGAAGGCTGAGAACCGGGATACGCGTGACCTTTGGCTCATGACCCCGGGCCTGAAAACGAGGTAAGAGATCACCGCGGGGAGTCCCATAACAACGGTGTTGGTGCCAAGGGTGGTCAATCCACCGAATTGGAAAAGCACCGCCTGAAGGAAGAGGGCAATCATGATGGCCGGAAAGGCCGCCCATCCGAGGAGCAATCCCATCAAGCCGTTCAGGATCAGATGGACGTTCGAAGGACCGATGGGCACATGGACGAGAGAGGCCACGAAAAACGCCGCGGAAAGTACGGCCGTGTGGGGAATCCGGTCAAAGTCCAACTTCTTGACTCCCACTGCCACACCTGCCACTGCGATTGCCGTACCACTGATCAGTACCGGCGCTGAAAGCACTCCCTCTGAGATATGCATGAGACCTATTTTACCCCCTGGCCCTTAGATGTAACCGTAAAAAGTCCGTCCATGGGCACGATGATGGCTTCCAACGAAGTCTTCTTAATCCTCGGAGCTCAGGAGGAGAGCCTGAGGGTCTTTTTCAGACACTTTCTCATAGTGCACTTGGCACAGGGCTTCGACATGGACGACTATTTGGGGTT
>CAYOIU010000120.1:0-10939 GCA_964404085.1 uncultured Desulfobacteraceae bacterium | reverse complement strand
AAGTACCTCTAAACCCCAAATAGGCGTCCATCTCCTCCGGAGTGTTTAGAAAGCGTCTGAAAAAGAGTGTCGGGTTCGTTGTCACTTGCGGGCCGAAAACCTATGGGTGAACCAGCGCGTCGGCCACTAGGGAACTGAGAAACTGCACATCCACCCCCATCTTGTAATGCTCATTGAGGTCGCTCAACTGGGTGTGGCAGTTCTCACAGGCGGTGGTAAGGATCTTCGCGCCTGTTTCACGGACCTGATCCGCTTTTACCGATGAGGATTTCATCCGGAAATCCAGGGTCTCTTCACCCAGAGCCACCAGCCCGCCACCACCGCCGCAACACCAGTTGTATTTGGGGTCCGGCGACATGTCCCGGAAATCGTCCGTGAGGTGCTTCAGGATATAGCGTGGTTCGTCAATGATGCCCGCATTTCTGGCCATCTGGCACGGATCATGGTAGGTGATGGGGTCCTTGAAACGTTTTTTGTCAAGGTGTATGCGGCCCTCCCTCAAGTACCGGGCGTGCAGTTCCGTTATGGACACGACCTCAAAGGGCTGATTTCCCGAGAGCTGCTTCATCACCCTGAAGGCCGTCCCGCATTCACAGATGCAGACTTCCTTGACCCGAAGCCTGTTGGCCTCGTCGATGATGCGTTTCATGATGACCTTTGTCTTGGTGGGATCTCCCACAAAGGCCCCGAAATTCACGGCCTCAAAAAAGCTGAGCGTCCAATGCTCTCCGGCGGCGTTGAAAATGGCTGCAGCCGGGATAATGGAATGGGCACCTGCCAGGGCCACATAGAGGAGATCCGCTCCTTCCACGTCAACGGGGATGGGTGTGGCTCCGGCTTCCAGTTTCCATTTCTCCAGCACCTTCTCTTCCAGGCTTTTCACCCCCTGCAGAAACCCTTCCTTGAACACATCCAGGGACTTGCCCTTTTCGATGGAGGTATCGGCAAGCAAGGTCAGGATTTCCGGCTCCTGCTTGGCCCCCACCAAGAGCAGCTTGGCAATGGACATGATCATCTGTGTGTCGATCCCGAAAGGGCAATAGACCATGCACCTGCGGCAGCCCGTGCAGGAATAGGCCGCCTCGTAGAGTTCTTCCAACGCCATTTCCGTTAGCTCTTTGGATTCCCCCAACGAAGACCAGGCTTTGCCCTGGCCCTTGAAATATTTCTTGTAAATCCGGCGAACGATCTCCGCCCGATAGGCCGCGATATACTTGACATGGGGCATGGACTCGTGGACATGACAGGCCTTTGTGCAAAGACCGCAGCGGGAACAGGTCTCAAGATAAAACCGCATGGCCCGGTTCAATTTCCCCTGGAAAAGCTTGAGTAAATCGTCTCTTGTCGTCTGATCCATCGTTAACCTCTCCTCAGTTTGTTCATAGGCAGTGAAATAAAGGCATGCATGATCTTGCTGAACGGGAAAAAAATGAGGAACAGGTTTCCAAAAAACACATGAAGGACCAGCATGAAAGAATGGCCGGAAGTGGTCACCGGGTCCGGAAGGGCAGGCCTCAGTTGCCATAGCGTCGTCAGGTATTCCCGGTAATCCTCAACAGACATCTCCCCATAATCATACCACCTTCTGGCCCAGTCCATTTCGCTCCCGAATATGACGGTAAGAAAAAGGAGTATGAGCAGGTAGTAGTCCTCGGGCACGGAAAGCTCCCTATTTGGAGAGACAAACCTCCTGAAGAGGAAAAAAAGGAGTGAGAGTGATAGGAGAAGCCCGATGAAGCCTCTGCCCAGAAATATCTCATGTTGCCAAACCTGCAAAATCCTGAAGTCGCCGAAAAGCTCCAGGTGCCCGATGATGAGGAGCAGGAATGAGATATGGAAGATCATGAGGAAAACCCACAAAAGGGGGTTGTGTTTTCGAACGGTGGGCAACAAAAAAGTATCGCCCAGGGCCGTCAGCAACTTCGATCCCTTTTGAGGAAAAATTTCCAGTGTTGACGGGTTTTTCGGCCTTCGAAAAAGAGCGATAAGCCTGGCGGCTGTACCCAGAACAAAAATACCGAATGCGAGATACACCATAGGAACCAATATGATGTAGTAGAGAGTTTGCACAAAGACCTCCTTATCCGTGTTCGACGCCACGGACTCCGATCATGCCCTGGACCGGGGCATGAATCTATTCTGTTATAGGATCAGGTCAAGAAAAGGCATGAGGAGGGCTTATCTTTCACAGACGAGGGCCCTCCCAGTTGTGGATCTGTTGCCTGTTATGCCTTGCGCTTGATGAAAAACCGGATGACCCCGTCTTCTTGTTCCGTTTTCAGGATCTCGTTTCCGCTCGTCTTGGCCCAGGCGGGAAAATCCGCAAGAGATCCGGGATCAGACGTCACGGCTTCGATCACCTGGCCTATTTCCACTTCCTTGATGCCTTTGCTGACCTTTACAACCGGCATGGGGCACGGCAATCCTTTGAGATCCAATGTCTTGTCTGTTTTAATGGCTTCCATCTTTTTCCTCCTAGAACCTCTTTTTCGTTGATGATTAATATAGCGCCAACCCCTCTCTTCGGCCCACATGACATATTTCGCGGAAGAGAGAACTCGGCTTTGCTGTGCGCAATGGGACCCGGCAAGACCAGTTTAGTGATAAATCATATAAAGAGCTGCACCTTGCTGTTCTGCGCCTCTTCCAAAAACTTGGCCACGCCGCAGTAGGTCAGGTTGGGATAGTCGATCATCTCTTCTCTCTTAAGGCCCATGAGATCCATGGACATCTCGCAAATAAAGACCCGCACACCCAGCTCTCCGGCCATTTCTATCAATTGCTCCATAGACGCGACGTTTTTCTTCTTCATAAGGCTCTTCATCATGGAAGTACCCATGCCACCCATATTCATCTTGGACAGTTTCATGCCGTCCACTCCCTTGGGGAGCATGGTGCCGAACATCTTACCCATCATATCCTTCCCACCGACGCTCTTTCCTTTGTCCCGGAGAACCGGTGTTCCCCAGAAGGTGAAAAACATCACCACGTCCATTCCCATGGCCGTGGCCCCTGTGGCGATAATAAAGGATGCCAGGACCTTGTCCAGGTCCCCGCTGAAAACGATCATGGAAAGCTTGTCTTCCGCCACGTTCTTGGAAAGTGAATCGAGTTGTGCCTTGAGCTCCAGAACCTGCTTCTGGATCGCCTCAAGCCCCTGAGACTCATCCTGGACTTCTACGTCCGCCTTTATTGCTGCATTTGCCATTTTGAAACCTCCTCACTCCTAATAAAATTCCATTTAGTTAACACCATGAACTTATTATCAAAAAAAAGACCACCCCTTTTCGTCGGTCACACCAACCGTTCCTTGACGGCCTCCATTGCTGAACGAAGCGTTTCCAGGTAGGAGAGCATCCGTTTCCGCTCGCCATCGTCCATTTGGATGAGGATCTGCCGGTGAATATCCTTGTGAAACGCATCGATTCGGCTGGATATTTGGTCTCCGTCGGGTGAGACGCTGATGAGCTTGATCCGTGCGTCTTTCGGATCGCTGATCCTTTCGAGGAACCCCTTTTGCATGAGCCCGTCGACCAGTTTGGTCACCCGGCTCTTCGCCACATCAAGCTTTTGAGCGATGCCCTTAACCGTGAGGTACCTCTCCCCCCTGAAGAGCATGAGGCAGTTCAATTCTGCATAGGGCAGACCGAACCGCTTAGTCTCATAAAGCTTGCGGTCTTCACAGCATTCAATCATCTCTGCGATCAGATCCTTGAGGCGCAGCGTCTGATAATTCAGGAGGTCTTCATTGATTCTGGCGGCCTGTTCATTCATAGTGTGAACATATTAATGGTTTCAGACCACACTGTCAAGATTTTTTTTCAAAAAGGAGCGGCAATACTTTTCAAGCTATTGACATAACGTAAAATATCAGGGTTTGAGTTTGAAGAAGTTGAACATGGATTACGTCATGGTGTTAATGATAGACCGCTATTGCCTTGTGTTGGTTGGATCTTTGTGATTCACGCAACAATCAGGTCCGTGCTCAGGTATCGCTCCCCTGTGTCGGGCAGGAGGACGACGATCTCTTTTCTTTCATTTTCAGGCCTTCGAGCTAGTTCAAGGGCCGCCCAGGCCGCCGCACCCGACGAGATCCCGCAGAGGATTCCTTCCTCTTTTCCCAATCGCCTCGCCGTTTCAAAGGCGTCCTCATTGGAGACGGTCACAATCTCATCGATGATAGCCACATTGAGGACCTCCGGGATGAATCCCGCCCCGATCCCCTGGATTTTGTGGGGTCCGGGCTTCCCCCCCGAGAGCACGGGAGAGTCGGCCGGTTCCACGGCAACGGCCCGGAAGGACGGCTTTCTCGCCTTGATGACCTCGGTCACACCGGTGATGGTCCCGCCGGTTCCGACGCCTGCAACAAATATATCCACCTTGCCGGAGGTATCCTGCCAGATCTCCTCGGCGGTCGTCTTCCGGTGGATTTCAGGGTTGGCCGGGTTGGTAAACTGGTTGGGCATATGGGCCCCCGGGGTATCTTTGAGGATCTCCTCCGCCCGTGCGATGGCGCCCTTCATGCCCTCCCCGCCCGGCGTCAGAATGAGTTCAGCGCCCAGGTGCTTCAGGAGTTTCCTTCTCTCGATGCTCATGGTCTCGGGCATGGTCAGGATAAGCCGGTATCCCCAGGCCGCACAGACCATGGCCAGGGCAATGCCCGTGTTGCCGCTGGTGGGTTCCACCACCGTTCCCCCCTTCCGAAGGACCCCCTGGGCTTCCGCCGCCCGAATCATGGAAATCCCGATGCGCTCCTTTACGCATCCCAGGGGGTTTTGCGATTCCAGTTTTGCCCAGACAGTCGCCCCGAATCCTGTGGTTACGTGGTTCAGCTTGACGAGCGGCGTCCTTCCCACAATTTCTGTCACATCCGAAAAGGTCTTTTCCATACTCCTTCTCCTCCCTTTCATGCCGAGGTTTGTTTTGCACCGTTCCCTTTGTAAACCAGTTCAGGCCGTTTGAGCAGGACCTTCGTGTCCGGAGGCACGCTCTCCGTGATCCAGATATTTCCACCGATTACGGATCTTGCCCCGATAACCGTGTCCCCACCCAGTACGGTGGTGTTGGAGTAGATGATCACATCGTCTTCAATGGTGGGATGCCGCTTCTTGTTCTTGAATAGCGGTCCCGCATCTCTTGGAAGGGACAGGGCCCCCAAAGTGACACCCTGGTAAATCCGCACCCGGTCGCCTATCTCGGTGGTCTCTCCAACCACGACCCCCGTCCCATGGTCGATGCAGAGGCTCCTCCCGATCCTCGCGCCCGGATGGATATCGATTCCCGTCTGGCCGTGGGCATATTCCGTCATAATTCTCGGCAGCAGAGGGACTTCCTCCACCCAGAGCATGTGTGCGAGGCGATAGACGGTAATGGAGAAGAGCCCCGGGTAGCTGAAGATGATCTCGTCATGGCTCTTGGCCGCAGGGTCACCATCCAGGGTGGCCTGAATATCTGCGATCAGTAGGGCCTTCACGCCCGGCAGGCCCCGGACGAATCTCAACGCGGTTTCATAGCCCCTTTCCAGCACCTCGGCCTCGGTCCTGTCGGAGTCCTTGCGGCCATAGCGGATGGACATGATGATCTGCCCTGAGAGGTCTTCGAAAAGAGCGGTCGTCTCCTTTCCCAGGTAGTATCCCATACTGACCGGATCAAGCCCCGTCTGAACGAAATAACCGGGAAACAGGATGTTTCTCGCCCTGTGTATGATCCCCACGACCGATTCCTGGGAAGGCATGGAACGGGGTTGTTGCTCATCTCCATGGCGACCCGTTTTCCATGAGTTGACCAGGTCCTCTATGGTATCCGGGAGTTTTTGGTAATAATCAGCCGGCGCTTTGGCCTCCCTCCGCCCCTTTTTTTCTTTCACGGACAGGTTGTTCATGGGTTATTGTTCCTTCCCTATGAGAAAAATCCCGTAAGCGGCTCGCAAATTGGGCAGGAACTTCACGACCTTCCCCACCTTATTGTTGAAGTCGCTGTTTATGGCCACCATCTTCAGGATCTGAAATCCCACATTTCTTGAAAATTTCATGAAATCCCTCAGGGTGATGACCCGGATATTGGGGGTATCGTACCACTCGTAAGGGAGCTGTTCGGTTACCGGTGCGTACCCGGACGAGAGCAACTGGAGCCTGACGCGCCAGTAACTGAAATTGGGGAAGCTGACGATCCCTTTCGTCCCCACGCGCAGGAGGGAGCGAATCAGGTCATCCGGCGCGTAGACCTGCTGCAGGGTCCGGCTCAGGATCACGTAGTCGAAGCTCTGATCAGGGTAATCCTGAATTTCCGCGTTGATGTCACCCTGGAGAACAGAGAGTCCCCTTTCGATGCAATGGGCGACTTTTGATTCATCTTTTTCAATTCCCGTCGCAGAAACGGACCGCTTCTCCTGGAGGTAGGTGAGGAGGTCACCCTCGCCGCATCCCAGGTCAAGGACCTTCGATCCGGGTCGAATCCACGAGGCGATCAGCCGAAGGTCAAAGCGCATGGCTTTCTCCGGTACTCTCCCTTCCCACCCGTTCCAGGAAGCCCCTGATGAGCGCGTTCAGCCGTTCATTGGGCAGGAGGAAAGCGTCGTGGCCCCATTCAGCCTCTATCTCGCAGAAACTCACATCGAGTCCGCTCTTCTTCATGGCCTGGACCATGGACCGGGACTGGTAGGTCGGATAGAGCCAATCCGAGGTGAAAGAGACCACCAGGAACCTGGTCCGGGCCTTTGAAAAGGCTTCCACAGCGGAACCTGCGCCGTGGAGGTTCGACAGGTCGTAGTAGTCCGCGGCCTTTGTGATGTAGAGAAAGGCGTTGGCGTCAAAACGCTCCACAAACTTGATGCCCTGGTGACGGAGATAGCTCTCCACCTGGAAATCGGCATCGAAATTGAATGAGAAATAGTCCTTTCCCTGCAGGCGCCTGCCGAACTTATGCCTCATGGCCTCGTCGGAAAGGTAGGTAATATGACCGATCATCCGGGCTACCGCCAATCCCGTATCAGGTTTTGGCCCATCATAGTAGTTTCCCTTATTCCAGTTGGGGTCCGCCATGATAGCCTGTCTCGCCACCTCGTTGAAGGCTATGGCCAGTGCGGAATGTCTTGTGGTGGTGGCCAGCGGGATGGCCGAAACCACCCTTTCCGAATACCTCATACACCATTCCAGGACCTGCATCCCTCCGATGGAACCTCCTACCACCGTAAGGACCTTCTCTATGCCCAGATGGTCCAACAGTGCTTTTTGGGCCTTCACCATGTCCCCGATGGTCACCAGGGGGAAGTTGAGCCCATAGGGACTGTTTGTCACGGGATCGATGGAACAGGGGCCTGTGGATCCCATGCAGCTTCCCAGGATATTAGAGCAGATCACGAAGTACCTGTCCGTATCGATCCCCTTGCCCGGACCCACCATGATATCCCACCAGCCCGGTTTGAGGTCCTCGACCTTGTAATACCCGGCCACATGGGAATCCCCGGACAGGGCGTGACACACCAGGACAGCATTGCTTTTTTCCCGGTTCAGGGTCCCATAGGTCTCGTAGGCAAGTGTCAAAGGACCCAGTTTGACGCCACTTTCAAGGCACATCTCATGGGGAGGTTCGGCAAATCTGAAAAACCGCTTTTCAACCAGCCCCACGGAATTCCCGGTTTCGTCGTGTTCTATGTATTCACTCATGGTTGTCCGTTTGCCCGTGGACCCGTTGGCCGGCCTGTCCCGACGCAGGCGGGGTTGGCCCGTTTACCCGGCCTTGCTCAAGGCCCGATCAAGGTCCTCAATAATGTCTTTCACATCTTCAATCCCCACCGAAAGCCTGATGAGATCGGGTGTAATGCCCCCTTCCCGCTGCTGGTCCTCTGTGAGCTGGGAATGGGTCGTGCTGGCCGGATGGATGGCCAGGGTCTTTGCATCCCCCACATTGGCCAGGTGGGAGATCAGGGCCAGATGGTTGATGAATGCTTCACCGGCAACCCTCCCCCCCTCGATGCCGAAGACCACCATTCCCCCGAAGCCGTTTCTGAATTGTTTGGAGGCTTTCTCATGGGCAGGGTCGCCTTTCAGTCCGGGGTACCGACCCCATGTGACCAGTGGGTGATCGTCCAGGAATTGAGCGACCTTCATGGCGTTGTCGCAGTGCCGCTGCATTCTCAGGGAAAGGGTCTCGATTCCCTGTAGGAACATCCACGCGTTGTCTGGGCTGATGCAGGCGCCCAGGTTTCTCAGGGGCACCAGTCTCATCCTCAGGATAAAGGCAAGGGGGTTCAGGCCCCCCAGGTCGTGTGCATAGCGGAGGCCGTGATAGGAGGGATCAGGGTTGTTGTACAGGCGAAATTTCTCGTCGGTCCAGTCAAAACGGCCGCTGTCAACAACGATGCCGCCGATTCCGGTCCCGTGGCCCCCGAGCCATTTTGTGAGGGAATGGACAGCTATATCCGCGCCGTGTTCAATGGGCCTGAAAAGATACGGGGTCGTGAAGGTGGAATCAACGACCAGGGGGAGATGATGCTTTCTCGCGATCTTCGAAATTTCGTCTATATCGGCCACATCCAGGACCGGGTTTCCTATGGATTCCACATAGAACATCCTCGTCTTGTCGGTGATCTCTTTTTCAAAGTTGGCGGGATCAAGGGGATTGACGAATCTCGTCTTTATGCCCATTTCGGGCAGGATACTGTCGAACATGGTATAGGTGCCGCCGTAAAGGTTATTGGCCGATACCACTTCATCGCCCATCCCGCAGATGTTGATCACCGTGTAAAAAATGGCAGCGGTCCCCGAAGCAAGCGCCAGGGCCGCCGCTCCACCCTCAAGGGCTGCCATTCTTTGTTCAAGCACGTCATGGGTGGGGTTCATCAGCCGCGTGTAAATATTCCCCAGTTCCTTCAAGGCAAAAAGATCCGCGGCATGTTTTGTGTCCTTGAAAAGGTAGGAACTGGTCCTGTGCACTGGGACCCCACGTGAACCCGTCTCATCTGTCTTTGAACCTGCATGAAGTGCTAAAGTGTCAAACCCATAATCCGTGGCCATTTTTCCTCCCCTTCTCACTTTTTTCCATTGTATCAAAAAAAAGCTTGCATTGTTATACCACTCTGTGGTATTTTATTTCTCAGCGTGGGTGATAATTGGCATTACCTCCTTTTGCTAAACACCCTGCATCAAAAGATGGCCCGGGGATTGGTCCCCCCCGGGCCTTCTTTTTTTGGAGCCCTGGTGAGCGTCATTTGATGCTACGGGGAAACAAGGAGGCGAGGACCTCGCATTCCCTGCATACTTTCATTTTTTCTCTCCAGTTGATTTGGGCCTCCCCTTCACAAACCGTTCCATTGATGAACCAGCAGAGGGTACCGGACCTGAACTCCCAGGCCGGGCACTTCTCTCTCTGCTCGGGGGGACATTTCTTGATGTCCCAACAGGCCTTTAGATGGGTAGTATCTCTTCGCTTGCGTGATACCAGAAAATAGACCTGCCTTTCAACGTGTGCAGGCACTTTCCGCCAGCCCTGCTCATAACTGTGGATCGCCTTGATGGATACGCCCAGCAGTTCCGCCATCTGCTTCTGGGTCTTGTTCAACCTTTTTCGAATTGCTATAAGCTCACCAGGTTCCACAAATACTCTCTAGAAATCGCCTCACAAATGGAATGGCTCACACTTCTTGACACCCTATACCACATTGTGATATAAAATGTCAACTCGAAATCCGATTCAAGTGTTTGGAGGAAATACCAAATGAAAATCCTTGTACCTGTGAAGCGCGTGCTAGATCCGGACAAAGCGGATCTGGTTCGGATCAAT
This sequence comes from uncultured Desulfobacteraceae bacterium, assembly GCA_964404085.1. Lineage (GTDB taxonomy): Bacteria > Desulfobacterota > DSM-4660 > Desulfatiglandales > Desulfatiglandaceae > CAYUCJ01. The sequence continues at coordinate 1,159 of CAYOIU010000120.1, read as the reverse complement.
AGCGACGGCTCAAGTGTTGACCCAGGGGGTATTGAATGGAAGGTAAATCCGTTCGATGAGTATGCAGTTGAAGCTGCCCTCCGCTTGCTGGAGAATACCGCCACCGGGGAGATGCGAGGGGAGGTGGTGGTTGTGGGGATTGGACCTGAAGAAGCTACACAGCAGATCCGCTGGTGTCTTTCCATGGGCGCCCATCAAGGCATCCTGGTCGAAGCAAGGGATGAAGATCTTGATCCAGCGGTCGTCGCCGCGATCCTTGCCAGGGTGGTAGAGACGGAAGCCCCGGACCTGGTGATCGCGGGAAAGCAGACCGTGGACGGTGAATCCAACCAGACGGCCCAGATTTTGGCCGAAATACTGGGGTGGCCCCAAGCCACCTTTGCCGGTCGGATCTCCGCTCCCTCGGATCTTAGCCGGGCAACGGTCACCCGGGAGGTGGACGGAGGAAATATAAACGTTACGGTCACATTTCCGGCAGTCATATCCGTTGACGTCCGTATTGTAACAGCGGACGGCGTGAATAACAGCTTGAGTTCCCCTGATAAACCATATACGGAAGGCCCTCGTTATGCCTCATTAGGCGGGATAGTGAAGGCAAAAAAGATCCCTGTAAAGACCACAACTCCGAAAAAACTTGGGATAGAACCCTCAGCGTTTGTTCGTACCTTGTCATTTTCCCTGCCGCCCCAGAGGAAGGCAGGTGTTATTCTCGATTCGGTTGAGGAACTGGTCTTCAAACTGAGAGAAGAAGCAAAGGTTATATGAGAGAGGATCCTTTTATGGATAACATACTCGTTATTGCACACATCTTTGATGGACGTGTCAAAAAGGGGACCTATTCTGCCGTGACCTTTGCGTCCCGGTTGGCGGACCACTTTAATTGTGCCTATAGCATACTGGCATTAGGTGATGATCTGAGCACTCAGCGTGATATCTTAGCTGCACTTGGCGGCGAGAAGGTCATGATCGGGGAAGCACCCGGCCTTGACCACGCTCTGGCCGAACGATGGACTCCCATCCTTGAGCAGGTGGTCGAGGAAGGAGGTTTCCGGATGGTCGTGAGTCCTTCTTCAACCACGGCTAAGGACGTCCTGCCTCGGCTGGCCAACAGAATTGGGGCAGGCATGGCAAGCGATGTCATCGGCGTCTTTTTCGAAAA
>CAYOIU010000119.1:0-10948 GCA_964404085.1 uncultured Desulfobacteraceae bacterium | reverse complement strand
AGGAAAACTTTGCACGGTTTCCTGTATTGCGCGAAAAACGCAAACAGGCAACGGGTGAACTCTCTGGAGGACAACAACGAATGGTGGAAATCGGACGCACGCTAATGTCTGATCCCAAAATGATGTTGGTCGACGAACCGACAGCAGGTTTGTCAAAGATGCTGTCTGAGGAAGTTTATCATATGTTAACGAATCTCCGTGACAAGGAAGGAATTACTATACTTCTTGTAGACCAAGAGATCCGTAAAGCGCTCAAGATTTCAGACTATGTTTATGTCTTGGAACTCGGCAGGAACAAATATAAGGGGCCTGCATCGGATTTCACTGATTTGAAGAAAGCCTTTTGGGTTTGAACCTAATTGCTGAAATCGCGCTGGAAAAGTTAACGCGGCAAGCGTTATGCTCCAGATTTTGGCAACAACTTTCATAGTGGGCAGAGGTAAGTGGTGCAGACCTTATCACGAGCAATATGTTCAATAACGATTTCCGCACATATGATAATTGAGGAGTTGGGAACCCTAAGTTACGATCTTTTCTTACAGGAGACGGAAAACCAAGTAACGGTTTCATCATTTCTTCTTAAGATGAAAGCCTATCTCATATGTCATAGGACGGTTTAAGAATACTGCGTCGCCTCTTCTAGACATCTGATGCCAAATCATTATAATGTCAATCGTGTTGATGCTGAGATGCTAGGCGAAGCCTGGTTCGCAAACACTTTAGCTTATACGAATTCGGGAGGACGGGAATGGATTTTGAATGTATCCTTTATGAAAAGGCAGGCCATACGGCCACCATCAGGCTGAACCGACCCCAGGTATTGAATGCCATGAACAAACAGCTCTGGCTGGATTTCCAGGAGGCCCTGGAGGATGCCAGGACCGATGCCCATATCAAGGCGGTCATCATTACGGGTGAAGGCCGGGCCTTTTCAACGGGTGCCGATCTGAAGGAGTCCAAGACCAGGAGCAGCGAGGCCTATCGCGATTACCTGGGAGAGCTCCAGGAGGCTTCCAGAAAGATGATCCGGTTTGAAAAACCCACCATTGCAGCCATTAACGGGTATGCCCTGGGGTCGGGATACGAACTGGCCCTGGCCTGCGATATAAGGATTGCGGCGGAGGAGGCCCAGATAGGCTCCCCCGAGGCCAGGGTGATCTCCTCCGTTACCGGAGGCGCCATGCGGCTCTTGCAGGATCTTATCGGTCCGGCAAAGGCAAGGGAGTTGCTCTTCACGGCGGAATACATTGACGGAAAAGAGGCCGAAAGAATAGGACTTGTCAACAGGGCGGTTCCCCTTGATCGACTGATGGATGAAGCGGGAGAAATGGCCGGGAAGATAGCCGAGAACTCGGCCTTTTCGCTCAAGATGATCAAACGGGGGCTCCTCATGGCCAGTGGTGAGGTGAGCCTCGAGGCCCTCATGGATTATGAAGTGGAGGCATGTCTGGCCTGCGTTTCAACAAAAGAGAGACAGGAATCGCTCAAGGGTTTTGAAAATAGAAAGAAAAAGGAAAAAGATTAAGGAGCAGAACCAAAATGGACCTAAAACACATTTTAGACGCCGAATCCGTTGCGATAGTGGGGGCGTCAAAGGTGGAGACCAAACGGGGATTCCAGGCCATCAGGACCCTTCTTAACGAGCAATACGACGGAAAGATCTATCCCGTAAACCCCAACGAATCGACCATACTGGGGTTGAAATGCTACAAAAAAGTCTCGGAAATAGAGGACCCGGTGGATATCGCCCTGATTACCACTCCTGCCAGGACCATCCCCGGGATACTGGAAGATTGCGGGAAAAAGGGGGTCCACGGCGCGGTCATCATCGCTGGTGGTTTTGGCGAGACAGGAGCGACGGGAAAGGACCTCGAGCGGGAAATGGTGAAAGCGGCGCGGAAAAACCATATCCGGTTGATCGGCCCCAATACCTCAGGCATGATAAACTTGAAGAAGCGCCTCAATCTGGTGGGTCTTCGTGATGCGCCGAAAGGGAATATCGCCCTTTTGAGCCAGAGCGGAAATATGGCCCTGACCCTTATCACGGAGGCCAAAGTCAAGAGCGGGAAGGGGTTTTCCTATTACGTGGGGGTGGGAAACGAGGCAGATATCAAGTTCCACGAATATCTGGCCTTTTTCCGGGATGATCCGAACACCAAGGCGATTCTCATGTATGTGGAGGGCATGAGCGAGGGACGGAAGTTCCTGCAGGAGGCCTATAGGACGACACTTCATAAACCCATCGTCCTACTGAAAAGCGGCCGATCTTCAACGGGCCAGAGATCCGCCGGATCGCATACCGGAGCCCTCGCCGGCATGTCGGAGGTGGCGAAGACGGCCTTTGAGCGGGCCGGTATCATCGTGACGGAAAACCCGGATGATCTCTTCCCCATGGCGGAAACCCTCTCCAGTCTCCCGCCCATTAAGAACAACAGTATTGCCATCCTGGCGGACGGCGGGGGGCATGCCACCATAGCCTCCGATATCCTGACGGACCTGGGAGTCAACATGCCCACGCTCAGCGAAAAGACCCAGGCCAGGTTGCGGGAGATTCTACCTGACGCCGCGTCTGTGCCCAACCCGGTTGATGTGGCGGGGGGCACGGATGCAGACCCCTCCATTTTTGCTGACTGTGCAAAAATTATCCTCAAGGACCAGAACATCGGGGGACTCCTGATCGTAGGCCTTTTTGGCGGATACGGAATCCGGTTCGCTGAAAGCCTTGCTCTCAAAGAAGAGGACGGAGCCCATCAGATGGGAAAGATGGTCAAGAAACGAAACAAACCCATTGTCGTACATAGCCTTTACGCCTCTGAAAAGCCCCATTCACTGGATTTGCTGCGCTACTATGATATACCGGTTTATGATTCCCTGGAAGTGGCATGCTCCTGCATCAACGCCCTCGCCACCTATGGGACCTACCTCAAGAAGTACCATTCAAAGGCAAGTTTTGTTTTCAAATGGGGCGAAAAGGCAAAAGAGGAAGGAAAAAGTATTATTGGAACCGCCAAAAGAGACGGCCGTAACTCCCTCCTGGAGTTTGAGGCAAAGAGACTTCTCCATTTACACGGTGCGCCGGTCCTTACCGAACGGATGGCCAAAACGGTTGATGAGGCAGCGGAGATGTTTCAGGATATCGGCCAGAATGTGGCCTTGAAGATCGTCTCCCCCGATATCCTGCACAAGAGCGATGCGGGAGGGGTGAGGACCCATCTCACCAATGAAAAGGCGGTGCGAAATGCGTTTGATGAAATTGTGGCAAACGCCAAACAATACTACGCAAAGGCCGATGTCAGGGGTGTTCTGGTCTCTCCCATGGCCGAGCAGGGCATTGAGGTCATCATAGGAACCAAGATAGATGATCAATTCGGCCCGGTCATCATGTTCGGCCTCGGCGGTGTGTTGGTGGAGATCCTGAAGGATGTCTCGTTCAGGGTCTTGCCCATATCCCCACCTTCAGGAAAAAAGATGATTGATGAGATCAAGGCTTCTGTTATCCTTGAAGGCTACCGTGGGCAGCCTCCAGCTGACAAAAAGGCGTTGAGTAGATTACTGCTCACCTGTTCAGAGGTGGTGGGGGCTTATCCGGATATTAAGGAAATGGACCTGAATCCGGTCATGGTTTATGAAGAAGGTGTGGCTATCGTGGATGCAAGGATCATTTTGAAATCGTGATCACGGCAAAGAGGAAAGGAGGCTATCAGTGTCTCAGGAAACACCCGGTGTTGATGAGCTTATGGGTTTCGGGAGGGAGATTATTCGGTTCGTGGGAGAAGAGGCCCTTTCCTTTTACGGCCGAGGAAACGCGGACCTGAGGTTTGATGAGAAGGTGATTACTGAGGCCGAATTGCGTCTGAATCAGGTTTTCGAAAACCGGGTTCGGGAGCGTTTCCCTGATCATCAGCTTTTTCAAGAGAATTCTCAAAATGCAGGTTATTCCCACCGGTCCGAAAGATATGTCTGGGTTTTCAACGCCTTGGATGGTGTGGCCAATTTCCAGGCGGGGATTCCCATCTGGGGCGTTTCCCTGGCCCTTCTTGAAAACGCATGGCCCATCTTCGGCTTTTTCCACATGCCTGTCACTGGGGATCTTTTTCATGCGCGTGCCGGGGAAAAGGCCTTCCTGGGGGACACGGCCATCAAGATGTCGCCCCAGGAAGACATCAATGATGAAAGCCTTCTCCTGGCCTACGCCCGCTTTCACCGTCATTACCGGACCAGCTTCCCCGGCAAAATCCGGGATTTTGGCTGTGCCGCCGCTCATTTGTGTTATATGGCCATGGGGCGGGCCGAGGCCGCCCTGGTTTCCAATGAATCCTATCGAGACCTGGCTGCCGCCAGGATCATCATCGAGGCCGCCGGGGGAAAAATCTACAAGATGGACGGGAAAGAGTGTTTTCTGAACGAATACCTGGACGGACGGCCGATCCATGAGGATTTTCTGGTGGCGAGTCAGGAAACGTACCCACAGGTGAGAAAATGTCTGGAGAAAATCTCGTCTTAATGTTTTCAGCACCCGATGATTATTGACGCCCACACCCATGCCTACCCCGAAAAGGACCTGGCCCTGGTTCAAGAGAGAACGGCCCTTTTGGACCGGTCGCTTCCGGACAACGATCCCCACAAGTGGATGCTCCACCACGACGGATCCGTGGAGGTTCTTCTTCATGAGGAAAAGAAAGCAGGCATTGATCGCATGGTCCTTCTGCCCGTTTCTTCCAGGCCCGAGCGAACCCGTTCTGTCAATCAATGGGTGGGGGAGATGGCAGCAAAATACCCCCGGATTATCCCCTTCGGAACCCTCCTGGCGGGCTCTACAACGCTTGAAGAGGAGCTGGAAGAGGTCCTGAATCTGGGGCTTCGAGGCATCAAGGTCCATCCCTTTCTACAGCGCCTGGATATCCTTTCGCCCGGGGCACGACGCTTCTGGACCCTCCTCGAAGGGGCTTCCCTTCCGGTGATGCTCGACTCCATGTATCTCAGAGGACTCGAACACTATAAGCCTCACTTGAAAGAACTGGCGCGAATGGCCGGGGCCTTTGAGACGGGACCTGACAGGATTGCGGCTCTGGCAAAGGATTATCCCGATCTCCTCATTATTGCCCCTCATCTGGGTTCCCTGTACGCCTGGGAGAAGCTCGATTCCCTCTATCCCCTGGAAAATGTCTTTTTTGACCTTTCCTTCATGTCTAGCCTGCTTCCGCCTGAAAAGGTCGTAGATATTATCCGTCGGAAGGGCAGCGATCATGTCCTCTTCGGGACGGACGCGCCCTGGCGCAAACCATCGGAATCAAGGATCTGGTTTGAAGAACTTCCCCTGAGTCCAAAGGAATTTGAACTCATTTCCTACCAAAACCTTGAGGGAATTCTGGACCGGGGAACTCACAGAACGCCACAAAGTCCTTGACACCTGCGCTCCATTCTCTTAATCCTAAAGAAGAAATCTTGGCACGAAGCCGATCTCTTTACCGTCGAAAAGCCACGAAGGCCGTTTGCTCATTTTGCTGAAGCGGAGCCTGCGTGGTTTTTTTGTTCCATTGAGAGGCTGTGGGGTTAATGGAAGGATCTTTCAATCAGGGAAATTCCGTTATTCATCGTATGGACCCAAGGATCAAACTGATCCTGGCGTTCCTGTTTTCGGCGGTCGTCTCCGTATCCTCTCACTGGTTAACTTTTGTCCCGGGGTTCGGCCTGGCCTTCATCCTGGTCATGGTGGCCAGGCTTCCGTTGAAAAAGGTCTTTCTACGGCTGATGATGGTCAATGGACTCATCCTCTTTCTCTGGGCTTTTCTTCCGTTCACCGTCAGGGGGGCATCCCTGTGGACCCTCGGCCCGTTAATGGCCACGAAAGAGGGGACCCTTCTGGCTGCCCTGATCACTGTTCGTTCCAATGTTATCGTGCTGGCCCTCCTGGCCTTGGTGTCCACGACCCCCGTTTTTGCCCTGGGCCATGCCATGAATGAACTGGGAGTGCCTGGAAAGATCGTTCAGCTCTTTTTCTTTACCAGCCGCTACATTCATGTTATTCACGAAGAGTATCAACGGTTGGCCAGGGCCCTGAAAATGCGAGGTTTCAGGAGAAAAAGCAACCTTCTTACCTATCGCACCTATGCTTACCTTGTGGGGATGCTCCTGGTCAGGAGCTACGAGCGGGCGGAGAGGGTAAAGGAGGCCATGCTCTGCAGGGGCTTTCAGGGACGCTTTTATGCCTTGAGTGAATTTCACTTGGGGTTGGGGGATATCTTCATCGCGACGGGGTTGCTTGCCGGGGTGGCCCTTACCGCTTTGTTGGAATGGATATGAATTCATCGCTGATCAAGCTTGAGCACCTCACCTTTTCCTACAATGGCCATGCGCCGGTTATCAGGGATGTCACCTTTCAGCTTCTTTCCGGGGAAAAAGTGGGCCTTGTGGGACCCAATGGGAGCGGCAAGACAACCCTTCTTCACCTCCTTATGGGACTGCTCAAACCATCGTCCGGAACCATTGAACTTTTCGGAAAAAGGGTGGAAAAGGAAACTGATTTCAAAGATGCCAGGCAAAGGATCGGTTTGCTGTTTCAAGATGCTGATGATCAGTTGTTTTGCCCTACCGTTCTGGAGGACGTGGCCTTCGGCCCCCTGAACCAGGGGCTATCAACCGACGATGCCCGGAAAATCGCATGCGAAACCTTAGAGGCCCTGGGTCTTGACGGGTTTGAGGATCGGGTGACCCACAGGCTTTCGGGGGGTGAGAAACGGCTTGTCTCACTTGCCACTGTCCTCGCCATGAAACCCCGGGTGCTGCTCCTGGATGAGCCGACCACGGGGCTCGATTCGGAAACGACGGAACGACTGATCTCCATCTTGAAGGACCTGGATCTCGCCTATATCCTGATTTCTCATGATATGGACTTCCTGCTTGAGACCACGGACAAGGTCTTTGGCCTGGTCAAGGGAGAGATGTTTGCAGAAGAAGAGATGGCGCCTCACACCCATGTGCACGTTCATGGCTACGGGCGGATGCCCCATACACATCGGGAGTACAAGAAATCCAAAACGTCTTCATGAAATTTCTAGTTGCACGGACCTATCTTTATCCTTACATTTTAGGGGTATGTGACTCCTCGCTTGGAGAAGTGAACGCGGAATGAAAAAGATCATCAAGATGCGGGAAATGCTGGACAACCAGGCAGGCATCATTCGAAAAGTTTCGGCCACGGGGGAGATGGGTCGCAGGATCAGGGAAATGGGGCTTGTGCCCGACGCGCCCATCCAGATCCAGGGGAGGGCCCCCTTGAGAGATCCTGTTGCCGTAAAAATCCGGGACTATGTCCTTACCCTGCGAAATAACGAAGCAGGTCACATCATGGTGGAGGTCGAGGCCGGAAGTGAGCAGTAAACCACCAGTGCCCATGAAAAAGAAATTGGTCATCGCCCTGTCGGGGAACCCCAATTCGGGAAAGACCACCGTGTTTAATGCCATCACGGGCGCCAGACAGCACATTGCCAATTACCCGGGTGTGACCGTGGAAAAGAAGGTTGGCCGGGTCTTCCATAAGGGATACGAGATTGAAGTGGTGGACCTGCCCGGGACTTATTCCTTGACGGCCTATTCCCTTGAGGAAATTGTGGCCAGAGATTTTGTGGTCAACGACCGGCCGGACCTGGTGGTGGATGTGGTGGATGCATCCAACCTGGATCGGAACCTGTACCTGGGCGTCCAGTTCAGAGAACTCGGGGTCCCGCTGATGATTGCCCTCAACATGATGGACCTGGCGGAATCAAGAGGGCTCAGTATTGATCCGGAAAAACTTTCCCGGTTGATGGGGGTGCCTGTTGTTCCCATGGTGGCAAGGTCCAGCAAAGGGATAAAACCACTCCTCGACAAAGTAGTTGAATTTGGAATCGAATCGAGGAAATGGGAGCCTGCGGTCATTACCTATGGGAGGGATATTGACCAGAGCCTTGCGGAAATAGAGGATATCGTCCGATCGAACCAGGTGACCGGTGGAAAGTATCCGCCTCGATGGCTGGCGATCAAGTGCCTTGAAGGTGACAGCCAGGTCCTTGGGTTCCTGGAAAAAGAGCCGGAGCCCGGACCCAAAATTGGAAAAATCTGTACCCGAACGACGAAACATTTGATGTCCACTCTTGAAGAGGAACCCGAAGGGATCATTGCTGATTACAGATACGGATATATAACCGGGGTCACCAAAAAATGTCTCAAAAGAAAAATTGAATCGCGTCTCAATTCCTCCGACCATATTGACCGGGTTCTGACAAACCGGATCCTCGGGCCGCTCATCATGGTCCTTGTCCTTTACGGGATTTACAGCATCACCTTTTATGTCAGTGAAGCCCCGGTAAACTGGCTGGAAAGCCTCTTTGATTTGCTAAAAAAAGGGATATCCTTGGTGATCCCCGCCGGGAACCTCCAGTCTCTTATCGTCTCGGGAGTTATTGACGGTGTGGGGGGCGTTTTGGGCTTTGTGCCGTTGATCATGTTCATGTTTCTCGCTATTGCCGTGATGGAGGATTCGGGATATATGGCCAGGGTGGCCTATATGCTCGACCGGGTGTTACGGTGGTTCGGTCTGCACGGGAATTCCGTCATGGCCCTTATTGTGAGCGGGGGTATTTCAGGGGGCTGTGCCGTGCCCGGTGTCATGGCTACCAGGACACTGCGGGACCCGAAAGAGAGAATCGCCACCCTGCTGGTCGTGCCTTTCATGAATTGTGGGGCCAAATTGCCCGTGTACGCGGTCCTCATCGCGGCCTTTTTCCCCCATAACCGGGCTCGCATGCTCTTTATCCTTACCATGCTCTCGTGGGGTTTTGCCCTGTTTGCGGCAAAGATTATTCGGGCAACGGTGTTGAAAGGGCCCAAGACACCGTTTGTCATGGAACTGCCCCCATACCGGGCCCCGACAATAAAAGGGCTGTTGATTCACACCTGGGAGAGGACGTGGCAGTACATCAAGAAGGCGGGTACCCTTATCCTTGGGATATCCATCGTGCTTTGGGCCATGATGACATTCCCGGGCCTTTCAAAGGACCAGATCAGGACTTTTTCCGAGCATGTATCGGGGCTTGAGAAGGCTTTTCTGACCGCCCCCCATGTGAAGGATTTCGTAAATGGTCCGCAGGAACTGGACAGCCTGAACAGCCTCTCTCTCCAGTACCATTCGGCCCAGCAACAAAGGGATGGTAACGCTCTCGCCCGGCTGAAAGAAAGCCCACTATTTCTCCTGGTGCAGACGGCCGTTGTTATTGAAAAGGCGCGTTCCTGGCCTGAAATTTCTCAAAAACAATTGGTTGCGGTTGCCAGGCGTTACCTTCAATTGCAGAAAGGTCTGAAAGAAATCGCGGCCCAGAGACAGCAGGCCACGCTGAATCGGACTGTGGCAGGGTGGATCGGCAGCGGTCTGGAAGTGGTAACCCGACCCCTGGGATTTGACTACCGTATCAATATCGCCTTGGTGGGGGGATTTGCCGCCAAAGAAATTGTTATCTCCACGTTGGGAACGGCCTATTCTCTGGGGGAGACCGATCCGGAAGCTGCAGGGTCCCTGTCGGACAGGTTGAAAAGCGATCCCCGCTGGAATCCCCTGCTGGCGTTTACTTTCCTTATTTTTACCATGCTCTACGTACCTTGCTTTGCCACGGTCATCATTATGAGCAAGGAGAGTTCGTGGAGATGGGCTGCATTTTCCATCGGCTTCAATCTGATTACTGCGTATCTTATCGCCTTCTTCGTTTTCCAGGGAGGGAGGCTCCTGGGGATCGGGATATGAGTCGCTGAGGGCGGACGCCATTTTCATCTGGAAAATAGAAATAATTGGTGCTATGATTCCAAAAAGCCTATGACTCGCCTCCCGGCGGCATAGGCAAAATTTTTGCCGGAGGGGGCAAGGAGATCAATGGAAAGGATTCCCATTACAAAGGATGGCCTTGAAAGGCTTAAATCGGAGCTGACACACCTGTTGAATGTGGAACGCCCCAAGAATATTCGCGCCATTGAAGAAGCGCGGAGCCATGGGGATATCAGTGAAAACGCGGAGTACCATGCGGCCAAGGAGCGCCAGTCTTTTCTGGAAGGAAGAATGAATGAACTTAAGATGGCCATTGGAAGCTCCGAGGTCATCGAACCGGATGGGGGGCCGCCTGATCGTGCGGTCTTCGGCAGGACCGTGACGGTATACAACCTCGATACAGAAGAAGAAACGGCTTATCAGTTGGTGGGACCCTACGAGTCCAATCCTGATGACGGCCAGATATCCGTTACCTCTCCCCTGGGCCAGGCCTTGATCGGGCGGGAAGAAGGGGACGAGATCAAAGTGGTTACCCCGAGCGGGTTGCATGAATACGAGGTGGTTTCCATTCGCTGAGGAGCCCTATGGACCTGATTGCCAAGGACACGATGGTCGAAATGAAATTCAGGATGCGGACGCACCTCCCCGACGGATCCACCAAAGAACGCCCGGAAGAGACCCTGACCTTCATCTTCGGAGTGGAGCGCCAGCCGGATGCCCTGGAGAAGGCCATGGAAGGGGCACAGGCAGGGAACAGGATGGATGTCCAAATACCCCCCTCCCAGATCTACGGAGAGCATGACCCCACCCTCGTGCACGAGATCCCAAAGGAAGGCCTGATCAGGCAACGCATAAAGAAAGGGTGCTTCTACCGCCAGATGAAGAAAGGGACCCTGGTCTCATTCAAGATCCTGGAGGTGAGGCCGGACACGGTACTGGCCGATTTCAACAAGCCCATGGCGGGAATCTCCGCCACGGTGGACCTTGAGGTGTTGAGCGTCAGAAAGGCCCGCAGGGAAGAAATCGCCGCTGCCGCCGAATCCCAGGCCAAACGAAGTATTGGATGCGGGTAGGGGCTGACGATGATCCGCATGATCCAATTTCAAAATGTTCAATTTTGTTCGAGGTCAAGAAAGGCGAAAATTTTGACCACAG
>CAYOIU010000118.1:0-10954 GCA_964404085.1 uncultured Desulfobacteraceae bacterium | reverse complement strand
TTTCTACCTGGAACATTCCGTGGCGGATGCACGCACCGACAAACATGGCAACCGCCGCATCGTCTCCCGCCGGGTGCAGTTCGTAGAAATCGACGAACAGGGCGCCACGAGAAATGCTGGTTACGCCCCCTATCTGGACTATCGGCCCCTGATGGATGAGGAACGTGTCCTGGTGATGCCGGAGTTGAGTAAATCGTGGTCCGGATTCGGTGGTGACTTGGAGTCAAAAGCCAGCAGTTATGCCATAAGCCAGCTGGTGCCAGTCCATTTCCAGGAAGTGAAGGGGCGCAAAGAAGAGCTGATCACCAAAACCGTTGCTGCTGTCAAGGACAGGCTGACCAAAGAAATCGCCTATTGGGACCACAGGGCAGAAGAATTGAAGGCTCAGGAACTCGCAGGAAAGTTCAATGCCCGAATAAACTCAGGCAAGGCGCGAACACGCGCCGATGATCTGGAAGGCCGTTTGCAGAAACGCTTGGAGGAGCTCGAGAAGGAACGGCAAATGACTCCCCTTCCCCCGGTCGTGATGGGTGGTGCTCTTGTCGTGCCTGGAGGGCTTTTAGCTCGCGTCAAGGGAAAAAGAGGGGAAGTGCCTACCCTTTTTGCCCGGGAAACAAAACGGGTTGAGCAGATCGCCATGCAGGCGGTCATGGAGCTGGAAAAGTCTTTGAAGTATATCCCTAGAGATGTAAGCCTCGACAACTGCGGATACGATATTGAGTCCGCCGTTCCGGATTCCGGAAGGCTGCGGTTTATCGAGGTCAAGGGCAGGATTCAGGGAGCCAAGACCATCACGGTGACAAAGAACGAGATTCTGACCGCCTTGAATAAGCCGGATGATTTCATTCTGGCCATAGTCCTTGTTCCCCCTTCTGGTGAGAGTCCGAGTGCTGATCCGTGGCAAATGGGAGACCCGGCCGGACAATACGGAATAAGCCGGGACGGATGCCAGGTCTTTTATGTGCGCAGGCCATTTGCCAAAGAACCGGATTTCGGTGTAACAAGTGTAAATTACCATTTGTCTGAACTGGTGGACAGGGCGGAGGAACCACGGTGACCCTATCTTTGGCAAAACTTCAGGAACTAATGAATGCCATGGAAGGTGAGAATCTGGAGTTCAAGGAGGCAAAATCCAGCTATCCATTCGATAGACTTGTTAAGTACTGCGCGGCCCTGGCGAATGAGGGAGGCGGCAGGATCATACTTGGCGTCTCCGATCAAAGGCCCCGGAGAGTTGTCGGGACCCGTGCCTTTACCCAACCGGAACGTACCCGCGCCGGTTTGATTGAAAAACTGAGGCTCAGGGTGGAAGTGGAAGAACTCCACCACCCGAAAGGACGGGTTCTCATTTTTACCATACCACCAAGACCAGTGGGAGTCGCCATACAGGTAGAGGGTGTTTACTGGACAAGACGTGGAGACAGCCTGGTACCCATGACGGAAGAGAAACTCCGTGAGGTCTTTGACGAAATCGGTTACGATTTTTCGGCTGATTTCTGTCCTGATGCCTCCTGGAGTGATCTTGATCCAGCTGCCATTGAAGACTTCCGGAAAAGATGGATAGCCAAATCAGGAAATGCAGCTCTGGCACGGCTCACTTCGGAACAGCTTCTCCAAGACGCTGAAGCCGTTAGGGGAGGTCGCATTACATACGCCGCCCTCATACTGTTCGGAACGTATCAAGCCATGGGGCGATATCTCGCTCAGTCGGAGGTGATCTTCGAACACCGCTCCACTGAAGTTTCCGGACCTGCCCAACAGCGCAAGGAATACCGGCAAGGTTTTTTCTCATTCTATGATGATCTCTGGAACATGATCAACCTTCGGAATGACCTTCAGCACTACCAGGATGGGTTGTTCATATGGGACATTCCCACATTCGATGAACGCTCCATCCGGGAAGCCATTCTCAATGCCGTGAGTCATCGCGATTATCGCCTTGGCGGAAGTGTGTTTGTCCGACAATACCCACGACGGCTCATTATTGAAAGCCCGGGTGGTTTCCCTCCGGGAATTACCCAGGAAAACGTTATAGACCGCCAGTCTCCCCGGAACCGGCGCATCGCCGATCTGTTCGCCAGGTGCGGACTCGTGGAGCGTTCCGGGCAGGGTATGAACCTGATCTTTGAAGAGGCCATCCGCCATGGGAAGCTCCCGCCTGATTTCACAGGAACGGACCGCTACCAGGTAAATCTTACTTTCCATGGGCAGGTCCAGGACTCCGCGTTTGTCCTGTTTCTTGAAAAAATGAGCAGGGAACAGGGGCTGTCTTTCTCCACCCAGGACTTCTTAATACTCGATCATGTACATCGAGGGCAGCCTATTCCAGACGCCCTTAAATGGCGCGTCCCCCATCTTGTGGAGGCAGGTGCGCTGGAATCCATTGGCCGCGGCCGTGGAACTCGCCATGTCCTTTCCAGGCGTTTTTATGTTATGACGGGCCGGAGGGGAGTGTACACCCGGAAAAGGGGGTTAGATCGGGAGACGAACAAGGCTCTCCTGGTGAAGCACATCCATGATAATAGCGTTGTTGGGTCCAAGATGAAGGAGTTCCGTGAGGTATTGCCAAGCCATTCGCGCAGTCAGATCCAAGTCTTGCTGAGGGAGCTCGTGAGGGATGGGAAAATACATGCCCACGGGCTTACCCGGGCTGCCCGTTGGTATCCAGGCTCTGAGAAACGGGATTGCAATCATAAACATGGGAAGACATTTAATTCAGATCGAAATAAGCGTTAAAGTTCGTAACTACCTGAATCATATAATAGTTTTAAACGGTTGAATTGCAACTTTTTATTGGTTTGTTGCAATCTGGTTTCAATTCTCGAAGCAATAAGGATCTGAATCATGGCTTATCGTAAGAAACTCATCGAAGTCGCTCTGCCTTTGGATGCTATCAACAAGGAATCGGCCAGGGAAAAATCCATCCGGCACGGTCATCCCAGCACACTCCATCTCTGGTGGGCACGAAGGCCGTTGGCAGCCTGCAGGGCCGTGCTCTTTGCGCAACTGGTTGATGACCCTTCAGCCCATCCGGACAAATTCCCCACGGAGGAATGGAAATGGGGTCTGCCCTTGATATTTGACAAAAGAGGGTGAACAAACCTCTCCATTGAGAGGGGGGCCTTCCATGAAAATCTAAGAAAGTATGAAAGCGGACCAAATTATTTCTTTTTAGGATTCAGGGGACTAGGTAATCTTTGCATGCGCCTCGCTGGGGATGACGGTCTTGGTGCCCTCCCCCTGAAAACCACCCCAAATGCCGTTCAACTCGAGGGTTGGCCGGATCCAGTTCCTTTCCCGGGTGGTATATCCCGGTTCGCCGAAAAATTCCGGGATGCCCAAATCCCGTCGGTACTGCTCATCATCACGCGGTACGCCGGCAATTTCAGCCCGAACGCTGTCGCTCATCTCGACCACGTCATCGTAAAAGCCGGCCACGGCGATCTTGCCATCCGGCGCTCGTAAGGAGGTAACGATCCGACTGAGCGCCTCAATGGGATTGTGCAGCACGCCGCCATGCAGTCCGGAGTGTAGATCGCTTTCCGGCCCTTTGACATGGATATCCAACGCGCACAATCCTCTTAATCCTAACAGCAGCATCGGTCGATCTTCATCCCACAGCAGCCCGTCAGCCGTCAGTACCAGATCGCAGGCGAACTTCTCTTTGTGCTCTGCCAGAAAAGAATCCATATGAGCACTTCCGATCTCTTCCTCCCCTTCAAAACAGAATTTGACGTTTACCGGCAGCCGGCCTTCGGTTTGCAGCAAAGCCTCGACAGCCAGTATGGGGGTGATCATGCCCCCTTTATCATCCGAGGCACCTCGGGCGTAAATCCTGTCATCCTTAATCACCGGTTCGAACGGGGGTGAATCCCATAAATCCAGCGGATCGGCAGGCTGTACGTCCATGTGGCCGTACAGCAAGATGGTCGGTTTGCCCTCCCCTGCGTGCAGCCAATCGCCATAGACCGCAGGATGGCCTTCGGTGGGCATGACTGCCGTATTTTCCACCCCGGCAGCCTGCAGCCTGGCAGCCACCCATTCCGCGACATGCTGCATATCCCCGGCATGCTCCGGCAGCGCCGATACGCTGGGGATGCGAATAAATGCCAAAAGCTCTTCCACAAAACGATCTTCATTCTCATTGAGATAGGCTTGCCATTTCATCATCACTGGCCTCCTTTTCCAGAATTTCCATAGGAGTCGTATATGGACCTCTGAAGGGATTATGTCAAATAGTTTCCCTGACTTCGCTTTTGCGTATGGTCCCGAGTCGCTGGCTGCCTCGCGGTGTGGATCTCAGGGATGGCAGCGTTTGCAGGCCACAATGGGAAAAAAGGAGAAAGGCGGAAACGAACCCCAAAATCCCCGGTTTGAACCCGGGTTTGTGAGACCTGCAGGAAAATCTACTGGGATTGGCGGACTGAATATTCATCCAGTAGTCTACGAATCATCTTCTAATATTGCGTATCATATTTTTTTGCCTCTTTTTTGAAAAACTCCACACTGGCTTTGCTGAGGGCAATAGTGACCTTAACGGTTTCGTCTTTCAGAGCCAATTCTTCAGGCGAAGGAAGAAAGTCGGAAACAACTTTCACCTTTCCAATGGGCTCATCCGTATGTTTTATTTTCGCTTTCATAGATCTTCTTTCCTTTCCGCCAATAACCGGCACCAATAATTCTGATTTTGCTTTTTCGATAGGTGAATCTTACGCTCATAATTCCACCGGCGACTCTGCCGGGACAATAATATCGTTCTTCATCTTCACTGTGTTCCAGGTCTTGCAAAATGACACGATTTTGGTCCATGAAGGCGAGTTGCGCTAACGCAAAAGAGACACCATGCTTTCTCTGATTTGCTTTATCTTTGTTGTCGTCCCAGTCAAAATCGGATCTTTTCTCCATGTGAGGAAGAGACGGCAAAAGAGGGTAATTATCAATATATTTATATTGCTATTTGTATGTAACAGAGAGGCCGGCTTTTTCATTTTGACAGGTTCAGCTTCAGACCGTGGACCAGGGATCAGGTGTTGAAACTTTCAGGCTCACCAACTTATTTCGCCCCGATGGAAGTCCGCCCGATCCTCAGTATCCCCTTTGTTCACGGATCAAAAAATCAATCTTTTTTAAAGATATGACAGAAGAGATCCTCTCTGCCATTGAAAGGGCAATAGGAAAGGGGTTTTCCTATCGAGTGAAAAGAGGGACGGCTACGATGCTATCCCTTTTTCATGATGCACCGATTCAAACCTGGGATATCCATCTGGCAGGTGTAAGTATCATCCATTTGAAAACCCTTCGATATGTCAGAAGAATCCGGGGCTTCAGGGTCCGGGCTTCGGGCTCTGATCCTTTGTTTTGACAAGCGGTCCGGTACCGAGTGGAAGTCCTTTAAAAAGAGAGTGGCGCAAAGGCGACTCCGGTTGCTATACTTAGACGATTGACATCCAGAAACGGCTTTTTGCAGAATTATCATTATTCACTGAAACAGAAGGGCTGCTAATCATACAGTCTGTTACGGGGTAGCCCGGAATGGCGGAGATCAAGAGCACACTCGATATCATCATGGAGAAGGCGAAAGGGTTCACTGCAACCGAAGAGGAAAAGGCCCAATTCAAAAGGCGAGATTTGGAAGAAAAGGTTAGGGGCCTCCTTCACAAGGCCCTTGGCGGGGTCATGGACCTGGACCGTCTTTCAGATCAACTGGCCGGTCTGGATAAAAAGGACAGGGAAATCGCCATGGCGGTTCTCCTTCAGCAATGTCTGGGTACGCTGGACCTGGAAGGCGACAATAAGCCGGTTCTGGAAATCATGGAACGACTCCTGAAGGTGGATACGTCCCCCTTGAAAGCGATCCTTAAGGGATACCGTAAAAACCTCGAAAAAGGAAAGAGTGAGTTGGAGGAAAAGATAAAGAAGGAACTCGAGAAGGTGGGGATTTCAGGCTCCGCCGTGGTCCCGAATGTTCTGGCGGCCCCCGATTGGCACCGCTATGCTTCAGAACTCAGAGAGAAGTTCTTGGCAGCGCTTGAGTCTATTCGAAACAAACTGACGGAAACATAGAAAATCGGCATACATCTCCTTTGCAACCACTAGGGCACTACTCCAGATCCGCCGTAGATTTCAAGAAATCCATCAGGGTCTGACATAGGGGGGAAGAGATCCTTCGTTTGTCCCTTATGAGATAAAAAATTCTCGACATGGTGAGTTCTTTGATTTTCAGGGCCTTCAGAATACCCTGATTGAGTTCGGTCTCCAGGGCCCTGATGGAAAGGATGGATAGCCCGAGCCCTGCCTTGATGCCCTCTTTGACAGCCGTGGATGTTCCCAGCCGGGCGACAACATTGAAGGATTCGAGGCCTTTTAAGCCTTTGGATCTCAGATAATCTTCCGTAATCTTAAGGGTCCCTGAACCGGCCTCTCTCAGGATCAAGGGTTCTTTCGATAAATCCATTAGTGACACCGTTCTTTTTTTTGCCCATGGGTGATCGGCGGGAACGGCGAGAACGAGTTCGTCCTTCCACAATTCATGGTGGATGAGGTTCTTTTCAGGACTCTTTGACCCCACGATTCCCAGTTCGATTTCCCCTGCCAGGATCATTTCCCGGATCTTTCCGGTATCAGAGATGGTCAGCATCACGGATATGGCGGGGTATTTCTGATGAAAATCACCCATCACTTTGGGAAGGATATAGTTGCCTGGGATGGTACTTCCCCCGATCAGGACATCCCCTTGCTTCAGGCCGAGAAAATATTCCATTTCAAGGCAGGCGGTCCTTTTCATTTCCAACAGGAGGGCGGCGTGTTTGTACATGAGCTCACCGGCCTTTGTAGGGACGACCTCACGGCCCAGCCGGTCCAGGAGCCTGGCACCCACGGCCTGTTCAAGATTGGCAATCCTTTCACTCACAGAGGCCTGCGCAAGGTGGACCACCCGGGCGGCCTTTGAGAAACTTCCGAGATCCACCACCTTGCGGAAAATCTCCAACTGGCGAAGATCGAAATCAATGTTTGCCATGCATTCTCCCTGTCCGTGAACTGATTTGAGAGGCGCGCATTTTCAGGAAATGTATTATCCCCGCCTTTTGAGCATGATGAGAAGGCCTATCCCTTTTTCCAGCTCTTTTCTCCTGACCGGCCTGCTTGTGTGTAATCCCGCACAAGCCTTATGGCCTCTTTGACGCCCTTTTCTTTGGCGGTGCTGTAAAATAGGGCGCACTTCGGGTTTGTTTTACTGAGAAGCCCATTATAGATGGAAATTTCTTCGCCATATTCTATGGCGTTCTTAAAACCTTGTGCATCTAAAGCCCCGTTCAGTCCGGTTTTGGCCGATTCAACGGTCTCCGACGGCAGGCTTGCAATCCTGTTGCAGACTTTTATGACTTCCTCTTCCAGTTGTTCCTTGGGGAAGGCTTTATTGACCAGACCTAGTCCAGCAGCTTCCTTACCCGATATAACCGTGCCAAGAAGAATCATTTCTTTTGCCTTTCTGGGGAGTGCAAGGCATGGAATGCTATTGAAGTCCGGTGTGAAAAAGAAATCAATTTCCGGTTCTCCAAGAGCGGCATCCTCTGCCGCATAGACCAAATCAGCGCCCATAGCCAATTCAAACCCGCCCCCGACACAGTAGCCCTCCACCATTGAAATCGTCGGTTTGGGATAGTACCAGAGCCTCTTTGCCACGGCGCTGGAGAGATTCTTGACAAAATCCCGGTAGGGATCCGGCAAACCTTGCGTGAGATCGTAGCCGGCTGAAAAATTTCCTTCGTTTCCCTTGAGGACAATCGTCCTGATGTTCCCGTCCTTTTCGTAGCGTTCCAATAAGGAAAGAATCGCTTCATACATGATGTCATGAACCGCATTCTTTTTCTTGGTATTGTTTAACGCTATCCAGGCGGTACTTCCCTCAACATGACTTTGTATTAGTTCGGTTTTCATCCGCTGCCTCCTCAAGCATTTTCTGAATCCTTTAGCATTTGTGCCCTTTTTGTTTCATCGATTTCCCGCAATTTGTTCTTCCTGATTTTACCGGTATCGGTCATCGGCATCTCGCTTAAGAATTCTATCTCGCGCGGATAGGCGTGGGCTTCCAGTTGAAACTTCACGTGTTGTTTTATGCTTTCTTCAAGGGCTGTGCTCATTGTCACACCTTCTTCGAGCACAATAAAGGCCTTAACGATTTCACCTCTTATCTCATCGGGGACCCCAATAACAGCCGCCAGTTTTATGGAATCGTGTTTCATCAGGACATCCTCCACTTCGCCAGGCCCAATCCTATAGCCGCTGCTTTCAATGACGTAATCCTTGCGACCCTTGAACCAGAAATACCCTTTTTCATCTTTGGTGCCGTAATCACCCGTGCGAAACCAGTCTCCAATGAATCTCTCTTTTGTTGCAACAGGATTGTTCCAATAACCCAAGAATATACTCGGATCAGGCCGTCTGATAGCGAATTCGCCATAGGTCCCCGGTTTCTGAACCTCCCCATTCTCATTGATGACTTCGACAACATGCCCCGGAATGGCCCTGCCCATGGACCCGGGATAAACTTTCATAATTCTTGAACAATTGGCTACCATGAAATCGCATTCCGTCATGCCGTAATTCTCATTGAATTCGATGCCCAAGGCCTTTTTTCCCCATTCATGAAGATCCGAACCCATTGTTTCGCCACCCACGGTTATGGATCTTAATTCTTCAAGATCATAGTGCTCTTTCGGATTCTTGACCGCGTGCATCATCATACGAAAAGCTGTGGCGATGGCGAATATCACGCTGACGCCGTATCTTGAAATGATGGAAAAGGCCTTTTCCGAATCAAATCTCCCTTCTTTTGCATACTCAACGATAGAATGCCCGTAATGCAAGGTGGGGTAAAGGGCGGTAAACGATCCGGCAATGTAAGACCAGTCGCAATGGGTCCAAAGCAGATCTCCTTCCTGAGGAAAAAGGTCGAGAGAGAATCCCGTATTGGTTGCCTCTGATATCAACAACCGGTGACCATGAAGAGCACCCTTTGGCGTACCCGTTGTGCCCGAGGTATAAATAATCAATGCGGGATCATCAGGTTTTGTCCAAACAGGAGTGAAATGCCGGCTCCCCTGCTCCAACGTCCTCCGGAAGTCCAGCACATTCTCTTCTCCTTTTGAATCGACCACAATAATGCATTTCAGTTCGGGAAGACGATCCTTAACCTCTAAAACTTTCGGCAAATTATTGCTATCCGTGATAATCGCTTTCGCCCCACTGTTTTGGAGCCGATATTCTACGGCCAGGGGTCCAAAAAGCTGGATCATCGGCACCAGTATGGCACCGAGCTTGTAGACTGCTATATGTGAGATGAGGGTTTCAGGAGTTGGGGGCATCAATATGGCCACCCGGTCTTCCCGATCTATGCCAAGATGCCTCAGGCTGTTGGCCAGCCGATTAGACAGGTTCTTCAATTCCCAATAGGTAAATTTGTACTCCCTTTCATCCTGATCAAGATATATTAGTGCCAGGCGGTATTTGTCGTTCGCCCATTTGTCACAAATATCCACTCCGATATTAAAATATTGCGGGATCTCAAATCTGAAATTGCGGTATATCTTTTCGTAGGTATTGCCCGTCCACATCCTGTTGCCCCTCCATCTTTTTGGTCATTTCACTCGGGGTGTCCTGTTCCATGCCAATGAAAACATTACGTTACGAATAAGACCGGTTGCAGACCACAGCTTCTTATATTTCGAAGCCTTATTCCTTACCCGACCCCTTTTCGGGTGTTTCCAGGTTCTTCGGATAGATGATCAGACGGTCTCCCGCGTGGATGGGACGTTTGAGATCAAGCCGGTTCCAGATGAGGAGGGCCTGGAGGGGGATGTCAAACCGCTCCGCGATGGCGGAAAGGTTATCACCCTCCCTTACAACATAAATCCGATCCTTTTGCGCCGCCTGGAATTTCTTCACGTATCCCTGGTAGCGCTCCTGAAAACCCACCGCCGACCCTTTGGGCACGAGAACCGTGTGGCTCCCCGCAGCGAGATAGTGCCCGCGAATTTCCGGGTTCAGATCCTTGATGACCTTGAAATGGGTTCCTGCCGCCTGGGCGACCAGTCGTATGGGAGTCTCCTGGTAACAGGTGATTTCCACCTCATCGTAGGAGAGCGGCGGATAATAGTCTTTTTCATCGAGATGAAAGCCGTACTTCTCAGGGTTTTCAAAAATCAGTTTTATGGAAAGGAGCCGGAAAACGAACCGCTGTGTTTCAAGGGGGAGGTAAAGCTGGTAATAGTTGCGGGTGCCCTGTTCCAGGATTTCCGCCATTAGCCCCTCTTCCCCCATATTGAAGGCTGCGGCAACCAGGGTCCATGACCCGAATTCCTCGTGGAGTTCTTTAAAATACCGCACCACGGCCTGGGTTGAGGCCAGGATATTCCTGCGCTCATCGATACGGGCATTGATCAGAAGTCCGTATTTTCTCCCCGTACCGGCCACAAACTGCCAGAAACCCACGGCCCCTTTTCTTGACCCTGCGTGTGGGCGAAGGGCACTCTCCGCGATGGCCACATACTTCAGGTCTTCGGGCAGGTGATGTTCCCTTAATGCCTTTTCAATATGGGGCAGATACCGGCGGGAGCGTTTCAACCAGAGGACCACCTGAGGCCGATCCCAGATCGTCAGCAGAAGCTCCTTTTCGAACCGCTCCCGGACGTCCCGGTTTTCCATGGGAACCGGTTCGCCACAGAAGTCCGGAGGAGAGGCGATCCTGAGGGAGGAAATGAGGGAGGAAAATTCACCTTTCCCGGGTTGTTCTGCATGACCATTTGACCAAAAAAAGATCCCCGTGAAAATCAAGAAAACGGGAACCCATTTTCTGCTTGTCCCGAAGAGTTTCATATGGTTGGCCATTTTCGACAACTAAGTAGCTCGATTCATAAATACGGTAACGTATTTTTTACCGCCCGCTTCGCTTGAG
>CAYOIU010000117.1:7886-10958 GCA_964404085.1 uncultured Desulfobacteraceae bacterium | reverse complement strand
AAAAAGGCAGATCATTCATCTTTCTTACTAATCAATTCACCCTGCCAGCCATAACCTCAAAGGATAGAGCCCGACCTTTCAGGATCGGCCTCTATCCTTTGAGGTTATCTGCTATCACAGACCACAGAAAACCTGGTATCACCCTGGTCTCACAATATCTGACATCATGTGCGTTAGCCGATGCGGCGTTAAAAAAATGGAGATTATCTATTTTTTCGTATGGTGCCTAGAGTTGAAATACATACTGCGATAAGAATTATCACTCTTTTTCACTTCCCCAATTGCATCGTAGCCACGCTATGATGTGTGTCAGCTTAAATACAATTATCTGCAGGCAATAACAGAAAAGTTTTCCAAGATCCTCGGTGTTGACACGATCTGCTGAAACACTTATCGTGACAGCTCCAGGAGAATTGATGACTTCCTAAAGGTCATTTCACGGAGATGACGAATGATGAGGCACATTGAGGAAGCTGCCAGAAAAATTCCCATTCTTGCAGAGACGGATGTCCTGGTTGTGGGCAGCGGCCCGGGAGGTCTTTCTGCTGCCATAGCAGCGGCCCGGGAGGGCATCGATACCACGCTGGTGGAGCGGCATGGGTGTTTCGGCGGCAACATTACGCAGGCCTCGGTGGAATCCATCGCGTGGTACCGGCACGAGGGCACGGTGGAATCCGGCGGGATCGGGGCTGAATTCGAGGAACGGGCCAAGGCCATGGGAGGGACCCGGAAGGAGCCTCAATCCCGGAGCGAGGCCCTGGACACGGAGATGTTCAAGTATGTTGCGGACAGGTTGGTAGATGAGGCCGGTGTCGCGCCCGTGCTTCACTGCCTGGGCGTTGAACCTGTCATGGAAGGGACGACCATCAAAGGAATCGTCACCGAGAGTAAATCGGGAAGGCAGGCCATCCTTGCAAAGAGGGTGATCGATGCCACAGGCGATGCGGATATTGCCTATCGCGCAGGTGCTCCTTATCGCCTTTCCAGGAAAAAGGATTTGCTTGGGGTAACGGTGAGCTTTTCATGCAAGGGCGTGAACAGGGGTGCCTTCCTTGAATACGTTCAGTCCCATCCAGCCACCCTGAAGGATTGGGCTGAAAAGACCACGGGAAAGGAAGACGATCTCTTCAGCCCCTATCTCAGTGAACCCTTCAAAAAGGCAAAAGAAGCCGGCGAGATTCCCGAAGGTGTCGAAATAACAGGGACCTGGAGCAGCGTCACAAAGGAAGGCGAGGCAACCTACCTTAATGTGGTCTACATGGAGGGTTTTGACGGCACGGACGTTCGGGATCTCACCCGGGGGGAGATGGAAGGAAGGCAGCAGGCCATGTGGGCCATCTCCGCCCTGAAGAAGTACACACCAGGGTTTGAAAACGCAAGGCTCCGGACTTTTGGGGCATCGCTCGGCATAAGAGAGTCAAGAAAGATTGTCGGGCAGTACAACATCACGGTTGACGACGTGATGAACCAGGCTCGATTCAATGACGCCGTCGGTATGGTTCCGGAATTCCTGGACGGCTATGGCATGGTCGTCATACCAACCACTGGGCGGTACTTCCAGGTTCCCTATGGGATCATGGTTCCGCAGAAGCTGGAAAATCTTCTCGTAGCCGGCCGCTGCGTGGCCGGGGACAGGCTGTCCCACGCCGCCACCCGTTCCATGCGGTGTTGCACCGTAACCGGGCAGGGTGCAGGGGTGGCGGCTTCCGTTTCCATCAAGGGGAAAAAGACCTGCAGAGAAGTGGATATCCGGGAAGTCCAGCAAGCCCTTGAAAAACAGGGGGTCCGTACTGAAAGCTGAGTCCTGTAAGTGCAGGAAAGAGCCAATCAAAAGAAGGGACAGGAAAAATGCAGATCGAAAGAACCGGCATAAAAACCATTAACGGAATGGGGCTCAAATTCCTCACCCGAGATGACCTGGAAAGCATCCATTTCGGCGCCTGCCATATCCTGAAGCACACCGGAGTTCTCGTGGAAATGGAAGAGGCGGCCGACCGTTTTCACAGCGCGGGGGCTTCGGTGGTGCGGCAGGGGAAAAACTGGCGCGTGAGAATCCCCGAATGGCTGGTCACCGACAGCCTCTCTTCCGTGCCGAAAAGCGTCACCTATTATGGGCGGGACCCGAAAAAGGACTTCTACGTTGAAAGCAACCGGGTGGGATTCGGCACTTTCGGTGAACAGATCAAGGTCATCGACCCGGTCACCCGCGAAAATCGCAGTTCCACCAAAGAGGACTGCTGCAGCGTCTACCGGTTGATTGACGCCCTGGACACCATGGCCTTCTGTCAGCGGACCGTCTGTCCCTCCGATCAGTTGTCCGAAGCCCAGGCCGTGCAAAATTTTCATGCCATGATCACCCACAACAGCAAGCACATCACCATCGGCATGGTTGACAAACCCGGCGTGGAGGTCATGTTAAAAATGGCTGCCGCGGCTGTGGGCGGCATGGACAAACTGCGGGAGCGGCCCATCTGCACCTGCTCCTGCTGTCCCACAAGCCCGCTGTGCCTGACCGAGCAGTGCTGCGAGACCCTTATCGCCGCGGCCGAGGGGGGGATCAACGTGGACATCATGGCCATGGCCCTTGCCGGCGGCACCGGGCCGGTCACCCTGGCCGGGACGATCGTCCAGACGATTGCCGAACAACTCAGCGGCCTGGTCCTGGCCCAGGCGGTCAGAAAGGGCGTAACGGTGGCCTTCGGGTCCTGCAGCACCATCATGGACCTGAAGACCGGCCTGGCCGCTCTGGGGGCGCCGGAATGGGGCCTGGTGGGCTCTGCCGTGGCCCGGATGTGCAATTACTATCATGTGCCAAGCCGTATCGGAGCGGGGGTGAGCGATTCCAAGCTGCCCGATGCCCAGGCCGCCTACCAGTTTACCCTGAACGTCCTGCCCCTAGCACTGGCCGGGGCCAACCTGATTTTCGGGGCAGGGGGCATTGAAAGCGGGCTTTGCTTCGATTTTGCCAAACTGGTCATGGACCACGAATGTATCGGCAATATTCGCATGATGCTCCAAGGGGTTCGGGTGGACAGTGAAACGCTGGCCCTGGACCTGATCGATGAAATCGGC
>CAYOIU010000117.1:0-7876 GCA_964404085.1 uncultured Desulfobacteraceae bacterium | reverse complement strand
TCGGCCCGGGGGGAACCTTCCTGACCCATCGCCACACCTTTGAACGGACCAGGACCCAGTCCGTGAACAAACTGTTCGACCGGCGAACGCGAGAGGGGTGGCTGGAGACCGACGGCGGCAGGGATCTCACCGAAAGGGCCTATGAAGAGGCCCTGCGGATTCTCGAAACCCACGAGCCGGAACCCCTGCCGGACCGTGCCGGGGAGACCATCGACGGGCTGCTGGCTGAATTCGAGGCCGGGATAAGAGGGGGCAAAAAACCTGGTGAAAAATCATGAAAAACAACCTGTGCATTGCCGCCGAACGGATTAGCGGAGACGATGAGTTTGAGCGGTACCTGGAAATTGCCAAACAAAGAGGTTTGGGAATCGAGGTTCAGGAGTTTTCTCGACCCGAGCTAATGCAGGGCAATTGGCAGGCTCGGCTCGACCAGTATAAAGAGCTGCTGCAGGATTTTCAGGGCGATTTATCCATTCATAATGCCTTTCGTTGGATAGACCATCTGGGCCTGGATCCGGAAATCTCCGAACTGACCAGAAAGCGATACAACTTCATTTTTATGATCGCCAAAGAACTCGGCTGTAAACTCATTGTTTCCCATTTTGATTGGAACACCTTTGTGAGGGGTCCCCGCCTATCCCTGTGGCAAGAGGGTCAAGTGAGGTTTTGGGAACACTACGTGAATATTGCCGAGAAAGAAGGGTTTGTGCTTGTCGGCGAAAATACCGCCGAAACCAGGCCGGAAATCATAAAGCCCGCCCTCGAAGGGATCCACTCTGAAAAATTCAAATTCGCCCTGGATGTGGGCCACGCCCACTTACATTCCAAAGTGTCCATAGAGGATTGGCTAACAACCTTTGGCCGTGATCTGGTTTATATGCACGTCCACAACAACTACAAAGATTACGACTCGCACAGCTCTGTGCTAAAGGGAACCATCAACTTTGATTATTTGTTCAAGATTCTTGACAGGCTTGATATCGCTCCTACTCTCACTACCGAGATTTATGGAGATGGATTGGTGGAAAGCATCGATTATTTGGAAGAGAAGATCAAGACAAGTAGGGCCTACCAATAAAATTGACAGGGTGTTTTTGTGCGCATAAAATCGGATCTTCCTCACACTATTCGTGAAATAGCACAAACGGGTCAGGTCCTGTGAGCGTTGAAACTCTTACACGGCGAATTATTATTTCCTGAGGAAAACCAAGTTTTTTGTCCTAATATTCCATTTTTTCTTGACAGATAGTTTTGGCTAGAATATTAATTGAACATTCAGTGAATTTCTTGCCTATTCAGAGACCTGACACCATGCGAAAAAACCAAAAGGCCGAAATCCGAAAACCTGAAATACTGGAAAATTATTATCAGGTCCTGATTGAGGAAGGATTTGAAGGGGCATCCATTGGAAAGATCGCCAAGCGTATGCATATCCATCCCAGTCTGATTATCCACTATTTCCAGACAAAAGAGAACATGACCCTAGAGCTGGTCAAGGCCCTCATTGACCGGTATGAGGCACTTGAATACCTGCAATTCGACCATATCAAAGATCCCCGGGAACGTTTTCGGGCATTGATGGATACCCTCTTTTCCTTTGAATGGTCCAGGACCCTGGATCCCGGGGTCCACTTCGGGTTCTACTATCTCAGCTTCAGGAACCCCTCAGTACGGGAACGGTTTGAAGAGATGATCAAACGCTTAAAAGATCACCTGGTGGGCGAACTGGAGCGTTTCAGAGCGAGAGGGATTGTCAATGTGGACGATGTACGCGGCGCAGCAGACATGATCGTCACG
This sequence comes from uncultured Desulfobacteraceae bacterium, assembly GCA_964404085.1. Taxonomy (GTDB): domain Bacteria; phylum Desulfobacterota; class DSM-4660; order Desulfatiglandales; family Desulfatiglandaceae; genus CAYUCJ01. The sequence goes on along the minus strand of CAYOIU010000117.1, from coordinate 6,079 downwards.
CTCATTGAGGGGCTGGAATTCCATGCCCATTTTCTTTCAGAAGACCGCCCGTTTCAGGAGTTTGCAGACGCCGCAAAACGGCTTGCTATCACCATGCTGACGGCGTAGGACTGCGGGGTTCAAGGTCCAGGGGTTCAGGGTTCGCCGCATTACGATTTTCTCCAGAGCTGAACCTTGAACGGTGACCCTTTGAACTTTGAGTCTGAGGAATTCCCAAAACCAGAGTACAGGAGTGCACCACATGCGTGATTTCGATGAAGACTTTACCAGCGACTATAAAGGTAGAGACATAGATGCGGCCCTGGCTGAGGCACGCTTCATGGTGGATACTATCCTCACCCCACCCCATGAAACCCCACTGGAGCTCAGGAAGGAGATAGCCCTGAAGACGGTCCGCAATTTCCGCGACCACATCAACAAGGGGTTCCTGGATTACCGCAAATCGGTGACCGAGGCTACCAGTTTTGCTGTGACCGAGTGGACCGGACAGGGATCGATTCTGGTGGATGCCTTGGACAGGGAGTTCCTTGATCTCCTCGGGGGCTTCGGACTGTATTCGTATGGCATTCGGCACCCGAAGATTATTGCAGCGGTCAAGGCACAGCTTGACCGCTCACCCCAGTACAGCCAGGAGATGCTTGACCCCCTGCGGGCGCAACTGGCCAAGGTTCTGGCTCTGCTCACGCCGGGAAAGATTCAGTACGGTTTTTTTGCCAACTCGGGCACCGAGGCCGTGGAAGGGGCCATGAAGCTCGCGAAGCTCTACACCGGGAAAAAGGGATTCATTGCCATGCTCAAGGGGTTTCACGGCAAGACCCTGGGTTCACTCTCCCTGATAGGAAAAAAAGTCTTTCGTGAGCCGCTTCTGCCGCTCCTGGAGGGTATCAGGCATGTGCCGTTCGGTGATGCGGATGCCGTGGAGAAGGCCCTGGCCGCGGCAAGGGCAGTGGGGGATGGTATAGCCGCAGTGGTGGCCGAACCTGTCCAGGGTGAAGCCGGTGCGGTGGTCCCTCCCGATGAGTACTGGCCGCGTCTGCGGGAAATCTGCAACCATTACGGTGTCCTGTTGATCGCCGATGAGGTCCAGACAGGCATGGGCCGTACCGGCAGGATTTTCGGCCTTGATCACTGGGGCGTAGCCCCAGATATTTTGTGCCTGGGAAAGGCCCTCGGCGGGGGAGTGGTGCCCATGTCGGCTTTCCTGTCCACCGCGAAGATATGGGAATGCATGGAACCCAATCCCTTCATCCACACCACCACTACCGGTGGAAATCCGCTCGCATGCTCGTCGGCCCTTGCGGCCATCACCGTGCTCCTGGAGGAGGACCTGGCAGGCCAGGCAAAGAGCAAGGGCGAGTATGTATTGAAACACTTGAGAGAGCTGCAGGAGCGCTACCCGGGCGTCCTGGCGGAGGCGCGTGGTCTTGGACTGCTCATCGGGATGGAATTCCCCACCGACGGCATCGGGTACAAGGTGGCATCAGGTCTTTTCGCGCGGGGGGTGATCACCGCAGGAACCCTGACCAACGCTAAGACCATCCGTTTCGAACCTGCTCTGAATATCCCTCAGGAAATCCTCGACGAGGTCCTCAACAGGCTGGAAGACGTTTTCAAGACCATCGAGTTGCCGAGGCGAAAGGAGCCGATGAATCTCTACGCGGGCCGGGTGTTGTTCGTGGACCTGGACACCGGGAAGATCGAGAGCAGACCCACGCAGAAGGAATGGCTCAAGAAATACATCGGGGGGTGGGGCCTGGCGGTACGGTATTTCTTTGACCTGGTAGACCCAATGATTGAACCTCTGTCTCCCGAAAATGCCCTGGTCATCATGACAGGACCCTTTTGCGGGACCCTTGTTCCTACCTCTTCACGCACCTGCCTGGTATCCAAGTCGCCTCACACGGGGACCATGTTTGAGTCCAACGTGGGAGGAGCTTTTGGCCCGGAACTCAAGTTTGCAGGGTACGACGGCATTGTTGTCACAGGGAAATCCGATCATCCCGTATACCTTCGCATCGAGGACGATCGGGTAAGCCTGGCAGACGCCAGGCCGGTCTCCGGGAAAGGCATCTTCGAGACTGAAAGGTGGCTTACCACCGAGACGGGGCACGGAGCAAAGAGCCTCTCCATCGGTCCCGCGGGCGAAAACATGGTTCCGTACGCCTGCGTGGGTTCGGAAGCCTATCGCCAGATGGGCCGGGCCGGGGCCGGGGCACTTTTCGGCTCCAAGAATCTGAAGGCCATCGTGGTCAGAGGCACCGGGAGCGTCCAGGTCGCGGACATGGGGATATTCTGGGGAAAAATAACGCAATACAAGGAATCCAACCTACTGATCGACGCCAACATGTGGGCCAAGAATGAAGGCACACCCGTCCTCATGGATATTACCAATGAAATGGGAATCCATCCAACCAGGAATTATTCAGCGGGCGTGAACCCGGGTCGAAACAGCCTTGATTCCGAAGCGATTAATGCCGTGAAAATCGGTGATCGTGCCTGCGCCTCCTGCCCTTTGGGCTGCGGAAACTTCACGTCGGTAAACGGCGTCCAGGTGGAGGGTCCGGAATATGAGACCCTGTGCTTGAGCGGCTCCAATTGCGAAATGAACGATCTGGAACAGGTCATGCGGTTCAATCGGTTGTGTGATGACCTAGGCATTGACACCATGTCCGCGGGCGCAACTATTGCCCTGGCCATGGAGATGACTGAGTCCGGGGTTCGCGACTACGGCCTTACGTTCGGGGAACCGGAAGGATATCTGACCGTCATCGAGGAAATTGCCCGCTTGTCCACCCCGCGGGGAGAGGACCTGGCACTGGGCGCGGCCAGGCTGGCGGAAAAGCTGGGACAGGGTGATGCGGCAGCCCACTCCAAGGGCCTTGAAATGCCGGCCTATGACCCCAGGGGGAATTACGGGATGGGGCTTGCCTATGCCACCAGTGAGCGTGGCGCGTGTCACCTGCGGGCATTTACCATCCTTGCCGAGGATCCCTTTAAGCTGAAGGCCATGGCCTGGGATGTCATGGACAGCCAGAACACAAACGCCGCCAAGTGGTCCATGTGCCTGTGTGATTTCTGGGGGTCTGTGGACCAGAGGATCATGGCGGAACTGCTTACCGCCGGGCTTGGCCACCAGGTCTCTGAAAAGGACCTGCTCAAGGCGGGAGAACGTATCTGGAACCTGATCAGGCTATTTAACCTGCGGGCCGGATTCACGGCTGCCCAAGATACCCTCTCAAGGAAATTGACCGAAAAGGCCCTCAAGGGAGGCCCCCATGCGGGCAGGACCCTGAACAAAGAGGACTTGGAGGAGATGAAAGCGCTCTATTACCATCTCCGTGGCTGGGATAAAGAAGGCAGGCCCCGACGGGAAAAGCTCAGGGAACTGGGGCTTGAGCATCTATAGAAACGTGTGGAGGAGTAAATGGAAAAACACCTGCTTTCAATACCCAATCTCTGTACCGGCTGTAATCGGTGCATTTATGCCTGTTCGGCGGTCAAGGAAGGGATGTTTATGCCGTCAAAGGGCCGGATAAAGATTGATAATTTCCCCCTTGAGGGCTATTCCGTGCCCGGCATCTGTTTTCAGTGCCCCAATGCCGATTGCCTGAAGGCCTGTCCCGAAAAGGCCATTTCCCGGAACGAACGGGGTATTGTCGTCGTGGACGCGGGTCGGTGCACCGGGTGCGGTGAATGCGTGACCGCCTGTCCGTACGGCATGATCGAACAGTACACGTCGGGCAAGGCATACAAGTGCGACCTGTGCGGCGGCTCTCCCGCATGCGTTGCCGAATGCCACTTCGGAGCCCTCGTTTTCAAGGAGCCGGACAAGATGTCATTGAAATTGCGGGCGCAGCAGATGAAACATCGCATCAAAGAAGGATCACCCGGGGAAAAACGACTGGCCCTGGCCGAGAAGGTGCTGGATGAAGCGGTTCGGGTGCCGCGGACAGCAGGCTATATGGGTGATTTTTGATCGATTTGGTGTTTTGGCGAGGTGTGACAGTCTAACCATGTAGTCCCTTCAGGGAGATACACCATGTTTCCAGCATCACCCTTTTCGCCTCCGAATGAAAACCTACCATTTTCCGGGATTGCAACATTCGCCGGGTATCCCCTGTGGGATGCAGGCCGGGATGTTGACGCCGTATTCCTGGGCATCCCCTATGATGAAGGGACCACCTACCGGCCGGGGACAAGGTTCGGCCCTCGGGCGATCCGCGATGCCTCCATGTTTTACAGTTACGAGGGAGTGGAAGGCCGGTTTTATGACGCGGACAGGCGTCAATGGATCCTCTCCGGAAAGAAGGTGGTGGATGCTGGAGACGTTCCTATCGAGCCCTTGTGCCTGGAAAAGAATTGGAAAGTCATAACAAACACGGTAACATCAATCCTGGATGCCGGTGCGGTCCCTGCCATTGTGGGCGGTGATCACTCCATCACCTTTCCCGTGGTGCGGGCACTGAAAGGGCGAAAAATCCACTATGTCCACTTCGATACCCACGTGGATTGCGACAGGATCAGTTACAGTACCTTTACCCACGGAAGCCCCGTTCTGCTGATCATGGAGCAGGAACTCGTACAATCAGTTACGATTCTGGGCATGAGGGGCCTCACAAATGCGGGTCAGGACATTTCCTGGATAAAAGAAAAAGGTGTGAACACGCTGACTGCACGAGAGCTGAGAAGATGGCTTGTGAATCCCGATCCGCTTTTCTTTAAAGAGGGGGAGTACTATATAAGCCTTGACATCGATTTTTTTGATCCATCCCTTGCCCCCGGAACGGGTACTCCCGAGCCGGGGGGACTCTTTTTTGAACATTTTTCCGATGTACTGCACATCATCGCGGAGCGTGGAAAGATTGTTGGATTCGATGTGGTGGAGGTGAATCCCTTTCTGGACGGTCGGGGCGATGTAACAGCACACCTTGCCGCACGTTGTGTCCTGGAGCTTCTGAGCAGTGCGATGGACAAGAAGTAGGGTAACTGCATCAGGTGGATAGGATGAAGGTGGAAGGCTGAAGGAACAAATGAATCAATCGGAATATGCCTATGGATATGACGGAAGGAACCGAGGTATCGATCAAGGGCACAAACAAGAACTTCGGCCCGGTTGAGGCCCTGAAAGAGGTCTCATTAGACGTTCGTGAAGGGGAGTTTTTCACCCTTTTGGGCCCATCTGGGTGCGGCAAGACCACCCTTCTCCGCATCATCGCGGGCCTGGAGTTGCCTGATTCGGGGCGGGTCATCCTGGGAGGCCAGGATATCACGTCTCTTCCTGCCACAAAACGCCAGGTAAACACCGTTTTCCAGAGTTATGCACTTTTCCCGCATCTGAGTATCTTCGAAAATGTTGCTTTTGGCCTCAGGTCTCGAAAGTTCCCCAAAAATGAAGTAGAAGGCCGCGTCATCAAACGGCTTGAAATGCTGGGCCTCCAGGACATGACCCACCGGCGTCCCGATCAACTCTCGGGTGGCCAGCAGCAAAGGGTTGCGCTGGCGCGTGCCCTGGTGAATGAACCCAAGGTCCTGCTTCTGGATGAGCCCATGTCCGCGCTGGACGCCAAACTGCGAGCCCAGGTCCAGGTGGAACTGCGGAGACTCCAGAGGAAACTGGGACAGACCTTTATTCTGGTTACCCATGATCAATCTGAGGCCATGGTGGTTTCAGATCGTATTGCCGTTATGAACCAGGGGGAAATCATACAATTCGGCTCACCAAAAGAAGTATATGAACAGCCCAAGACCCGGTTTGTGGCCGAGTTTCTTGGCGCGGCGAATCTGCTCGAGGGGAGGAAGAAGAATGGGGGACTTGAGAGCAGCGTGGGGTTTCTAGCCCTGAAGCGTGAACCAAAATGGGAGAGGGGCACCGTTGCCATTCGGCCCGAGCGGATCCGCATCAGGGACGAAAGACCTGCACTGAACAGGGTCAAGGCACGAATCAGGGAAGCAATTTACCGGGGGACGGATATTGATCTCTGGCTTGATCCCGGGCCCCTGCGGGTCCGGACCGCGGCCCGCAGGAACTATGAAGTCGGAGATGAGGTCTGGTTGGAGTTTCCTCCAGAAGCTTTGGTGA
>CAYOIU010000116.1:1593-10969 GCA_964404085.1 uncultured Desulfobacteraceae bacterium | reverse complement strand
AATCGTCATGGCATCACTGGATGAACGGGTTGGCGAACAGCAGCAGCAAGGCGATGAGGGCCGGCGACACCAGTAGAAAGTGCCTAACACCCGGTTTCAGCAGCAGGCCTCTTCCCATCGATGAAGTGCCATCCCTTTTCATATTCTCTGCGACATCCTATGGATTAAGAAAGTGGGCAGGAAAGACGGTACGTCCCGCCTTTCCTGCCCGTCAATTGGATCAGGAAATCATCCACGTCTTCCATCGTTCGGTCAGCGGGGCCAGCTTGGGACCCCAATAGTCTGCGTCCATGGCGAATTGTTTCTTCAAGTTCTCCGGATAGGACGGCAGCTCCTTTGCACGTTCCGGAGTGATATACTTGAAGGCATCCAGGTTGGTGGGGCCGTATGCAATATATTTCTGCATCTGCTCACCCTGCCGCTCGGCGGATATGGCAAAATCGATGAACTTCATGGCCAGGTCCTTGTTGGGATTGCCCTTCGGGATGCACCACCAGTCCAGGTCAAGGCACCCGCCCTGCCAGACGATTTCCAGGGGTACGCCCTTTTTCTGGGCCACGTTGACCCTGCCGTTCCAGGCCGAACCATAGACCGCCTCCCCGCTGGTCAGCAGCTGGATCTGCTGGGCGCCGTTCTTCCACCAGACCGTTATGCTGTCTCTGATCTGGTCCAGCTTCTTAAACGCCCTGTCCACATCCAGCGGATACAGTTTTTCCATGGGCACGCCGTCGGCAAGCAAGGCGAATTCGAGATTGAACGGGGCCTGGTCCTGAAGGGCGCGGGGACCGGGAAACTTTTTCACGTCCCAGAAATCGGCCCAGCTGCTCGCCGGGGTTCCACCTCCAAGGGCCTTCTTGTTGTAGGCCAGTGAAGTGGTCCAGAAGATGTTGCCCACCGCGCTCTTCCGGATGGCCTTTTTGTCGATCTTGGAAAGATCAACCACGCTTGTGTCGATGGGTTCCAGCAGGTCCTCGAGCTCTCCCCTGGCAATATGACGCGTTTCCAGATCAATCACATCCCATTCATAGTTCTTGCTGTCCACCTGGGCCTTGACCCTGGCAATGTCAGGCCCGGAGGCCTCAATAATTTTCACGCCGAACTTATCTGCAAATGGTTGAATGAGTGCCTTGCGTTGGGATTCCTGATAGGACCCCCCGTAGGAGCATACCCTGAGGGTCTTTCCCTTCGCCATTGAGGTGTGGACAAAAGGTCCGATGGAGGCCGCCACCAGGGCCCCGCCGGTCGCAGCGCCGGTGGCTGCAAGAAATTCACGCCTGGTCATACCTTTCTTTTTGCCCATCTTCTGTCTCCTTTTTCTAAGGGTTCATGCCAAGCCTGATCAACCATCAAGGCATCATCTGCTGCGTTGCCTTCGATCGCTCCTCCCTGCGACGTATTGTTCATACGACTCACTCGTCGCTCCTCGGCGCCTTACATCTGATACCTCGCTGATGATCAGGAATTTTCCCAAATCGCATGATGCAGAACATTAAGCGTAAATGAGACGGTGGATTTGGGGCCAAGGGGTTACTTCAGGGCAAGACCGTGGGAAACTCTCCACCCCACAATAACCCTATCACCTTTCCGATGCCTGTGCGCACCACCACCGCTCTGTACTTTGACCTTCAAGACCAGATCGGGTCGCAGGCTTACCCGGTAAACATTCGCTTCACCCACATAGATCACCTCTTCAATCCGGCCGGAGAAGCGGTTGACCATCTCCTCCGGCAGGTCCGCCTCTTCCGGGAAGACCTGGATCTTTTCGGGACGCACTGCCACCGTCACCTCTTCTCCGTTTTGCATACCGGGCCGGTTATCCACCCATACGTCAAGCCCGAATTTCGTTTCGATGCATACCCTGCTTTCGTTCAAATCCGTAATCCGACCCTCAAGAAAATTGGACTCACCGATAAAATCCGCCACAAAAAGGTCGGCCGGCGTCTCATAGAGTTCCGTGGGGCCATCCAACTGTATGATCCGGCCCCTGTCCATAATGGCAATACGGTCGGACATGGTCAGGGCTTCTTCCTGATCATGGGTGACATAGACAACGGTAATATGCAGCGACTCCTGGAGATGTTTGATTTCGAGCTTCATGTGATCCCTGAGCTTCTTATCGAGTGCGCCCAACGGTTCATCCATGAGGAGGATTTCAGGCTGGAACACCAGGGCCCTTGCCAGGGCGATTCGTTGCTGCTGACCGCCGCTGAGCTGTTTGGGATAACGTTTCTCAAAGCCCGGGAGTTCCACCAGGTCGAGGACCTGGCGCGTCCGCTCCACGATCTCCCGGCGGGGAACCTTGCGCATCTTGAGGGGGAAGGCGATGTTGTCGAAAACGGTCATGTGAGGGAAAAGTGCATAGTTCTGGAAGACCATTCCGATTCCGCGGTTGTTTGGGGCGACGGTGGTGATATCCCGTTCTTTCAGCAGGATTTGCCCCGAGGAGGGGATCTCGAAGCCGGCAACCATGTTCAGGGTTGTGGTCTTGCCCGAACCGCTCGGGCCCAGGAGCGTCAGGAATTCCCCCTGCCGTACATCCAGGGTCACGGTTTCAACGGCTGTCACATCACCGAACTTTTTCGTAACGTCGATCAGGGAGAGTTGGGCGGTCATCTACAGGCCTTCCTACACTGGATCTCCATATGGGAGGTAGTTGGATTTCGGAGAAATTTCGAACCGGGTCACCAGGAAGAGTAATGCACACTTCAGACAATAGTCTCTCGTACCAAGGTTGTCAACATTCTATCTCTTGCTGTGGGAAGCGAGGACCTTTTCAATGATATCGGTAGAGGAGAAGCCTTGGACGACCGGAATCCGTCTGACCTCACCGCCTGCTTTCCTCACCACATCCGCTCCCACGATCTTCTCCTCGTCCCAGTCGCCTCCCTTAACAAGAATATCCGGCACCAGGGCCTCAATCACCTTCGAAGGGGTCTCTTCGTCGAAAATAAGGACAGCATCTACAAAGGCTAGTGCCGCAATGAGCTCCGCACGGGCCTCTTCCGCTAGGATGGGACGTCTTGATCCCTTGATTTTCCGCACGGAACGGTCACTGTTCACAGCGACAACGAGGTGGTCGCCCAGGTTACGGGCTTCGCAGAGATAGCGGACGTGACCTGGGTGCAGAATGTCAAAACAACCATTCGTAAAGACAATGCGCTTCCCCAAAGCTCGGAGGTCACGGCACTCGGCCTTCAAGGCATCCAGCGATTTGATCTTTTCCCGGTAGGAACCCATTTCCTTCATCACCTCCTCTGCTCCACCATCAAGGCATCATTCCCGCCGTCGGCGGGATTGCCTTCGATCGCTCCTCCTTGCGACGTATTGTTCATACGACTCAGTCGTCGCTCCTCGGCGCCCCCGCTCAAAGTCCGGGATCTTCGACTTACATCTGACACCTTGCTGGTGACCAGAAATGTCGCCAAATCCTCCGGTGCATTGATGTGCAAGTTAGAGGGTGGATTTGGGACCTCCAAATGCAACGCCCGCTGATGGACAGCGTGTTGAGGAAAGTTAGAAACCGGGGTTTGCAGTCCGCGCTAGTACAAGGCAGAACACCTTATCCGCGCCACCCTTTAAAAGGGTTTTTGCACACGCATTCAGGGTGTTGCCGGTTGTGGCCACATCATCCACCAGAAAAACGGTTCTGCCCGATACCCTGCTATTGTCCTGAAGCCTGAACGCACCCCGCACATTTTTTCGTCTTTCGTGCCTGCCGAGGCCCGTCTGGGGCAATGTGTATCTTATCCTCCGCAGAGACAAAAAATCAAGTTCGGCCGAAAGTCCCTCTGCCACATGCTCTGAAAGGAGCTTACTCTGGTTGAATCCCCGCTCCCTGAGCCTCCTGGGATGAAGGGGAATGGGTATTACGAGAGGATGGTCCACCCCGAGTCCATGGTCCTTTGCAAACGAACCCAGCAGGGGTCCCAGGAAACAGGCCAGGCCGCTTCTTCCTCCGTATTTGAAACGGTGTATCGCGTTTTTTAAAGAACCTTCGTAAAGGTATGGAGTTTCGATGGCGTTAAAGAGAGGTCTTTTTCGAAGGCAGGATTCACAAAGGTGATTTTCTCCGGTTTCGGCTTCAAAAGGTCTCGCACAGATGATGCAATGGGGGTTTGTCAGCCTCTGGAAGTCCTCGGCGCAGGAGGGGCAGATAGGGGAACCTGGTTTACGGCCCTCGCGGCCTCGAAGCAGGAATTGATTGCAGACCGAACACCTCGGGGGATAAATCAGGTCTATGAACCCGTCAAAGAGGTTCATTTTCTTGATTCTTGCACGAACTGTTCAAAGGAACAATCGGGGTTGATACCGGGGCAGGCTCCCTTTGCCATTTCCCAGTTTTCCTTCTCCTGCACAATGGCAGGGTAATAAGGCCAAAGGAGACAGCGGGCGGGTTTGACCGGGTGAATGAGGCACCTTTTTTCCTGGTGGTAAAAGATGCAATAGTTGTCCGCGCCGGTCCTCAGGTAAGACCGGCCATGTCTGATTTCACAGTATTTTTCCAGAAACGCATCCACGGGCATGTCCAAATACCCGGCCATCTTTTCCTTTTCCTCTTCGGAAAAATAGATACCCCCCTCACCGTAACAGCAGGTCCCGCACATGCGGCAACTGAAAGCCTTCATAATATCCCTCAATCCATCCTCTTTTTCAAAGGGGATCCACTGCTCTCCAACCCCGTACTATCCTACCAACTTGTCAATGTCCCAGTCAACCCGGAGCCTCAGTCGACGTTTTTCCCGCTTCTCGCGGTAGATGACATGCCCCTTTTCAACACCGAACAGAAAGAGATCCCTGGTCACCGCCACATCTTCCCTGCAGTATGCCGTCAGCTTTTCCATCTCCCCCTCGCGGAACCATTCCACCGCCTGGAGTCCTTCCGCTGTCTTTCCCCGCTTCAGCGTCTCCTTTGCCAGATGATCCAGGCCCAGGCGAAAACCCAGTTTCCTGTAGACATCTTCCAGGATGTCAAAGGTCCTGAGGTCACTGAAATTCATGGGGGTATAAGCGGAAAGCACCTTGTAATCGAATCCCTTGATGTTGAACCCCACGATGAGGTCCGCCTTTTGGAGAAGCTCGAACAGGGCCGCCAATCCCTCTTCCTGAAATACGTGGAATTGTTCATCGATGGAGTCGTACAGGACGGCCACAGAGACGCGCATGAGGTGTGCCTTGTTCCATCCTCCCACATCCTTTGCTGTCTTCTGGGTTTCCAGGTCCAGATATATGACCCGGGGACCTTTCTTTGTCTCAATCAGCACCTCCTCCTTTCCGGGCACGGGCATGGGCTCGTCTTCTTCATCGGGTGCAATCTCGCTCATGGGAATATGGCCGAGCAGGCACTCAAGGAGCACGAGAGCGGCCCCTTTGTCCAGGGGCTTGTTACCCGAACCGCATTTCGGCGAGTGAATGCAGGAAGGGCAGCCGTCTTCACATTCACAGCCTCGCACATGCTGGAGGGTTTTTTCAAGCAATTCCAGAATCATTTCATAGCCCCGCTGCGCCAGGCCGACACCGCCTGCATGGCCGTCGTAGATAAATATGGCCCCTTTTCCCACCTGCGGGTGGTGGGGATAGCAGATCCCGCCGATGTCGTTCCGATCGCAGAGGGCAAATAAGGGAAAAATGCCGATAGATCCATGTTCAATGGCGTGTATCCCCCCCATAAAATGGAACCCTTGTCTTTCCACGTGCAGCCGGAATGCTTCTTCGATTTCGATCCAGAATCCGACGGTTTCAAAGGTCTGGGGCGGCAGATCAAGGGGGAATACCCCCATGAGTTCCTGCCCCGGGATGGCCCTTTTTTCATAACCTGTCACGTGTTCAGTGACCTTGAGACGTCCTTCACGAACCACAAACTGCCCCTGCGGCCTGGCCCTGTTGATCTCGATAATCTCTGTTTCCTTTTCAGAGCGCACATGGGTAAAGTACTTCAGGTCCGATTCACTTACCACGATATCTTTCTTTTCAAGAATGAGACGTTCAACCACATACTGGCGCGCTCGGTGGAGGTAGATGGCCCCTGGATGGCATTCCTTGAAGGCCCTTATACCGTCTACTGTGCCCACTGCCTGACCCGTGCCCTTTTCGAAGATCGTGTAGCTTTCACCGCCGGAGCGTATGTCCACATGAAGCTGGGGATTTCGCCTGGAGCTGAACCAGACAGGTTCTCCGTCGACGGTCCTGTTCAACACTCCTTTTTCCTCCAGAGCGTCCAGATGCTGGGGCAGATCCCGTGACCAGAAGCTCTGATCCGCCAGGGTAAGAGGCCTTTCGGCCGCTGCGCAGGGCAGGTGTGCACGTGTAACATAAGGATTATCGGGGTCCAGGACCGCCGCCTCAAAAGACCGTCCAAAAAAATCGTCCGGGTGTTTCATAAAATATTGATCCAGGGCATCCGGTTTCGCCAGGAGTATAACCAGGGACTCCCTGTTGGAACGGCCCACACGCCCTCCCCTTTGCCAGGCGTTGATGATCGTTCCCGGATATCCCACGAGCAGACAGATGTCCAGGTACCCGATGTCTATCCCCATCTCCAGTGCGCTCGTGGAAACCACCCCCAGCAGGCTCCCTTCCGCCAGTTTTTTTTCAATTCCCCTTCTTTCCTGCGGCAGAAAACCGGCACGGTATGAACTCACCTTTTTTCGGAGTGACGGGGCAAGCTGGGATACCCAGAGGTGAATCAATTCGGTCACGTGCCGTGACTGTGTAAAGGCGATGGTCCTGAACCCGCTGTCCATGCAGGCCGTCATGAGTCTGGCGGCCAGGAAATTGGCACTGGATTCGGGATTCATGAAGAGAAAATGCCGGCCTGATCTGGGGGAACCGCTCGACTGAACCACCTCCAGGGGTCTCCCTGTGAGGTTTTCCCCGAAGTCCTTCGGATTGCTCACGGTGGCCGACGAAAGAATAAAACGGGGGCTGGAACCGTACGTACTGCAGACCCGCCTGAGCCTGCGAATCACCTGGTTCATATGGGAACCGAATATACCCCTGTATGTGTGTATTTCATCCAGGACGACAAAGCTGAGGTTACGGAGCAAGCCCTCCCAGGACTGGTGGTGGGGCAGGATGCCGCGGTGGAGCATGTCGGGGTTGGTGAAAAGGATCTGGGGGGGATGGGTTCGGATCTTCTTTCTCCGGTAGGCCGTAGTGTCGCCGTCGTAAATCTCGGCGGAAAGGCTTTCCCTCATCCCCAACAAATCGATCCAGTGGATGAGGGCTTTTAGCTGATCCTGTTCCAGCGCCTTCAATGGAAAAAGGTAGAGGGCCTTTGCCTCCGGATTCTTGAAGATCTCCTCAAGTACGGCGAGGTTGTAAATGAGGCTTTTCCCGCTTGCTGTGGGGGTGGATACGAGAACGCTTTTTCCTAGCCGGAGGTGCTGAACGGCCTCCACCTGATGGGTGTAAAGTTTTTCCAATTCCAGCCGATGAAATAGATGTGAGATTTCAGGCGGCAGGGTGAGTGAGGGACCGAACCTGGCCTTCTTTGGCGGCAGATAGCGCTGGTGGACGGTGATATCGCCAAACGCCTTTTCTTCATACAGCTGCCTTATGAAATGCGATAGTTCCACGTGACAGGGATTCCTCATGCAATGGTGTTTTGGACTGGCTTTTTTGTTTAACATATTCATCCCAAAATTTCAGTGCCTTTTCTACAGAAGCAAAGGTCACCGGCACAGGTACACCAGGAAAAAAGATGACGTGACTTCCATAAACTGGTAAAAGGAAAAAAAGGATAATCCTTGCCACGGGCGATTGCTGTTTGCCTTGTTGTGGGGTTGAATTGTTAATTCACTAAAATATGAAGGCTGACCCAATGAATGAAAAAGAGACATGGCCTCCCATTCTGAATCTCCTCTTCCGGAAAGGGGATTTGATCGTCAAACAGGGCGATTACGGTATATCCATTTACCGCATAAAAAGCGGGAAAGTGGGCATTTATATAGATTCGGGCGAAAAGGAGGTCTGCCTGGCGGTCCTGGGCCGGGGAGAAATCGTCGGTGAAATGACCTTTCTCAATCAGAGTATAGAACCACGTTTTGCGTCAGCGCGCGCCCTTGAAGAGACCCAAGTCGAAGTATGGCACCCGGACAGGCTGGCCAAGGAATATCAGGAGATGTCTCCCATCATCAAGTACATTTCCGATCAGGTCCTGAGGCGGTTGGCCCGCATGAACAAGGTTATCGGGAAACTGGATAGCGGAGACAAAAAACCTTCACCTGAGTCGGAATTGAGCATCTCCCAGCGCCTCTTTTACCGAAAGGACGTGAATATTTCCTGCGATTACCGCTCCCTGGATACCCGAAAACCAGTCTGGCTCAAGGGATCTATCCGAAACATCAGTTTGAATGGGGTGGGCCTGCAGGTGATTGCCAGAAACAACTTGAATTTTCCCCATGAGCCAGAAAAAATATTTCGGATTAGAGCGACCCTTCCAAATGGGAGGGAGGTGGAAATGGATGCAAGGGTAGTGACTGCCACGAAGGCCAAGATGCCCGGGAGGATTGATATCGGCTTGGCAATAGTGGATATCACGGAAGAGACAAGGAAAATTCTGGGCTTTTTCCTGATGCCCTGAGAGGAGCCGTGCATGTCGATCGATCCAATCGTATATGGCTATGTGGTCAAGGAAGAAAAGTATCCTGACAAGGCCGTCATCATCGAAGAAGGCAGTAAAGGGGAGTGGGCCTACGTTGTCCTGAAGGGAAAGGTAAAGGTCACCAAAATGGCCCCGAAAGGAATTATCAACATCGACACCCTTGGAGAAGGCGCCGTTTTCGGGGAAATGTCCATGTTCATGAGGGGAAGCGGTTTGCGGACGGCATCCGTCATCGCCCACGGCCCCGTGCAGGTCGGTGTCCTTGACAGTGCCAGGCTGTTCGATGCCTACTCAAGTATTCCCCAGCAGATCAAGTCCCTCTTTGAGACCATGATAAAGAGACTGGGAGATACAACCAATGCGGTTACCTGGTTGGTGGGGGAGAAAGGATAAAGGGAAAAATCGTCATTCAGAACCAGCCTTGACCTTCTCTGGAAATTTCTTCTTGAGCGCCTCTGAAATGGCCTCCTGGTCCTGAGCTGATCTCAGCTCCTTTTGCCTTTCCACTTCTTCCCAGGTCTTTTTCAGAACGTCACTCATAAAGGTGTCGTTCTCGCTGCTCCAGGCACTCCATCCGTCAACACCGATGTATTCGTCATAGGATGTGGCGTAATGAGGATCGTAGAGGCGAACCCCCTTCTCTTCACCGAATTCGTATCGGACATATTCCCCATCAAAGCGCTCAAAATCCTCTTCGCTGAGGCCCATGCCCTTCAATAAGGCCTTGTGTGCTGCTTCTATCTTCATGATATTCAAAACTCCTGATTCCAATTC
>CAYOIU010000116.1:0-1583 GCA_964404085.1 uncultured Desulfobacteraceae bacterium | reverse complement strand
CTGCGTCGTCGGTTCCTCGACGTACCCTTAACGTACGCCTCCGTCGCCTACTCCTTGCCGCCTTGGTATCATCTTGAATGCAAATTGGAATGATCGTCTTACGTAACATAAATACCTTGCGAATATCTTCGGGAAATGCCGATGATACCACCACTGAGTTACCCGGGTGGATGGGTTCGAGACCCAAGAGATCATGATGGGTCAGACTGCTCAATAACTCCTAGTTTTTTCTTTGTTGAATCCAGTTCATCCTGGCATTTCTCCCAGTCAAGAAGCAAGGCTTGCAGCCTTTCCTTTGTCCCGTGGTACGCCTTCATGAGAGATACGGTCCTATCCTTATCCCCCAAAATCTCAGGGTCTGTAAGGGATTTCTCCAGATCTCCCTGGGCTGCTTCAAGGCGGGTTATCTCTTCTTCAATTTCCTTAAGACGGGCGGAAAGGGGTCCCAGGGAATCGCTGACCAATCGTCGCCTTTCCGCACGCTCACGGCGCTGGATCTTCCGGTCATAGACATCGGCATCTGCCTTCGGGGAACCCCCTTCCGGATCTTCTTCGCCCGCCTTTTCCGCATCCGGGTGAAGGTCCTGGCGCTCTACCTGGTTCAGGTGTTCATAGTACTCGTACAGTGTACCCGGATAGGCCTCTATTTCTCCGCTGCGGATATCCCAGATCTTGTTGGCCAAGCGGTTTACAAAGGACTGGTTGTGAGAAACAAACACGAGGGTCCCCTCATATCCGTCAAGGGCATCGGTAAGGATCTCTGCGGAGGTGATGTCCAGATGGTTTGTAGGCTCGTCCATGGCCATCAGGTTCCCGGGCTTCACCATCAGCTTTGCCAGGGCGACCCGGGCCCTTTCCCCTCCTGAAAGCACGCCCGTGGGCTTGTCGACCTCCTCTCCGGAAAAAAGAAAACTGCCGCAGACCCCCCTTACAAAACTGACCGATTCATGGGGAACGACTTGGTAGACCTCTTCGATGACCGTTTTCCGGGGAACCAGCATGTCGGAATGATGCTGGGCGAAATAGCCCATCTGGACCTCGTGTCCCAGGACGATTCGGCCTTCATCAGGCATCAGCTCACCTGCGATCATCCGGAGCAGTGTCGTCTTTCCACATCCATTCGGACCGATAACAGCCACCCGATCGCCCCTGAACACAGTCATATTCACATCCCTGTAGAGGGCTTCCTCTCCGAATCCCTTTGCGAGGCCCTGAATGGAGACCACCTCTTTGCCGCTCCTTTTGACCGGCGGAAAGGCAAATTTCATGGTCTTTTCCTTTTTTTGCTTCAGGATCAGGGTTTCTTTACGGATCAGCTTGATCTTGCTCTGGGCCTGCCTGGCCTTGGATGCCTTAGCCTTGAACCTCTCGACGAATCTCTTTGCCTCTTTGATCTTTTGTTCCTGGTTCCTTGCCTGGGCCTCCAGAGCCCGCTTTTCCTGTTTCCTTGCGCTTAAATAAAAGTCATAGTCCCCGCCATAGGCCCGCATCCCTTCCATCTCGAAACTGATCACACGCTCGATTTGCCGGTTCAGAAAATCCCTGTCGTGGGATACCAGGACCATGGCCCCTGAAAATTCCTT
>CAYOIU010000115.1:0-11004 GCA_964404085.1 uncultured Desulfobacteraceae bacterium | reverse complement strand
GGATGAAGGCCATGAGCCCTAATGTCTCGGACGGGTACATCGCCCTGGTGGACGAAAAGGGGATCAGGATGGTGGCCGACGGGTTCAGGTTCACCAACGAGATTCGCCTGGATGCAAGGGAAGAATACCTGTATATCGTGGAGACCTGCGGGCAATGCATATCGCGCATGCGGGTCCAACCGGATGGCTCACTCACCAATCGGGAAGTATTCGGTCCCTCCAAGCTGGGAAGATACGGGTTTCCTGACGGGATCACCTTTGACGCATACGGAAACCTCTGGGGCACCCTCGTAATGGCCGACCAGATCTATGCGCTCACACCTGAGGGCGAGTTTCACGTTATCCTGGACGACACCGTTGAAGAGACAGGTATGGTCCTTGAAGAGGCGTTCAGGGAAGACCGCCTCACCCCCGAGATCATGCTGGCGGCCGGTGGGACCATAGCCCAGTGGTTCGCGAGTGTGACATTCGGCGGGCCCGATCTGAAGACCGCCTACATCGGGAGCCTGAAAGGGACCCGCATTCCCCACTTCCACTCCCCGGTCGCTGGCCTGCCCATGGTCCACTGGAAATAGGCCCCTGACAACGGCCGCACGGCCCACCGTATGCAAAGAGAGCGGATTTTGAAAAAAGAATCCTGCTGCATCTTCGATGAAAAGAATCCCATTGACAGTGAAGCCGCCAGTTGGATATACATGGACTCAGTGCCCGGGTATCCCGGTGGGAATTTCACCCGGGCTGTTGCTCCATTCCTGAAAATGTGGTGCCCGGGACGCTTCTGATTCATAGGGATAAATTCGGTTACCCCGGAAAACGGAAACTTCAAACAGCTCCACGGCTCAAACCCCAGTCTGAACGATCAGGAATCTTTTCGGAAACAAGGCATGACGAATAACGGACATCTTCTCCAGATTGAGGAATTGAAGACCCAGTTTTTCACCTTCGAAGGGGTGGTGAAGGCGGTTGACGATGTCTCTTTTCACCTGGACAAGGGGGAGGTCCTTGGGCTGGTGGGAGAATCCGGGTGCGGGAAAAGCGTCACGGCCCAGTCCATCCTGAAGCTCATTCCCGATCCCCCGGGAAAGATCGTCCATGGAAAGATCCTCTTTGACGGAGGAGATATCGTGGGGCTCAACATGGACCGGATGCGTGCCATCAGGGGAAACCGCATCTCCATGATCTTCCAGGAACCCATGACCTCCCTCAATCCGGTTTACACCATCGGGAACCAGATCTCCGAGATGTTCATTCTCCACAAGGGGCTCTCCAGGCGTGAAAGCCTGAACCGATCTATCGAAATGCTCAGGAAGGTCCAGATCCCGGCGCCGGAAAAGAGGGTAAGCGAGTACCCCCATCAGCTCTCAGGGGGGATGCGCCAGCGGGCCATGATCGCCATGGCCCTGGCCTGTGACCCGGAGATCCTCATCGCGGATGAACCCACAACGGCCCTGGACGTGACCATCCAGGCCCAGATCCTCGAACTCATGATACAGTTGAAGGAAGACTACGATACAGCCATCATGATGATCACCCACGACCTGGGGGTCATTGCGGAAATCGCCAAGCGGGTGGTGGTGATGTATGCGGGGAAGATCGTTGAAGAAGGATCCACCGTTGCCATCTTTGACGAACCCAAACACCCCTATACCCGAGGGTTACTCAAGTCCATCCCGAAGCTGGGGGAACGGTCTATCCATGGACGGGAGCGTTTAAAAGAGATACCGGGTGTGGTGCCCAGTCTCTTGCAGCTGCCCACCGGCTGCACCTTCCAACCCCGGTGCCCGGAAGCCTTTGGCCCCTGCAAAGGACAGTTCCCGGGGCTCGTGGACCTGGGAGAGAACCACCGGGCGCGTTGTTTTCTTTATGGAAGTGCATGATACAGGAGCCAGTTTCAAAATGTTCAATTTTGTTCGAGGTCAAGAAAGGCGAAAATTTTAACCACAGGAATATATAGAATATTTCGAGGATTAAAATTCGAGTCTGACGTAGAGATCGGGCAAAAGGGAGCGTTTTGAAACTGGCTCACAGGAGAAGCGTTGGCGGAAACCCTACTTAATGTAGAAGACCTCAAGGTCCACTTTCCCATCAGGAAGGGGATTTTTTCCAGGACCTCAGACTACGTCTATGCGGTGGACGGGGTTTCGTTCGCCCTCGGCGAGGGGGAGACCATCGGTCTGGTGGGGGAGAGCGGGTGCGGCAAGACCACCACCGGCCTGGCCATCCTGAGGCTCATAGAGCCGACGGCAGGGAGAGTCTCCTTCAGGGGGGATGATCTCCTGCTGTTTTCGAAATCCGAGATGAGGGCCCTGAAGCGGGAGATTCAGTTCATTTTCCAGGACCCCTATTCCTCCCTGAACCCGAGGATGACGGTCAACCAGATCCTGGGCGACCCCATGGAAATCCACGATATGTACAAAGGGAGCGAGAGGGGTGAGCGCATCGCCTATCTCCTGGAAAAGGTGGGGCTCACCCCGGAACAGGGAAGGCGTTACCCCCATGAGTTCAGCGGGGGGCAGCGGCAGCGGATCGGTATAGCAAGGGCCCTGGCCCTGAACCCCCGGATCATCATCGGTGACGAGCCTGTTTCGGCCCTGGATGTCTCCATCCAGGCCCAGATCATCAACCTCCTGATCGATCTTCAGGAGGAATTCAACCATTCCTACATCATCATTGCCCATGACCTGGCGGTGGTGGAACATCTCTGCGACCGGATCGTGGTGATGTACCTGGGAAAGATCGTTGAGAGTGCGCCCTATCACGATCTCTACACGAACCCGAAGCACCCGTACACCCAGGCCCTGCTCTCCGCCATCCCCATCACCAACCCGAAGCAGGCCAAGAACCGGATCATTTTGGAGGGGGATGTACCGAGTCCCATCAATCCGCCTTCCGGGTGTTCTTTTCATCCCAGGTGCTCCTACAGGTTCGAGGGATGCGACAGAATAGAACCTGAGCTGAAAACTGTTGAGGCCCGTCACCAGGTGGCCTGCCATTTGTTTTGATGAAAGCGTTCTTCATCATCGCCATAAACGAAAGGAGGTGAGCGTCCGGCTTTCTGTTGAACAGGCATCATTCATCTACTTCAAAACACAACCTACTAATAGAAAGAAAGAGAGGAGGAATACATTATGAAAACATTTTTTCGTTCATTGTTGACGGTGGCCATTGTCGTGGCCCTTATGGCTCTTACGGGTCAGGCCTTTGCAGCCTCGTCCATCGTTGTGGCCCAGGACGTGTCCCCTAGGATGATGAATCCCCATGGAAGTGATGCTGATTCCAGCCTTCAGTACATGGCCAACTTTTTCGACGGTCTTCTACAGCGCAAGGGCCCCAACGGGACCCTCGCCCCTGCACTGGCGGTCAAGTTTGACCACCCGGACCTCCTGACCTGGCGGTTTTATTTGAGGAAAGGGGTCAAATTCCACAACGGCAATGCCTTTGATGCCAAGGATGTCAAGTTCACTTTCGAGCGGCTCTCCAACCCCGAGGTCTCTGAATTTATCAACACCGGTAAGTCCATTGCCTCGGTCGACATCATCGACGACTACACCGTGGCCATCAAGACCAAGGAACCCATCCCCTGGTTCGCCAACAACATGCACCAGGTCTTTATCATGGACAAGGAATCCACCGAGTCCAGGGACCCCGGGGACGTCAATGTCAGGCCCATCGGCACCGGCGCCTACAAGTTCGTGGAATGGGTCAAGGGATCGTATATTCGCATGGAGGCCAATGAAGACTACTGGGAAGGCGCCCCGCCCATCAAGGAGGTAGAGATCCGTCCCATCAAGGAATCTTCCACCCGTTTTGCCGCCCTGGTCTCCGGCCAGGTGGACATCGTGACCGGCGTACCGGTCGAACTGTACCAGAAAATCCTCAACAACCCGAAGCTTGATGTGGTCAGCAGGGCGGCCAGGCGGTCCATCTTCCTGGCGATCGGGAACAAGCCCGGATCCCCCACCGCGGACATCAGGGTTCGCAAGGCCATGTACATGGCCATCAACGAAGACGAGATTATCCAGAAGATCATGCGCGGCCATGCTGCTCCCGCGTCCCAGGTGCCTGATGTGCCGACCATCGGCTACAACGCAAGCATCACCCGGCTCCCCTATAACCCGGAGATGGCCAAACAGCTCCTGAAAGAGGCCGGATACGAAAACGGCTTCGACATCACCCTCACAGGGCCCAATGACCGTTACGTCCAGGACGCCAAGATTGCCGAGGCGGTCGCCAGGTATCTGGCCAAGGTGGGAATCAGGGTCAAGCTGGACGTAAAACCGAAATCCATCTTCTTCCCGGAGGTCACCTCGGGCAAACTGGACTTCTACCTCATCGGCTGGTTTGATGGGACGTTTGACATGGGACGCACCTATTTCAAGCTTGCTCACACCCGTAACAAGGAGACCGGCCTGGGCACATTCAACGGGACCGCCTACACCGATCCGACCATAGACAATCTGCTGGAATCAACCGCCGACATGGTCAATCCCGAGGAGCGCATGAAAGTGCTCCAGGACCTGAATAAGATTGCCATGGTGGACAAGATCGTATGGATCCCGTTGCACTACCAGGAAGATCTCTATGCCACCCAGAAGGGAAAGGGCATCAAGTTCAACCCGCGTCCCGACCGCTGGATGGTGTACAAGGAAATTTCCAAATAAGAAGACTTAACCATAAACGTCAGGACCGCATTTCCGCGGTCCTGACACCGGGTTAGCATGGTCACCTACATCGCGAGAAGGCTGTTTCAAGGAATGATCGTTATCCTGACGGTTTCCCTGATCTGTTTCGTCATCTTCAGATTCATGGGAGACCCGGTCATCACCATGGCCGGTCGCTATGCAACCTTCAATGAAATAGAAGAGGTTCGACACTCCCTGGGTCTTGACAAGCCCATGTACGTCCAATACGGCCGCTTTCTCTGGAATGCGGCTCACGGGAATTTCGGGAAATCTTACGTGAGCCGTGTGCCCGCCCTGGGTCTCATCCTGGAGCGGTTTCCCGCAACCTTTGAACTGGCTTCGGTGGCCGTCTGCTTTTCCTTCATCTTAGGTGTTTTCCTGGGCGTGCTGGTGGCACTCAAGCCCTATGCCTTTCGAAACCGCTTGATCATGGCCGGGTCACTGGGAGGCATCTCCATCCCCACATTTCTGATGGGCATTCTCCTCATCATGGTCTTTGCGGTCTTTCTCGGCATCCTGCCGCCCTACGGCCGTGGGGATACCGTACAGGTGGGTTTCTGGCGCACCGGCTTCGTGACCTTCAGCGGCATCAAACACATCATCCTGCCTGCCAT
Organism: uncultured Desulfobacteraceae bacterium; assembly: GCA_964404085.1. Lineage (GTDB taxonomy): Bacteria > Desulfobacterota > DSM-4660 > Desulfatiglandales > Desulfatiglandaceae > CAYUCJ01. The sequence continues at coordinate 5,708 of CAYOIU010000115.1, read as the reverse complement.
CACCCTTGCCGGGTATCAACTGGCCGTGCTGCTGAGGCTGACACGGGCGGGTATGCGGGAAGTCATGGCCGAAGAATATATCAAAACCGCCTGGTCCAAGGGGTTGCCCGCAAGAAAGGTTATTTTCAAGCACGCCCTCAGAAACGTCCTGATCCCGGTCATAACGATCACCGGGCTGCAGTTTGGAGAACTGATCGCCTTTTCCATCATCACTGAAACCATCTTCCAGTGGCCGGGGATGGGCAACCTCCTGCTCACCTCCTTCTACGAGAACGACCAGCCGGTCATTGTGACCTATATCATGCTCGCGGCCGTGATTATCATTACCCTCAACATCATCGTGGATATTCTCTACGCGTTGATCAATCCCAAGATACGTTATGCCTGAACGACGAATCAAATCCAGGTTACTCTCCAGCTACCTGCACGATCCATCGGCCATCGCAGGAAGCGTCCTATTGCTCCTGTTTATCGCCGCCGCCCTGCTGGCACCCCTGATCACCCCCCAGAATCCCTACGACCTGGAAAAGGTCAGTCTGGAATATTTCCTGGAACCACCGGTCTGGCAAGGGGGGCACATGCCCTACCTGCTGGGCACGGACGATCAGGGCCGTGATATCCTGAGCACGATTATCTATGGCTGCAGGACGTCTCTCATTGTGGGCTTCGGCGTGGTATTCATAGCCGGCATATTCGGGACCCTTATCGGGTTGCTCGCCGGTTATTACGGGGGCTGGCTGGATGCGGTGACCATGCGGTTGGCCGACACCTTTTTTTCCTTTTCGACAACCCTCATGGCCTTTCTCTTTCTGGGTATTTTCGGGAAGGGGAGCATCCTCGTGGTCATTATCGCCATTTGCATGGCGGATTGGGTTCGCTACGCCAGGACCATGCGCGGCAGCGTCCTGGAGGTCAAGGAAGCCGCCTACGTCATGGCCGCCAAGGCGAGCGGCGCCAGGGACATCCGCCTCCTTCTCCGCCACCTGCTCCCAAACGCAATCCCGCCTGTCTTTGTGGTCGTGGCCGTCGATCTCGCCGTCGTGATCATGCTGGAGGCCACCCTTAGTTTCCTTGGTGTCGGGGTGCCCCTCACCGAGCCCTCCCTGGGCATGATGATCGCCATCGGAAAGAACTATGTGTATGCCGGGATGTGGTGGATGATCGTCTTTCCCGGGGCCGCTTTGGTCGCCCTGGTGGTGGGCATCAACCTCTTTGCCGACTGGCTGAGGGAGGAGCTCAACCCGAAAATTGAAAGGTAGGGAATCCCCTGTCCCGGTTCTGCGACACCTACCGGGCGTTCCTCAAGGACGCTGTTTCAGCTACAAACCGATCCAGAATCCCGTAGAGGCTATAGACGCTTTCAATCTTGACATGTTCTTCCAAAGAATGCGCGCTGCTGTCGCCGTCCGCCCCCCACACGATCCCATCAATACCGAGATCCGAGAGGAATCTGGCGTCACTGGCCCCATGCTCGAAGCCCGTCCTGCTGTCCCTTGCGACGGACAGGAGCAGCTCCAGAAAAGGTGAATCGCCACCCATAAAGACCGGTTCCATGGATTCGATGATGAGTTCCCCCGCTATCTCTTTCCGGATATCCCGGACGACTTTTTCCATATCATCGTCATCCGTATACCGTATATCGAACAGGGCCTCCGCATAATCAGGCACCTGGTTGGTTGACTTTCCGGCCTGAACCCGGCTGAAATTCAGGGTCCGGTTCCAGTGGTCGGGCTGAGACTGACTGAAGTGCTCGGCAAGTTTGTGGTAGTCCGCTATCAGCTTCTCTATGGCGTTCTCCCCGAGCCAGGGCCGCGCGGCGTGGGCTGTTTTTCCCTTTGCTACCAGCTTGAGTCTCACGATGCCCTTTTCCTTGACCACGATTTTCTCAACAACTCCCCCGTCCAGGGCGATACAGAAATCCGCCTTCAATTCCTTCAACGCCTTCCTGGCACCGTTTGCCCCGCCTATTTCTTCGTCCCCGGTAATCAGGATGCCGAACGGAAGATCCTCCTGCGACCTGCCCTCCCCTCGCAATCTTTGAACGTGTTTCTTGAGGAGAACAAGGGATAGGGCCGCCGCATACTTGTCATCGAGACTCCCGCGCCCGTAGAGGTTCCCCTCCCGCACGTCCGGCACGAAGAGCTCGTCCGGGCCGTCCACGACATCGATATGGGACATGAGGAGCACCGGCGCAGAGCCGGATTCGGGCATCACCATGATGGAAGGGACCCCCTCGAAATCGAGCCTGCGGCAATGGATCTCCTCTTTCCCGAGCCAGTCCTCGATGAAAACAGCGCAGCGTCTGATTTCCTCCGGGGTCTTGTGCATGGTCTTAAAGCAAATGAGTTTCTTGGTAAGTTCAATTATTTCATTCATGATATTCTTTACCTTTCCGGTCGTTATAGGGTTCACACCATTCGCTCAATCTCCTTCAGTTTCTTCTCCAGTCTTTTTTCGGAAACAGGGAAAAGGGTCTTCAGTTCCTGTGCAAAGAGCGAGACCTTGAATTCCTCTATCATCCAGCGGAATTCCTCCAGTGCCTCCCTCTTCTCTCGGGAGGACGTTCGGATCGAATCCCCCTGTGTCACCCTGTTGAACCCTTCCATGACAGCAGCGGTCCTCTCCATTTTCTGGCTTTCCTTTGAAGGATCATAGGCCCCCCTTTCAGCCCTGATTTCCAGGGCTCTCAAATAGCGGGGAAGCTCTTGGAACCGTTCAGGGGAATGGATTTCCAGAAAATTTTCCGGCACCAGATGTTCCAGTTCGTCACGTATCCTGTCGCACATCTTCAAGACAGCGGTATTGGAAGGGTTCGTGCCCTCGATCCTGTGGAGTGTCGACCGCGTCTGTTCATATGCGTCGAGCACCTTCAAGATCTGATCACGAAGTTCCCGTGCCCGGGAGAACAAGGCGGCTCTCAAGGTTTCAGCTTCCGCCATGAACGCTTCCTGCGTGCGGATGTCTTTCTGAAACAGGAGCTTCAGAAAACAATTGTACAGGGCCTTTTCAACGACCCGCACACCCCCGAAATAGGTTGCACCCCTGGTTTCTTTTTCCGGCAAGGCGAGGTCATGTTTCAAAAACCTGAGATCCTTTGAAAAATGCATCATAAACAGCTTCTGCACACCCTCCACATGGGATCGCCGAGCCTTGTCGGGGGTAGGAAAGAGCCGGATATTGACGTCAGTGTCCGCTGCTTCAAGGCCGGGATAGGCTTCGATGGTATCCGCAACAGTGATATGCAGAGGCAGCGAGCCGAAGTCCCATCTGGTCAACCCCTCCTTCTCCCACTCTGCCCTGGCTTCTTTCCAGCCATCGGTTTCTTCCCCTGGAGACACATCTGTCTCCTTTTGTCCCAAAAGCCTGATGTCCCTGCCGGATGCGATTTCCCTGCCGCTTGGATCCGTGACCGAGATCCGCATTTTCAGATGGTCCGAGATCTCAACAGAGGCCCAGACCGAGGCGAGAATATCCACGTCGAAGCGTTCAAAGACGAATGCGGATATGGCGCTCAGCAGGGGTCTGCCTCCCTGTTCCATCTCCCTGACGATGACCTCCACTTTCTGTGCAACCGGTACGAGCTGTTTCCTGTACCTCTTGGGCAATCCTTTGACCAGGGCGGTGACCTTTTCCTGCAGAAGACCCGGCACGCCCCATTCAAGCCGATCCTGAGAGACGAGGGGCAGCAAGCCCGAAGGGACTGAAACGGTCACCCCATCCTCATCTTTCCCAGGTGCGAAACTGTAAGCGCAGTTGAAAAGCCTGTTGCCGAAACCAACCTGGTTCGGGAAAAGAGAAAGTTCATCCTCATCCGGCCTTTCGAGGAGCAGGTCCTTCTCGGTCATCCTGAGAAAATCATCCCCTCCCCGCTCCCTGATCATCTTCTTCAGGCTCCGGATATCGCAAATCCCCTGCAGCAGCCGGGAATAGAAATCAGCCACCACGTCCTCGCCAACCAGGATGCCCCGCCGCCTTACCTTCTCTTCCAGTTCCTGGACCTTCTGGAACAGCTTCAGGTTATGCGTGAGAAAGCCAAGAGGCACCTTCACGTCCCCCTCCACAAGGGCGGACTGGACGAACAGCCGGTGGGATTCCTCGGGGTCGATGGACCCGTAAGAAACGGACCGGCCTGACACGATCGTCAGGCCGAAGAGCGTGACCTGTTCCATGGCACGGACCTCCCCCCGGCTCTTTTCCCAGTGGGGACTGGAATAAGTGGACCTGCACAGGTCCCCGCCCAATTCCTCCAGCCAGCCTGGGTCGATTTTTGCTGCGGTCCTGGCAAACAGCCGGGAGGTCTTGACCATCTCGGCGGCAACGATCCATTGGGGGCCCTTATTGAAGAGGGTGGACCCCGGGAAAACCATTACCTCCCTGCCCCTGGCGGCCTGGAAGATATTTTTCTCTTTTTTCTGGGCGATATTGGACAGGAAACCGCCCAGGATGCTCTTGTGTATCCTCTCATACATGGACCCGGTCTTTTGCTCCACCTGTGCCTTTGTTCCTTTTCGGCCGTGTTCTTCCATGCCGTGTTCTTCTATGATGGAAAAGATCTGCTCGTGGATCTGGGTCCACTCCCTCATGCGGGGAAAGGAGAGAAAGTGGGCCGAGCAGAATTTTCGCATCTTGTTCTGGGTCTTGAGAACCTTCCACTGGCGGTGATACCGGTTCCAGATGTTGAGAAGGGTGATGAAATCCGAGGCCGGGTCCCTGAAAGGCGCGTGCGCCTGATCCGCCTGTGACGCCCTGTCCATGGGCCGCTCCTTGGGGTCCTGAATGCTCAGTGCCGCCCCGATGACAGCAACTTCTTCAACGCATCCCTCCTTTTCCGCCTGGATCATCATCCTGGAAATCCTCGGGTCCAGGGGCATCCGGGCCATGAGGCGTCCCTTTTCGGTGAGGGAGACTTCCCTGCCCTTACCGGAGATGGCCCCCAGTTCCATGAGCAGGCTGAAGCCGTCATTGATGCTCCGCTGGTTGGGCCGGTCCAGGAACGGAAACGTTGCGATGTCGCCCAAGCTCAGGGAAATCATCCGCAGGATGACCTCGGCCAGGTTGGACCGCATGATCTCGGGAGGCGTGAACTCGGGCCGCGACAGAAATTCATCTTTGTCGTAGAGCCGGATGCAAACGCCGTTTTGGACCCGGCCGCAGCGTCCCTTTCGCTGATCCGCACTGGCCCGGGAGATAGCGCTGATGGGAAGGGCCGTGGTCCGGGTCCCGGGCATATACCGCGAAATACGGGCAAGCCCGGCATCCACCACGTACTTGATCCCGGGGATGGTCAGAGAGGTTTCAGCCACATTGGTGGCCACCACGATCTTCCGGCCACGAACCGAAAAGACCCGTTGCTGCCGGGACCAGGGAAGCCGCCCAAAGAGCGGCAGAACGGCCGCGTTGGCATACCCTCTTCCCTCCAGCCTCTCGCAGGTCTCGAGGATATCCTGTTCCGTGGGCATGAAGACCAGGATGTCTCCTGAATCCCGTCTCCTCATGATTCTTTCGACCGCCTGGACCGCCCTCTCCACGTAGTCCGGTTCCTCGCCTTTCTTTGTTCCACCCTCCACGGGCAGATATTCCACCTCGACCGGGTAGGTCCGCCCGCTCACCCGGATGACGGGCGCCTGATCGAAAAAATTGGAGAACTTTTCCGTGTCCAGGGTGGCCGAGCTGATGATCAATTTGAGTTCGGGCCGCTTCCTGAGAAG
>CAYOIU010000114.1:0-11085 GCA_964404085.1 uncultured Desulfobacteraceae bacterium | reverse complement strand
TTCCAATGTCAAATTGCCAAAAACCTGGACAGAACTTATGAGACGCGATACTAGGGACTTTGGGGCTTGATGATGAATTTACATATCTTTAATTATTTCTTGAACAGATTCAACCACCTGTTGCATGATCTCGCTGATATCATCCTCCTGAATACCCAGCCGAGTCATGGCCTCCTGGTCAAGATCGTACTGCAGACCGTCAAGACCCGTACCCACCCCACTCATCAAGGCTATGGCATCGGCCATGTGAACCACGAATGCCAGAAGACTTCCTCCTGATTCAGCGGGCTTGTGGTGGAACCTGACAGCGCTCCTGAGGGGCTCAGGGACGTTCCAGGCCATGCAGAGTTCATAAACCAGTTCGGCGTGATCAAACCCAAGAATACGCCTTTCGGCACCTGTGAAATTCTCACTGCCATCTTCAGTGACCGCATTGAAAGTCTCTATTTTCTCAGAAATGTAGGGATCCAGAGCCAACTTCCCGGCGTCATGAATCAGGCCGGCAGCAAAGGCATCATTGGCGAGGCCGGGTTCTTTCCTGGCGGCGATAAGCTTGGAACCAAAGGCGACACCCAGGGAATGGAGCCAGAGTTCCCCGGAATCCATCCCATAGCCCTCAAGTTTTCCAGCGAGAATGTCCGAAGTCCCGGCCATGATGATGAGTTCCTGTAATGTTTTCACGCCAAGAACGGTCGAGGCATGCTGAAGGGATGAAATCTTTCCCATCATGCCATAGAAAGGTGAGTTGGCCATCCGGAGGATCCTGGCGGCGATGGCTTGGTCGGTCTCGAGGACCTTGGCAAGTGCATCGAAGCTGGAAAGAGGGTCCCTCAAGATTTCTTGGGCCTTGAGAATCGTCTGGGGCATGGGCGGAAGATCCCTGACGGTGGCCAAAATCCTTTTCTTGAGTTTTTCGCCTGCAGGCTCCCCCTCCCCCTCACCCTCAGGCTCAAGGTTCAAGGTTATCGGTTTCTTGCATTGCGGGCAGGGCAGCGTCACCATATCCGCAACAGGGAGACTTTTTTCATCCAAATCATAGGTCTTATGGCAATGTGGGCATTCGATTTTCATTCTGATCCAGACCTTCCACAGACTCTAAGTAATCTTTATTTTTCCCGCATCAATATCCAGTATGATAGAACGGATCTTATTGCCGCCCGTTTTGTCAACCTTGATCTTGAGGTTTGCCCTTTTCAGGGCATCCCTGACCGCATCAACCACTTTTTGGCCCGAATTGGCCGAGCTTTCATTGTTCAGGAGGCCGGCGCCACCCGCGATGGCCACTGAAAAAGGAGGGGTTCCCCCTTTTGCCTGAAGCTCTTCCATGACGAAGGGAACAGCGGTGTTGGCATACATTATGGGATTCTTAGGTGATATTCCCGACGAATTGGGCGCAAGAACGTGGAGGCCTGCGCCAACCTTGCGGGAAGGACTGTAGAGCATGATGCCAACGCCGGAACCGATGTGATCGATTTCCAGCCTACCCGATAGGGCCACGGCATGTTGGAGGAGCATGATTTTCTTATCGGTCATGGAGTTTAAGTGACTTTGTGGACAGAATGGCTTTACTAAACGTGCAATTGTCGGGCAGGTTATGGAAAAGCCTACTGCTTGTCAAGCAGAAATACCGAAAGCCATTTGCACTTGAGGCCGGCCTGCTTTTGCACCGGACAACCTGAAAAACGTCTTGAAACAAGATAGTTAACGTCATATGATAGAAAAGTTGCAGGAAAAGATGGAGGTCTACTGGGTCTTTTTACATTTCCTTTGGCACTTGTTCAATTCCGGCTCCGCCGGATTGGGGGAAAGGAAGGAAAAATGGCAGGAAAGAGAATTGAAGCGGACACGCGGAAGAAGGTTCTGGAGGCCAGCGCCACAGGACTGTCCATGAGAAAAATCGCCGAGCGGTTTGGGATCAGCGCCACAAGTGTGGGCAGGATCATCAGGGAGACGTCCAACCGAAAATCTGCTGAAAAAAAAGAAACGCACAAGGACAGGAATACGATCTTGCAGAAAAAGCTTTCCGATATAGAAAGACGATTGGCTGAACTGGAAAAGAAGATTCTCGAATACGAAGCCAGGAAGAGAAAGAGGCTTCCGGCCTGAGGTCCGGGCGTTAGACCCGGATGGCGCCGAGAGCGTTCCCCTACTCTTTTTTCATGGTCTCCCGCAGGCAAAAGCTTGCTATCAGCGAGACAAGACCGCAGAAGAAGAGGGTCAGGAAGGCCCTTTTGTACCCCTCCAGGACGAAAGCTCCTCCTGCCAGTCGGCCGCCTTTTTCCAGGATGTGGCCCAGGAGAGGCTGAAACACAGCACCTCCGGCAAAGGGAAGAGATTGACCAGACCGGTGGCCGTGCCAGCCATCTGGACGGGAAAAAGCTCCTTGGTGGTTGTGAAACCGATCACCACTATGGCGCTTGAAAAGACCCCAAGACCGAAGCAGAGGAGATAGAGGCCGGCGATGGGGATCCTTTCAGTATAAAAGGCAAGTGGAGCGGTGAGAAGCAGAAGGATTCCAGCGGAAAGGATCAGGACCGGTTTCCTTGCCTTGAAGACGTTGTTGGAAAGGAAACTTAGAAACGGGCTTCCGAAGATCATGCCGATAGCGAGCATGGAAAGGATTTGACCTTCCTGGGCCTTGGTAAGGCCGTAGACCTGCATCAGGTAAGGCCCCCCCACAGCCCACCGAAAGAAAAGAATACCGCACAGTCGAAAAAGAACCAGATGGCTAAGGGCCAAAAGGCCGCATTGGAGATGACCATCTTGATGCCTTCGGCGAGGCCGATGGCCGGGACCTTCTCGAAATTCTGTGCCTCTCTGGGTGAGGGCCATCCCTTGTCCTCTGGACGATCCCGGACAAAGGACCAGACCAGGATCCCCAGCACCAGCGTGAAAGCACCTACCGCTACGAAAGACATGCGCCAACCTATCCAGGAGCTGAGAAGTGCCAGGGGTGATGCTGCGCTGAGCGATCCGATATACCGCCCATGGCCATGAGGATGCCCGTCATGAAGGCGAATTCCTTGACTCTGAACCATTCGGCCAGGATCTTCATGGTCGGAACGAATAGCATGGCCACACCAAGACCCACGAGCGTCCTTCCCGCGATGGCCCAGAAGAGGTTCGGCGCCAGGCCGAGGAGGAGAGACCCCGCGAAAGCCACGCAGAAGAAAAGGGTAATGGTCTTTCGCGGCCCCCAGGAATCCGACAAGAGCCCGGCCGGGAGCTGCATAAGGGCGTAAGGGTAGAAATAAGCGGCTCCCAGCAGCCCGATTAGACCACCTCCGGCCTTGAGGTCCCGCATCATGTCCACTGCCACCACTGCGGGACAGAGGCGATGAAAGTATACGAGGACGTAACTGAAGGCCAGGATCCAGAAGATGAGCCAGCGATAGCGGAGTGCTTTCGTCAAGTATTCATCGGCCATGAGGTCCTCCGGGTTGGGGTGAGTGGGGGGAAAATCGGTTGTGCGAAGGTAGTCGGAAAAGCCCTATCATTTGCATGGGACCCTGTCAAGACGGGAATAGCGGTTCGGGCTTTGATGGACCCGGTCCTGGCATGGAATCCAGGATCTTAATGATTTGGGTAATCACGACACCATTGTTTTTTACTGCCCGGAATGTTAAGTTCACAGGACTCATATTCTCGTGAATGAAATCCAATCATTGGAGATAAAACAGTCATAGGAGGGAAAAGAAAGAATGAAGAAAACGTTTATTGAAGTCAGTTTCCCCGGCGACAAAAAAGTCGACGCCAGGGTGGGTAAATTCCTGATCAATACGGATCAGTCGGTCGATTTCGGGGGCGGGGAATCTGCCCCGGAACCCTTTCAGTTGTTTCTGGCCTCCCTTGGGACCTGTGCCGGAATCTATGCCTTGAGCTATTGCCTGGCCCGCGATATCCATATAGACGGCATGTCTCTGAGTATGGCATGCGAGTGGGACGATGCAAAAAAAAGGTACGAAAAGATGTCCTTCCGCCTGTCCCTTCCCGAGGATTTTCCAGAAAAATATAAAAAAGCGGTCATCAGGTCCATGGACCTTTGCGCGGTCAAGAAACATATGATGGACCCGCCTGAATTTGAGATAACCACTTCATAGCCTTTGCCAGGCTGCGTATGGTAATGGAGGAGACCCATGGCCTACAATACCGTCAAAGTAAGCCGTGGAAAGTCATAGGCATGTCACAGCCCGTCCTTACGGACAGTTCAGGAAAGAAGATGCACCGAAAAACCCCGATCTATTCCCTGGTAACGAACCAGAATGACCTCAAGCACACAGCCGAGGACCTGGAAGGCGAAACGGCCATAGGCGTGGACCTCGAGGCGGACTCCCTGTTTCACTACCAGGAAAAGGTCTGCCTCATCCAGATTTCCACCCCTTCAAAGAACATCCTTGTAGATCCCCTTGCGCTGGATAACCTCTCGCCCCTTTCCCCGGCCTTCAAAAATCCTCATATTCGAAAAATCTTTCATGGGGCCGATTATGACATCCGTTCCCTCTACCGCGATTTTAACATTGAAGTAGGCGGACTTTTCGACACCCAGATTGCGGCAAGGTTTGTGGGGGTCAGGGAAACGGGCCTTGCCTCTCTCCTCAAAGAATATCTGGGGGTGTTGGCGGAGAAAAAGTACCAGAAAAGGGACTGGTCGCAGAGGCCATTGCCCGATGCCATGCTTGCCTACGGGGTACAAGATACCTGCCACCTTCTTTCCCTGTGCCGGATGCTCGAAGAAGAACTTGTGGCACTGGAGCGACTTCCCTTTGTCGAGGAGGAGTGCGAACTCTTGAGCAAAGTCCGACCCAATAGCGCGAAAGGTGCCCCGCTCTTCCTGAAATTCAAGGGGGCCGGGAGGCTTGCCCCCAGGGACCTGGCCGTGCTGGAATCCATACTGCAGCTGCGGGACGAGTTGGCCAGGAAAAAGGACCGCCCGCCCTTCAAGATTCTGGGCAACGCTCCGATCATGGAGATGGTGGAGCGGAAACCAACAACCGAAAAGGCCCTTGATGAGATCAGGGGAATGAGCGCCAGGCAGGTGAAGATCCTGGGACGAAGCTTTTTGGAAAGAATCGCAGAGGGGCTGGCAGTGGAGGAAAATCAACTCCCGGCATTCCCCAGGAAAACCCGCCAGCACATCGGCGTTCGGGCATCAAGGAGGATAAAGGCGCTGAAGCACTGGAGGGATGCGCGGGCAAGGGAGATGAACCTGGATCCCTCGCTCATATGCACGACCGCACAAATACAGTCCATTGCCCTGGCATATCCCCGAAGGGAAGAAGAGCTGGAAGCGATCGATACCCTGAGGACATGGCAAAAGAACCTTTTTGGCAGTTGGATTTGTAACCTGATGAAAGGCATGGACTGATCCAGCATGGCTCGAAAGTGCGGCAAAGGTTTTTCCGGAAAGCTTGTTGCCAAAGGGAGCGTTTGTGTTTGCCTCGTCAGCCTGTTCCTTGGATTGGCGATAGGCGTTTTTGGAGGGGACCTGGAAGTATTGCGGTCAAAAGATGTGACCGTGTACTATGAGCCCTCACTGGATTCAGCCGCGAACGAGATCGTCGATCTCTATCCGAAAATCCGGGGAGATCTGAAAAAGGTTTTTCACTGGAACATAGTCGCCAGACCCTCCATCGTGCTCATAACGAAAAGGGAGACCTTCCTGAGGATGGCCGAAAGCCCCCTTGCCGTGGCGTTTGCCGTGCCCCGAAAAAACCTCGTGGTCATCGACTACTCCCGGATGCGCGTTCACCCCTTTCGCCTGGAAGTTACCCTCAAGCACGAACTCAGCCATATCCTGCTTCATCAGCACATAAGTGAGAAGCTGCTGCCCCGTTGGCTCGATGAAGGCCTCTGCCAATGGGTCAGCGACGGGATTGATGAAATCATGATGGATCAAAAAGGGGCTGTCTTGAACAGGGCGGCCCTCACAAGGGAATTTCTGCCGTTGAACGATCTGCAATACCGGTTCCCACGTGACGAACGGGGCCTTATCCTGGCCTACCAGGAGAGCAAGAGTTTTGTCACGTACCTTTTCAACCGGTTTGGAAAGGACAGGGTCCTGGAAATGCTGAGTCTTCTGGCAGACGGTATGGAAACAGGTCAAGCCGTCCAAAGGGTGTTTTCCAGCTCGCTGGGGGAACTTGAAAAAGGGTGGCATGGTTCCATCAGGTCGGTCATGGGCTGGATTGTCCAGATCAGTTACCATCTCTACGAGATCCTCTTCGCATTGGCTTCGCTCATCACCCTTTACGCATTCATTCGTTTGTGGATCAGAAAAAGGAGGGAAAGATACGAGGATGACGACGACACCACATGAGCGGTGTAAAGAGGTCGGGCGCCATTGACTCCGCCTTTCACGAGATCATTTTCTTAACCTGGCCGACGGCCACGAGGTAAAGAAGCCTGGATTCCGGGTTGAGTCTGAGGATTCGCGCGGCTTCACCATCGTAGAAAGCGCCGATTCCGCAACAGCCCAGCCCCAGGGATTCCGCTGCCAGATAAAGCCGCTCGCCCATCCTGCCGGCCGTCATCATGGCGTAACGGTAGCTCCGACCACCCCAGGTTCGATCCAGTGCCTGTAAATTGGTCATGAACAGGAATTGGATTCCTCCATTGGCAAGCCACAATTGGTCGAGACAAATGGACGCCATGGCTTCAACGGTAACGTCGCCTGAAATCAATCCAAAGGCTTTTGTTCTCGGGTTTAGAAGGTAGAAACCATCCGACATGGTTTCACACCCCCGGGTGATGAAGCCTGTGCAAACGGATCCCGCGTAGAGGGAAAATGCAGAATCGGTCCAGGTAAGTGATCCAAAAAGTGTGGAAATACGGTCGGCGGAGATGCTTTCTTGAACGAAATTACGCCTCGATCTCCGGCCGAACACGGCCTCGGCAAAATTCGTGGTCTCAGGTGGGGTGACGGCAGGTTCGATCTTTGTCCATTGGCGCGGCCGGACCCCCATTTCCTCGCTCATGTCCATCTCCGGCGTTGTCGTTGCAGCCTTTTCAAGCCCTGCCCAATGCATTTCACGGATCAACGGGTAGTCCACCTCTCTTGAGGCCACACGCGAAGCCTGTTGGATCTCCTGGGGCAGATCCGGGACCTTAGTGGCATTCGCTTCGGATGCGCTTCCGTCCCCCGACACCTTGGCAACGGCAAGGCAGACCTCTCTTGAAGCGTCCAGCCCCAGGAACTGATTGGCCGCACGGTCGTCAAAGTCATAAGAGAGGAACAGGGGAAGGTCCAACGCCCTGGAAGCGAGAATGAGGTTTTCGATCACGTGCCCCGTATCGAGGAGGTGGTAGCGGTAGGAGCGCTCGCGATATTTCCAGGCGCTCCGAAAAAAGATGGCGGAAAAAAGGAACACGAGAGGAGAAGGTTCCCCGTGGGACATTTTCGTCACCTCTCCCATGGCGCCGGAGAAGTCACCCGGGCGCAGAAGCACGAGGCCGTGACGGGCTATGGAGAAGTAATAGAGGCCGTCTTCAAGGTCCTTGAATCCCCGAAGAGCCACGTAGATTTCAGTGGGGTAAAGGGCGCCGGCAGAGGCAGCACTGCGGTAGGTGAAGTCACCTCCTGGGTGGCGGGCCGTAGCCGTCAGGGTATATGTCAGGAGCAGGAGGCGAGAGAGGTCCTTTTTTGAATGGATCCAAGTACCTTTTTTGTGTTCAATATCTTTCTCCAACACCTCCGGGAGCGTGGTTCGGGGAAACCGGACATCCCTTGGAAGTTCAACAGGTGTCTTACCCGAATAGGTCTTGAAAACCGTGGGTTGATTTTGCCAATCCAGGAAGTGTCCGGACATCCTGTGGCGGTCATAACTCGTCTCCCGGTGGTAAGAAAGTGGGGTTATTTTCATGGGAAAACCCTCTCTTTGATTGATTTCTATTCTACCATGAGGTGACCTTTCCTGACAGCGTTTCTTTTGGGTAGGATTCTTCAGGTTTTTGCCTTCTGGTGAGTGCGCCTTTATTCCTGTGCAAATTCTGGACAACGGGGCGACCCTTGTGGCAAGATGAGACAACAAAATCACGAAACCGCTTCAGGCGGATTGAATGGCGAGCTCACACTTTTCAGGATCATTTACTTCGGATGAAACGGAAAAACAATGGATGAAAATGGCTCGGGTGGATTTATAACCTGCACCAGGTACAAAAACCAGCCACGAAAACATGTGGATGTCTGCCGCTCCTGCAAATGGAATCGCAGGTGTCAGGCCTACAGGGAATATTGGCAGTCGGTATTGCCTTTTGTATACAGAAAGAAGCGGAGGGGATAAAGATGACAGAGGAAAAAACCGAAAAGCTGGCCGTTCTGATAGACGCGGATAATGCACAGCCATCGATCGTCGAAGGGCTTCTTGCAGAAATCGCCACCATTGGGACAGCCAATGTGAAAAGGATCTACGGAGACTGGACAGCTCCGGATCTGAAGGGGTGGAAAGAAGTCCTTCTGCAGTACTCCATTCAGCCCATACAGCAGTTCAGCTACACTTACGGAAAAAATGCCACGGACAGCGCCATGATCATTGACGCGATGGATCTGCTTTACACCGACAAATTTGACGGGTTCTGCATCGTGTCGAGCGACAGTGATTTCACCAAATTGGCCTCAAGGATAAGGGAGGCCGGGCTTTTTGTCTATGGCTTTGGTGAGAAAAAAACGCCCGAGCCCTTTGTTTCGGCCTGTGATAAATTCATTTTCACCGAAGTGCTTCGTTCCAAAGACGATGATACGGAAAAGATCAAGCGAAAAACCACCTCCGAGTTGAAACAGGACACGAAGGTGGTTAACTTATTGCGAAATGCGGTTGAGGCCTCCTCTGACGACAGTGGCTGGGCGCACCTGGCATCTGTAGGCAGCAACATCGCCAAGCAGGCCCCCGAGTTCGACCCCAGGAATTATGGCTACAAGAAGTTGGGCGAACTGGTCACGGCAGCAAAACTCTTTCATATTGAGGAGAGACCGGTAGGGGAGGGCCCTTCAAAGGCCATTTACCTGAAAGACAAGAGAAAAAAGTAGGACCGAAAGAAAGGAATATAGATATGATGACTTTCTACGAAGTCATCAACTTTTAACACCTGGATTTTTTAACAGGGAAGGGGACAATCCTGCGCCCCTTCCCTGATGAACTCCCCCCATCCCCCCAGCATTCTTCAATCCAAGACCAAGTGGTCACAATGAAGGAACCTCTTGCATTAGCAGCCAAAATAATGAATCATATTTCAGAAGCCCTCTGAAGCCTAAGGCAAAACCATCCGTGATACACTTTGAACGCTTATCCACCGGGGAATGAAATGTTCACGCTGGGCGAAATCATTGATCTTGCCATTCGTATCGAGAAGAATGGAGAGGAGATCTACAGAAAAGCAGAGGCGGAGACATCAGATCCTTCCCTCGCGTCAATGCTTCAATGGCTGGCGGATGAAGAGATCAAACATGAGAAATGGTTCATCCGGTTCAAGGGAGAGGTTGAGACAAAAACGGTGGATCCCCGATTGGATGAAATGGGAAAGAGCATCCTCCAGGGGATTCTGGGAACCCAGGCTTTTTCGATTACTGATGTCGATTTTTCCGGGATGGAAGACATGGACAGTCTCCTTGAATTGTCTATTGAATTTGAAAAGGATACGATACTCTTCTTTGAAATGCTCGGCGAATTCATTGACGATGAGAAGATTGCTGGCCGGCTCGGTAAAATCATAGAGGAGGAAAACCGCCATGTCCAGCGGTTGGAGGAATTCCTTCAGAAAAAGAAACCTTTGCCTGTCAGTGAAACATAAATGAGCCGGCTCGGACCCGCTTATTTACTTCAAAAATGAGGTCAAAATGGATAAGAAATTTCTCGAAAAGCGGTTCGGGGCGATAGCCGTTGAAAAAGGATTCATAACCGTCGAGCAGCTTGTTGAAGCACTTACCATCCAGGCCAGGGAAAACGTGGAGAATGATGAGCACAGGCGTCTGGGAAGGATTCTATTGGACCAAGGTCTCATCAACGGTTCACAGATTTATGAGATTTTTCAGGTCTTGAAAAGGAATCTCCCGCGGCTGGGAGAATTGCCCGATATGACGTGAACGCATGGCATCGGGTCTTGCCGCAGGCCACTGAATGATACCCATTTGAATAGAGAGGGGGAAACCAATTGGAAACGACAATTCTTTCAGGAATAGTGGGCTTTGCACTATGCGCCGGGATATTCCTGGTCTTGTGGAAGACGCGGTTACGAAAATCAAGGAAGCCCAGCAAGGTTGACGTTATTTCTACGGTTGAAAAACTCAAGTCAGTTGGAGAGCTGGTTGTATTCAAGGTTTTTACCAAGGAGATCATAACCACCTCCGACCATTGGTTTGGAGAAACCGGCAAGAAGTACTTCCGCTGGCTGGCCTCGGAAAAGAAGATGGCCATGATTTTCGAATTTGATATCGACTTCAAATATGACTTGCACAGTTCGGATTTTTTTGTTGATCCCGTGGGTATTGACTCGTACCTCCTGAAAATGCCGAAATGTCTTTACGAGTCCCACATAAAGAGCATCAGCTTCTATGATGAACAGAAGGCCAAATTCTTGCCCTGGCTTTTACCCGATCTGTTGAGCAATGCCTTCAGTGACAGTTTCAGCGAAGAGACCAAAAACAGACTCGTTTTGGAAGCCAAAAACCAGGCGTCCCAAATGGCAAATGAGCTGGTCAAGAGGATGCAGTCCGAGGTGCAGAAATCGGCCCGACAGACCCTTGGACTCCTTGCAAAAGGATTTGGGGCAAGAGAGATAAAAATTGAGTTCAGCGATGTGGAACCCACCCAGGAAAGGGTGAATTACCGGAACCAGGCAGGGAATGAGGAGGGGGACGAGGCGCCGATCCAGGACAAAAGAGGTTAATAACGCTCAGTGCGGACAGGTCCCCTGTCCAGGACCTCACCAAAGAATTGGGGTGCGACATCTTGGCCAGTCAGGATATACTATATTACCTAAAGAATAAGAGACAGATGGAGGAATATCCTCAACGAATGGCTAAAGGTTATTCCAAACCCATCATCGTCCATCGGGTCATCAGTTGAGTCCCCCAAAAAGGCCGAATTGTTTAAT